>DATGIG010000147.1:0-8528 GCA_035295825.1 Chthonomonadaceae bacterium | reverse complement strand
GTCTACACCTGGCAGAAGTTCCTGGAGACGGGCGATGAGACCTGGCCGCTCCACTTCCCGATGGCCAAGGCCGTGTTGAAGGCGATGGACGCCGTCCAGGAGTTTACCAAGCAGGACGGACAGCCCAGCGTGGATGGGTTCCTGATTACGGGTGCGTCCAAAAGAGGCTGGACCACCTGGCTGGTGGGCGCGAGCGGTGATCCGCGCGTCAAGGCCATCGCCCCTATGGTGATCGACACCCTGAACCTGCCCGCGCAGATGCCCCATCAACTCAAGGCGTACGGCAAGCCCAGCGAACAGATCGAAGCCTACACCGAGGCGGGTATCATGCAGAAAATGGACACCAAGGAGGGGAAGCGGCTGGTCCAACTGGAAGATCCCTATAGCTATCTGGACCGCCTGACGCTGCCGAAACTGATCGTCCTGGGGACCAACGACCGCTACTGGTCGCAGGATTCGCTCAATCTCTATTGGGACGCCCTGAAAGGCCCGAAGTGGGTGCTCTACAACCCGAATGTGGGGCATGGGCTGGATGCGCTGGATGCGCAGTTACGCGTCCTCAGCACTGTGGGCGCGTTCGCCAACACGGTCGCCGAGCAGGCGGCCTGGCCGCAGATGAAGTGGGGCTACAAGGCGAATAAAGCCGGCGCCGACCTGACCGTCACCAGCACGCCGCAACCCAAGTCGGGCAAAATCTACTTCACCTCCGCCGATACCCAGGACTTCCGCGATTCCAAGTGGACCTCCAAGCCGATGGAGGCCGGCAAGAATGGGCTGACCGGGCATCTGGATGCGCCAGCCAAGGGCTACTCCGCCATGTACGGCGAATTGACCTACGAGGTCAACGGCAAGACGTTTGTGCTCTGCACCCAGATCCATATTCAGCCCGCCGCCGATGTGGCCTTGGCGCCCGGTAAGCGGGCGGCGCAACAGGTTGCTCTCGGCAGATGAGCATTTCGGATCTCGAACTGACCGCAGAACGGGCGTCGTCGTTCGCCCGGCTGGTCCTGAAGTCCCTGCAGCGGGAGTATCCCAACAAGCTGGACCACGTGCTGCACAGCGCCGAGGAAGTGCAGACGCCCCGAGCGCTGCATCCGGCCTTTTATGGCTGCTTCGACTGGCACTCTGCGGTTCATGGGCACTGGCTGCTGGTACACCTGCTGCGGCGCTTTCCGGACTTGCCGGAAGTCCCTGCCGCCCGGGAGGCGCTGAATGCCAACCTGACCCAGGAGAACCTGCTGGCGGAGGCAGCCTACTTCCGGCAGCCGCAGCGGCAGTCCTTCGAGCGCACCTACGGCTGGGCCTGGCTGCTGAAGCTGGACGAGGCGTTGAGTGGATGGGACAATGCGGAAGGAGAGCGCTGGCGACAGCATTTACAGCCGCTGTCCGAAGCGGTCGTCGCGCGGTATCTGAGCTTTCTGCCGAAGCAGAACTATCCCATCCGCACCGGCGTCCATCCCAATACGGCGTTCGGGCTGGCGTTCGCCTGGGACTATGCCCGCACGGTTGGGCATAACGCCCTGGCGACACTGGTCGAAGAGCGGAGCAAAACTTACTATCTCGCCGACGCGGATTATCCCTCCCGCTGGGAGCCGGGCGGCGAGGACTTTCTGTCGCCTGCGCTGATGGAAGCGGACCTGATGCGCCGGGTGCTGCCAACAGAGGTGTTCCAGGGCTGGTTCGCCCGCTTCCTGCCGGACGTGGCAGCAGGCCAAGCCTCCACACTGCTGGAGCCGGCGCATGTCTCCGACCGCAGCGACCCCAAGATGGTGCATCTGGACGGCCTGAACCTGAGCCGGGCCTGGTGCATGCGCAGCATCGTGGCGGCGCTGCCGCCCGGCTCTGCAACCCGTGAGGTGTTGAAAGCCTCCGCATTGCGTCACGCGGAGGCCGCGTTACCCCATGTCGCCAGCGGCGACTATGTGGGAGAGCACTGGCTGGCGACCTTTGCCGTCTATATGCTCACGTCCCCTACACCATAGGAAGGTGTCCATTTTATGAAATGGTTGCGAGGTCTCCTGATACTCTCTCTCCTCCTGGCTCTGATGCCGGGGCGTCCGGCAATGGCCCAGCCTCCGGCGAAGGGCGCTGATATAGACGTGGACGCGCCTGGAGATGAGGAGCGGCTGAACCGCGAGTTATGGGAGGCGCTCAAAAAGACGCCGTATGCGGAGGCGCAGGCGCATATCGCCAGTGTGCGCCAAACACAGGGGGCCTTTGACTTGGTAGTGCCCCTGCCGAACGGTTGGAAGCTGGCCCCGGCGGGCAGCTCCGTGGAGGTGGGGCGGTTCCCCTACGAGGCGGTAGCCTATGCCGGAGCTGTCGTGGTCCTCAACACCGGCTACTACTCCGGGCAGGAGCAGCCGGAGGTCTCGGTGGTGGATCCCGTTGCGGGCACAGTCGTACAAATACTCCACTTCGAGGCGCTCTTCCCCTCGGCTCAGGTCGGGCAGGATGGCGACCTCTACATCAGCGGCGGCATCAGCCAGAAGGTCTATCGAGTGAACCGCCAGTGGGAGACCGTGCGCACCTATACCGTCAACGGCTATGCCGGTCCGCTGGTCCCGCTGGATGCTACCCACCTTGTGGTCGCCTCGTTGGTCACGGGAGACACGCCCGCCGATTTTCAGAGCGGCAAGTATAAGGCAGGTCGGCTGGCGATCCTCAATACCGCGACCGGAGCCATCGAGCGGGAAGCGCCGACCGGCTACTTCCCCTATGCGCTGCAACTCGCCGGAGACAAACTCTATGTCGCCCTGCAGGGCGAGGGGAAGATCCAGGTATGCGATAAACAGCTCCAGTCGCTCCATACGATCACCGTCGGACGGTCGCCAGAAGCGATGGCCCTGGATGGGGATCGGCTCTATGTCGTCAATGCCAACTCCGACAGTATCTCCGTTCTGGATACAAAACAGGATAAGGTCCTCGCGACCTGGAACCTGAGCGCGAATAGGACGAAGTATGGCGGCGCGCCGACCTCCTGCGCGGTCGGGGGAGACCGGCTCTATGTCACCCTCGCCAACACCAACGCAGTGGCTGTACTGGACAAACATTCGGGGAAGAGCCTGGGCCTCCTGCCCACAGGCTGGTATCCAACCAAGGTGCTGGTGGATGGAGACCGCCTCCTGACGCTTAGCGCCAAGGGCATCCGCTCGCGTCGCCCCAACCCCAAAGGCCCCAATCCGGCTCCCGCCCCCAAGAATGGGCCGGACTATGTGCTGACCCTGCTCAAAGGATCGCTGGAGATCATTCCGATTGCGGACACCGCCAAGCAAGACCAACTGAAAACCTGGACACAAGTGGTGGAAATGTGCGCTCCCCAACTTCTTGGCCCTGCGCGCAAGAACACTCCCATCCGCCATATCTTCTATATCGTGCGCGAAAACCGGACCTACGACCAGGTGCTGGGCGACCTGCCCCTCGCCAATGGCGATCCCTTCCTGACGCTCTTCGGGCGCGACATCACCCCCAACGGCCACCGCCTGGCGGAGGAGTTCGTGACGCTCGACAACTACTTTGCCGATGGCGAGATCAGCGTCCTGGGCCACAGCTTCACCACCAGCGGCTACGCCAGCCCCTTCCTGGAGTGGATCGGCAACGCCACCTACTCCGGACGCTACCGCTCCTACCCTTTCGGGACCGTGCCCGCCGTCACCTCGCCCGCCTATCTCTGGGACGCGCTGGACGCCAAACATGTGGACTACCGCATCTACGGCGAAAACTACTACCTCTACACGCGCGGCTATGCCCTCATCCAGGACGCGTTCGGGCCGGACAGCGACATCGCGAAGAAGTTTTACGCCCAGATGATGGCGCTGGCCTCGCAGACCGATCGGGGTAATATCTTCTATCAGTTCGCCCAGCCCTACTATGGGCAGGCGAACACCCCGAAGGAGGCGCGCGCCCTGCTGGAGAAACCGGAGTTCCTTCAGGCTTTCTCGTCGTTTTTGTGCGGCGACCAGAGCCTCGCGACGGCGCTGAACGAGAAGCCTGAGTTGAAGGAGCGCTTCGCGGAGTATCTGGCCCGCTATCCCTTCAACTACCGCTCCTGGGATCTGGCGACCTCCGACCTGGACCGCTTCACCGCCTGGAAGGCCGACTTCGCAGAGCAGGTGAAGCGGGGGCGTGTGGCACAACTCCAGTATATCTGGCTGCCCAACGACCATACCGCTGGTGCCAGCACCACCCCGCTCCCGCCAGACCAACTGGTCGCCCAGAACGACGCGGCTCTGGGCCGGATCATCGAGACCATCGCGCAGAGCCCGATCTGGAAGGACAGCCTGATCCTGGTCACCGAGGACGATGCCCAGAACGGCCCCGACCATGTGGATGCGACGCGCACGGTGGCGCTGGCGGTCGGCCCGTGGGTCAAGCGTCACGCCGTTGTCAGCGACCGCTACGACCAACTCAGCCTGCTGCGCACCATCGAGGTGCTGCTGGGCCTCTCGCCGCTGAACCGCGAGGATGCCCTCGCCGTGCCGATGTTCGGCATCTTTGCAGACGCTCCGGATTTACGGCCCTTCACGCAGCCTGCCGCCTCGGCGCACCTCTCCGAGGCGGATCGCCAGCGCTTCCAGAAGACGGCGATACCATAATATTTTTTGAACATGGAGAAGATCCCATGCCCCTTCCATTTTATTTTGTACGCTTCTCGGCGAAGCGATATCGAGGACCATACGCACTGCTCGTGTGGCTCTGCCTCCTGGTCGCGCTGCTGGCTCCGGCGCATGCTTTCGGCCAGGCGGCGACCGCCCCCTCGCCCACGGGCAGGACCCCGCGCCTGCTCTGGACGCCCCAGCGCCAGGCCGTCTGGAACCGCATGGTCGCGGAGAAGAACCCCTGGTGGATCAAGCTCAAGGGCTGGGCGGATGGGAGCGTGCCGCGCTACGGCGACATCGGCGACTACGGGACCATCGCCTATCAGATGACCGGGGACGTCAAGTACGCGCAGCGCGCCTGGAGCAAGGTCGAACCCTGGATACAGGCCAAGAAGCTGCCCTATATGAACCTCAACGAGACCCGCGAGGACTTCATCAGCTACGTCTGGATGTACGACTGGCTCTATCCCGCCCTCAACCCGGCTCAGAGGACCGCTTACATCAACTGGCTCAACTGGATCTCCGACATCGTCCTGGGCAAAGCGCCCGACTGCCCCTGGGGCAACACCCGCCTCGGCGACTGCGACGTCACCATCGGGCACTACTTCGGGTTGGCCTTTATGGACCTGGCGACCGGACCCGACAATCCCCGCGCCGGAACCTTCCTCAATGCCACCTGGCGGGAACCGACCGCCAATGCTCCGCTCAATGTGGGCGGTCTGACCGCAACGGGGAGCAACCGCCAGACGATGCGCAACGCCGTCAGCCACTATGTGGAGATGGATAAGGGCGGGGTAGGGGTCGAAAGCTCGGACTACAACCTGGGCACGATGAAGTTGCTGATTATCGGTGCGGAGGGCGTCCGGACGGCGACCGGCAAGGACTACTTCCCCGAGATCACCGCGTTCCTGCCACAATTGGCGTTGGCGCACCTCTACCAACACACGCCGGACGGGAACGGCTCCTACCAGTGGGGCGACGTCGAGCACGACCGCCAGCTCTGGATCCCCATTCGGGTCACACTGACGGGGATGCTGGCGGGGCTCACCCAGAACAACCCTGCCGTCGGCCCCTACCTGCAGAAGCTCACTCAGGAGCAGACGCAGTGGAAGGGCGAGTATGGGTTTGGCTCCTCTCCGTTCTCGCGCTTCTGGCTCTTCTACAATCCCTATGCTCCTGCCGCCGACTGGCGCAATGTACTGCCGAAGGGCTATGTGGCTTTCGGGCGGGGAATACAGTATCTGCACGATGGCTGGAGCCCCAACAGCAGCCTGTTCGGCTCGCATATGTCCCCGGTTTCGAACGAGGACCATGAGATCGGTTACATCGGCGACTACCAGCTCTACCGGCATGGGGAGTGGGCGATCACGCATCCTATCGGGTACTTCGAGACGAACCTGCTGGGCAGCATGGCCGTCAATGGGATGGTATTCGCCGGGATGGGCGCGATGCGGGAGGCGCGCGGCCCGGTCGCGTCGGAGGTGGACCCACAGGGCGCTTATGCCTACCAGGTCGGAACGACGGGCGGGCAAGTTGTCCGGGAAAGGTACTACGATCCCCCCGCGACCTTCCTGCACGAGTGGACGCGGAGCATCCTGTATCTGCCCAGCAACGACAAGCTCTCCGACACCATCGTGATCTTCGACCGCACCAATGCCGAGAACCCTGCGAAACTAAACGGATTCAACCGCTACTATCCTCCGGAAAAGCAGGCGATCAACGGCGCTCCGGCGCTGAAGCAGTGGGTGATCCACGCTCCGGTCCAGCCGACCTTAACGACCAATATGATCTCCTGGAAGACCGCCGGGGGGCAAAACGTGCGCGTGAACACCCTGCTGCCGGAGGCTCATGACCGCCGGGCCTACGACGAGCAGAAGATCCCTTTCCCGGTCTATGTCCATAAAGAGGAGCTCCACTGGCAGGTGCGGATCGCACCCACCACGGAGCAGCAGTGGGATACCTTCCTGAACGTCGTTCAGGTCTACGACAATGGCCCGCAACTCACCAATACGCTCATCAAGAGCAGCGCGGGGGAGGCGGTTGAGGGCACACTGATCTCCCGCAGCCATCACAACGACGTCCTGGCGCTCTTCAGCGCCCGCAACAGCGGCACGGCCCCTGAGACCGTCGCGCCCAACCATGCCGCCGTGTACAATCCGAACATGTTCAAACTGCTGGCCGCAGCCAGCAGTCTGGAAGCGGGCTATACGGTCCACTGGACGGCGACTACGGCGCAGACCGATCTCTACCTGGCCAATCTGGACGGCAATGGGGGCTGGATGGTCAGCGTGGACAACAAGGCGGCAGTTCCCCTAACGGTGAGCAATCAGGGCCTGGGGCGGATGCACGTAAGCGGCGCGGGAGCGCATTCGATCCGCTTGAGCAGGAAATAGGATTTACCGGTAAACCTTTGGGCTTTAGCTTCGTCTATCCTGTCGAGTAAGTGTGTGTTAACCAGGTGCGTCTTCCTCTTGCTCTCCACCCGAACGCTTTTGGCCTCGACATTCAGACCGGCCCGGCAGGAGGCTCCAACAGGAGACGGCCCACTTTCCCAAGGAGTTAGAAACAATGCGTTATGGTAAACTCGGATTGATCCTGACAGCCGCGGTCTTGATGACAGCCGTAAGCGTCACCTCATTTGCGCAAGGCCAGCCCGGCGGGCGTCCTGGCGGCGCCCCAGGCGGTGGTTTCGGCGGCGGCCAGGGCGGCGGTCAGCGCCGTGGCGGCGGAATGACGGTGGCGTCCGTCCCCGCCGGCCTGCTCGCGTCCGAACTCAAACTATCTGCCGATCAGAAGTCCAAAATCAAAAGCATTCAGGACAAAATGCAGGCGGACCTCAAGCCGTTGACCCCGGCGCCCGGCAGCCCCCGGCCTGATCAGCAGACCGCACAGGCGAACCGCGAGAAGCGACAGCAGATTGTCCAGCAGGCCACTCAGGGCATCGAGGGGATCCTTACGGCGGATCAGAAGGCGAAAGTACCCGGTGTCATCCAGGGTCTTCAGCCCTATCGCGCCGTAAACATCCCGATCGGAGCGCTGGAATACCTGAACCTGACCTCGGACCAGAAGACCAAGATCGCCAAAATCGCTGCGGATGCACAAACCTCCATGCAGAGCATGCGGCCACAGTTCCAGGCAGCACAGGGGGACCAGACCAAGATGCAGGCGCTGATGCAGCAGATGCAGAAGGACCGGCAGCAGGATCATGACAAGGCGGTCGCGCTCCTCACCTCCACGCAGAAGTCCGCGCTGGACAAGTACATGAAAGAGCATCCGCAGCCCACATTCGGTGGACCGGGCGGTGGTTTCGGCGGCGGTGGTCGCGGTAACCGTGGCGGCGGTGCAGGTGGCGCAGGCCGCTAACGCTCGGCTCCCCCGACCCGATAGCACAACACTGGGGCGAATGCATGCAATCTGTATGCGTTCGCCCTCTACTTTTGCCTCTTCCCCCGCTCGGTTCCCATCCCGACATTCATATTGCTTCTAAGCGATGGGAGGCCGTCAATGCGTTTCGTACTCGTTAACCTGCTGCATGGAAGCCGCCTTGAGCAGGTAGATGGTGTTATTACTCAGCCCCACGGCAAGGGTGTTTCCATCGGGTGAAAACGCCACAGACCCTACCGGGGCGGTGTATCGAAACGTTGCTATCTCCCGTAGTGTAGCCATGTTCCATAGCTTGACCGTTTGGTCTTGGCTGGCGCTGACCAGTGTCTTGCCATCCGGAGCGAAAGCGATACCCGTGATCGCATTGGTATGGCCTTTTAGTGTCGCGATACGCTGTTTTGTGGCGACATCCCATAAGATCACGGCCTTATCCCAACTGCCCGAGGCCAGCATCTTACCATCTCTTGAGAAAGCGACGGTCAGAACGGAGTTTGTAGGTCCCGTCAGCGTTTTGACCAGGCTCCGCGTGGAGATATCCCAGAGCTT
>DATGIG010000146.1:0-2878 GCA_035295825.1 Chthonomonadaceae bacterium | reverse complement strand
TCTCGTGCCCGCTGTGGTCGTAATCGGCGACGGCAACGCCCATTCCGGCCATCAGCGCCCCCTCATCGCCATAAGCGACTCCCGCCTGCGCGGCCCTGTCGGTAAAGGTGCCGTCGCCGTTGTTGTGCCAGAGCATGTTGGGCGTCAGGTCGTTGGCGACGAAGATGTCCTGCCGCCCATCCCCGTCGTAGTCCACAAACGCGACCGCCAACCCCCTCCCCCGTGACTTCGTGATGCCCGCCTTCTCGCTCACATCCGTAAAATGGTCGCCATCATTGTGATACAGCCGGTGGGTATCCGGCGGATAGAGTTCGGGGGAGCAGTAGTCGCGCAGCTTACTCTCGTTCAGACAGAGCTTGTCCTTCTCCAGCGTCCAGGCGGCATAGTAGCAGACATAGAGATCGAGCTTACCGTCGTTGTCGTAGTCGCCGAAGGCGGCACTCGTCGCGTAGCCGGCGCTGTGAACCTTATCCAGCCCCATCCTGTGGGTCACGTCGGTGAACTTGCCCGTGCCGTGTTCGTTATGGAATAGGTGATTGCCGCCATAAGCGGTAAGGAACAGGTCGTCACAGCCGTCGTTGTCGTAGTCCCCGACGGCGACGCCCTGAATATATCCCAGGTCGGTGTCCAGCCCGCTCCCGGCCGTCACGTCGGTGAAGGTTCCGTCGCGGTTGTTACGATAGAGTGCGCAGTGGGGGCGTTGGGCCAGCGAAGGGCCGGAAGGACCGGACTGGAGGAGCAGGATGTCGAGGTAGCCGTCATTGTCGTAGTCGAACAGGGCGCAACCCGCCGGACTGAACTCCACAAAGCGGAACGCTCCGTCTGCGCCGTTCGTGTGGGTGAACCGCACGCCTGCGCGTGCGGCAACATCCTCGAACAGGGGCTTTGAGGCTGTGTGAGCGCTGCGCGATGGGACGACCTGCGCCTCAGCGCCACGAGGATCCGGAGCCGGACGATTGTGTTCGCAGCCATATAATACAAGCGGAATCAGGACGAGCCGGAGTCCCGCCCTGAAACCCGGGAAGCGGAATATGGAAGCAGCCCTCATTGCCGGTAACTCAAGGCGGAGAGCTGGCGCTGGAAGGTGGCAACGTCGACATCATCGGGTCTCAGCGCCCTGGCCTTGTCCAGGTGGATCCGGGCGCTGCGATAGTCGCTGCGTTGGAGCAGCAGGCGCGTAAGCTGCAGGTGAGCGTCAAAATCCGCCGGGTCGGCAGCGCAGCGCTTCTCCAGCGTGCTTATCAGCGCCTCCTCCTGGCGCAGCGTCTCGAACCGGCGCCGGGCGTGGGCGGCTTCCTGTGCCTGCCCCATCCGCGTGTAGGCATCGGCAAGTTCGAAAAAGACCTCGCGTCGGTTCGGAAGGGCCTGTGCGGCGGCTTGCAGGTGCGTCACCGCCTTACCGGCCTGCCCCTGCAGCATGCTGATCTTACCGAGCTGAAAGTGAGAGAAGGGAGCAAAACGCTTCTCTTGCAGCGCCCGGAGAAGGTCGGCTTCGGCGCGCGCCAGGCCCGGCGGTGACGGGTCGGTGTTGAGGATGATCATGCCGCGCAGCGAAAAGGCTTCGATGTTGTTCGGATCGCGCTGCAACAGCGCTTCCACGCCAGGAAGCGCCTCGGTATAAAGCTGCCTGGAGACCAGCGCTTCTGCCAACTGCATCCCGGCATCGGCATTGTCGGGTTGAAGTCGGCTGAGGCGTCGCAGGAGGTCGATGCGCCGTGTCGTCTCGCCCGTGCGCTCCAGCAGACCGCAGAAGAGCGCCAGGGCCGCCGTATCGTTGGGATCCTGCGTGAGCGCCTCATCGGCGGCGCGGTAGGCAGCCTGTTCATCGCCGGATCGGAGGAGGCATTCCGCGAGGCGCGCATGGACGCCCTGTATATCCGGCTTGAGGCGTGCCACCTGTTGCAGCGCCTCGACGGCAGCGGGCCAGTTGTGGGTTGCGGCGTAGTATTCGCCGAGATAGTTCCAGGCTTCCAGGCTATTCGGGTTCAGACGTATCGCCTCTCGCCACTCCCCTTCGGCCTGCTGTCCCTGGCTCCGGTGCGCGTACTCCATGCCTGCCTCAAGATGCCGACGTTCCGGCGAAGCGAAACCCAACAGGAGCGCGCCCCATACGCCGGCTGCGAGCAGCAGGAGCGTACAGGCGACCAGCAGGCGCGTGGACGCCTTGCGCATAGGAGGGCGCTCGGACCGGGATGCCATGACGCCACGAAATTTGAGTGCCACGATTACCGGGTGCTCCTACTTTCCAGGATTGGCAGGCCCCGAAGTATTCGGGCTCGTCGTATCCATGCTGACGCCCCGGTTCGGGCGCGGGGTCGGTTCCGTATAGAGGACCTGCCGATAGAAGAACACTCCGAGCACAATGACCAGCACAACTACCGCGGCAGCGATGATCGCCGGTGAAACTTGTCTTTTCAAATCGCTTCTCTCCTCATACGGCTATCGGGACGAGAGGGATCTCGCCCCGATAGCCGGTCGCACTTAATCGATGTCTTTCGCATCCCCTGTATCCGGGGAGGCTACGTTGCAGCGCGGACAGGGGGCGTAGTTGTCGGAACTGAGGAACCAGTCGAGGTCGGCGCCATGGGGTTCGGGGAAGTCCCAGCCCATGTTCATCTTCGGACTATTGATGCGCCACTGCTTGCCCTTGACCAGCTTGGCATGGCCATCCACGAAGACGGCGTTCAGGTTGAGCAAGTTCGTGTCTATGGGGTATTGATTGAGGGTTGTTTTGCGATCGTAGTGCCATGCGGCGAACTCCGTGGCGACAAAGTTCTGCGCAGGATACGTGAACTCGGCATCCGTGATCGCGTGTCCGGCAAACCATGCGCCCCCGATCATCGCCTTGCGGATCCGATAGGAGACGCCGGTCGGAGCG
>DATGIG010000145.1:0-7037 GCA_035295825.1 Chthonomonadaceae bacterium | reverse complement strand
CCCTTTAGTTCCAGGGGAACGTCGAAAAGTTCAGGTCGTGACGGCGACAAAAAGGGCAAGCCGAAAGTCGGCTTGCCCTTTTTGAGAGGCCGGGGATTATCCCTCCCGACTAAATTCGGGCTGTCTTATGTTCGTCGCCTTCTGTGCGGTCAGGCGGCCTTGCGCCGCTTGTTTTTCAGGAGAGCGCTCGGAGCTTGCTGTTTTGCTGCCCCCTCCAGCCGGAACTGGCTGACCATCTCATTCAGGCGTGCCGCCATACTGTTGAGTTCACTGACGGAGGCCGTCATCTCCTCCACGCTTGCGCTCTGCTCCTCGACTGCGGCCGAGACATTCTGAGCCGACGCCGAAACCTCCTCCGCAGAGGCGCTCATCTGCTCCGCTCCCGCCGCTGTCTCCTCGCTGATCGAAGCCACCGACGTGATCGCCGAGGAGACCTTGCCGGCTCCCGAGGCCATCGAGCGCATCCACTGCTCGTTCTCCTCCGCGGCCTCACGTACCGTCGCCACCGTCGCGGTGACCTCTCCCACCGAGGCCGCCATCTGCTCGGCGATCGCGGACACATTCTCCACCTCCGCCATCACGGCCTGTGCCGCTTCCAGGATCTGCTGCAGCGCTTTCCCCGCTTCCTGGCTCTTGCCCGCTCCCTCGCTCACCTCTCTGCTGTTGGCCTGCATCGCACCAACCGCCTCCGACACCCCGTTGCGCACTTTCCCGATCAGGATGCTCACCTCACTGGTCGCCTCAGTGGAGCGCTCCGCCAGCTTGCGTACCTCATCGGCCACCACCGCAAAGCCTTTGCCATGCTCGCCCGCCCGCGCCGCTTCGATGGCCGCATTCAACGCCAGCAGGTTGGTCTGTTCCGCAATCTGATCGATGGTCTCCACGATGGCCCCGATAGCCTTTCCCATCTCGCCCAGCTCCTCGATCTTGGCGGCAGAGGCCTGAACCTGCGCCTGAATGCGGCTCATGCTGGCCACAGTCTGTTCGACGGCCTGGCTTCCCTCCTGAGCGATGCGATTGGCCTGGCGGGCAGCGGTAGCCATCTGTTGGGAGGAGCGCGCGACCTCTTCGACAGCCTGGGAGGCCTGGCGCATTCCCTCGTCGGCCAGCTTTGCGGCTTCCTGTTGCTGCTGCCCGCTCGTCTGGACGCGCTCCACGGCGGAATAGAGTTGTGTCATCTCCATGCTGGCCTCGGAAGCGGAGCGGGCCTGTTGTTCGCTGCCCTTCGCCATCTCCTGGCTGGTGCAGGCGGATTGGTCGGCGGCGCGGGCGACCTCCTGCATGGAGCGTGCGATATCCTGGGAGGCTCTGCCGGTCTGTTCGGCGGCGGAAGCGAGTTGCTCGCTGGTTCCGGCAACCGCCTCGGCGCTCTCGGCGACGCCTCCGATCAGGCTACACAGCGATTGCCGCGCCCGGTTGTAGGCTTGGACCGTTTCCTGGGTCTGCGCCAATATCCCATTGAAGGTGGCCGCCATCTTGCCGAACTCCTCCTGGGTGGCGATGTCCAGCGGTTGGGTCGTGGGTTCGACGGTAACGGTCAGGTCGCCTTCGGCGAGCGCGGTGACCGCGTTGCCCAGGTTGGTCATACAGTTGGCTCGCAGGGTCTCCATTCTTTCGGAAACCTGAGTCAGGGAGCGAGTAATCAGGCGGTTGACATACCAGCCGATCCACACGCCCATCAAAACCGCCAGGGTCAGCAAGCCCCCGACAGTGAAGACGGTCTGGGAAATCATGGTCTCGGTCGCTTTGCTATCGTCCTGATGCTGCTTCTCTTTGAAGGTGAGGAAATCCTCGATCGTCGCCACAGCCTTGTCCATAAGAGTACGTATCGGCCCGGTGGTGAGGGCCATCGCCTCCTTGTCTTTGTGCTGCCGGGTCAGATCCAGCGACCGTTGATTGAGCGGCTCGCATTCAGCCCAAGTATCTTCCAGGGTCTTGACTGCGGTACGCCCCTTCTCGATATAAACCAGGCTCTTGATACCCGCAACGCTCTGCTTATAGGAATCGGCTGCCGCCTGCATCTGGCTTTCGCATTTGGCTCTCTCCTGATCGGAATTTGCGACGAGGAAGTTTTTCTTTGCCAGCCGGAACTGATAAATGTCCGCTTTGATCTCGCCTGCAAAACGCGTTATCTTTTCATCCACAAACAACTTTTGTGTCGATTGGCCGAGTTGAGAGATACGCGCAAGCGAGACAAGACCCACGATCAGTGCAAGGGCCAAACATATTCCGAACCCAGAGGCCAGCTTGTAGGCCGTTTTCAGATTAGCGAACCAGCGCATGGCGATGCATCCCCTTCTTGTGTTCCCTACGGAGTTGGAGCTATCGAGCAAGTATCATTGCGGATACTTCCCATAGGATTATTGCCGGGCGAGGGGTTTTCTTGAGGGAGCAGAAGGAGTATTATGGAGCCAGGAATAGAGTGCGCCGCCGCTTCTCATGAGTTTGCAACGGCTACCTCACTATCCTGAGCGGAGGATTGCTGACAGGCAGTGATAACGCGTTGTGCGGCCAGCCCGTCTGTGAATGTGGGGGAGTGGGGCGCCATGGGCTCTCCCTCCGCATGGCGGGCGACGTTGGCAACAAAATCGAACAGGCTCTGGATGTGGAAGTTCAGCCAGCCGACCGTGTTTTTGGTCGCGCCGAGCGCATAGGGTTTCGGGTAGCGCGTGACCGCCTCGATGCGCGTATAGCCCCGGTCGCCGCCAAGCGGGGCTTCGGGCTTCGTCGCATCGTAGACGTCCAGCCAGTTCGGCTCCATCAGGTTGAACTTCAGTCCTCCCTGGGAGCCATGCAGTTCGAGGCGCAGTTCGTCCTGAACGCCTGTCGCCAACCGGGAGGCTTCCAGGGCGCCGGTGGCGCCGCCCTGTAGGCGGCACTGCGCGTAGGCGATGTCGTCCACATCGACGATCCGCATCGCGCCGGTTCGTGGGTCACGCCGCTCCGGGATGACCGTCTGCAGCTCCGCACGGAGCGCCGCAAACTCTCCGGCTCGGCCCACATGGACGCCGGGGCCAACCAGATAGCGCACCAGGTCGATGGCGTGCGCGCCCAGGTCGGCGATGGCTCCGCCGCCGCTCCGCGCCATGTCGGTGCGCCAGGAGAACGGACGCTCCGGCGAGATATACCCGGCGTGCAGATACGCCGCTCGGAACTGGAAAAGGTCGCCCAGGAACCCCTGCTCCATCAACTGCCGCGCCCGCATCGTCGCCGGCACAAAGCGGTAGTTGAAAGTCATCTGCTGGACGGTGGGGACCGTGCGGGCCAGGGTGCAGATCTCCTCCGCCTGTACGACGTTCAGGGCCAGCGGCTTGTCGCAATAGATGTGTTTGCCCGCCCGCAGCGCATCCATAATCACTGTATAGTGGGCATCGTTGGGCGTGCAGATGTGGATGAGGTGGATGTCGTCGCGCTCCAGCAGGGCCTGGTAATCGGTGGTGGCGAACTCAAAACCCGCCTGCTCCTGCGCCTTGCGCCCGCTCCCCTCCGAGGTCGTGCAGACCCCCACAAGTCGCGTCCGCGCGGGCAGTGGATCGTACAGCAGCGGCAGCGACAGGTGCGCATGGCTATGCACCTTCCCGATAAACCCGAACCCCACCATCCCTACTCCGAAAGTCTGCACCTCGTCTCTCCTTGCGCCCCGTAATGTTACGGGTAGTATAGCGCAACGGGACGGTCTTGTCCAGCAGGGAGCTTCCTCGGGATGGTGCTCCCGAAGTGGATCTCGTTCGGGTTCGGCAGGGGCGGCGGGGCCGGTGCGGACACCGTATAGAGCGCGCCCTGATAGAGATAGCTGACGCGTTTTTCGTCGGGCGTCCAGCGCAGTTTTCCCATCTCCTCGGGCTTGCCCAGCGCAACCTCTCGACTGCTGACCTGCTGGAAGTCCATCCCCATCCAGTCGCTGATCCAGATCTCCATACGAGCGGCCGTCGGACGCGAGAGCAGCCAGGCCAGTTGCCTGCCGCTGGGAGAGAGCATCACCTCGCGTAAAACGGCATCCGGCGGAAGCTTCGGAGCGAACTGCCGCGCCGGGGCGAGCCGGTTCATGACATCGTAATCCTTCAGGCGAAACGCCTCGTCATCGCCGTCGGTGGTCCACTCCGTCACCACCAGGCGACCCTGCATATTGAAGCCGACGAACTCGGTATGCGGTATCTGCCCGTCGGCGGGCTTGGAGCCGACCGGCACGACGTCCTGGACCCGATCCGGGGTATCCAGCAGATAACATCGGGCGTGCAGAGAGCCGTCTCCGGGACGCACCGAATCCCACTTGACGGTATCAGACGGGGTGTAAACAAGCCGGGTCACCTCGACCCAGCCTCGGCTGTCCTGTCGCCAGCCCCATGAGGGCTGCCGGGTAAGGAGGATCGGGCCGCTGTTCGCGCCTTTCGACCACGTCACCATTCTGCCACGGGAGGCGTCCAGCGGCGCGGCATGGTAGATCGCCTCACCGGGCCGGTTCTCCACCCAGAGCAGCCAGTTCTTATCCGGCGACAACTGCCAGCCTATCTTCTCCACATCGGCGGGCTGTGAGGCCGCCAGGTTCTTGTCGAGGCCGGGCAGCGGCGTCTCGCGTTTGGTAGCCATATTGACCAGCAGGGCGTGCGGCGCCTGGCTTGTGCCCTGGATCGTGAGCAGGGTATTCGGAGACTGCCAGGCGTAGTCGAGCAACTGCCGGTCCTTAACCGCCAGCGCTCTCTCGCTCTTGTCTGTAAACGGCGGCTTCGGCGCGGCGTTTTGCTTCGCAGGATCCTCCTGTCTGGCCCCCGCAGCCAGGGATAGGACCGTTGCCGCGCAGAGGACGGCGATCAGTAGGTTGCCTACACGTAGAATTTGCGTTCGCATTCCATCTCTCCTTTCCGGTTGCACCCGGTGAGGCGCTCTCCCCCTCCCATGGAAAGCGATTTCTCGTGCATTAGACGGGATGGAACTCCGGACCGTTATCCTTGCGAAGGGCATCAACTTTACTGAAACTTGCGTATTTTCACTCCGGGATAAGCAGGATGGCAGCAGTGCCATCGCGAACAGAAGAGACAAGCTTGCAGCACGGAGGTTGCCATGATGCCATTCAATTCCAGTCTCAGAATTGCCTCACTCATCGTTCTGATCGGACTTGCTCTGGGCGCAGGGACGCCTGGTGTGGACTTCGGCGCGCCTGCACCGGGGAGAGCGGCGAACCCGACCGTCTATCATGTCGGGCCTCCGCAGATCTATACGAAGGTCACCGAGGTGCCGTGGGAAAAACTCAACCCCGGCGATACAGTCTATATCCACTGGCGGGCGGAGGGAGAGGGCGGGGATTACCACGAAAAGATCAACCTCACCCGCTCCGGTACGCCCGATGCGCCTATCCGTATCCTCGGCGTCAAAGGCCCTCATGGAGAGCGGCCCTGCCTCAACGGCAAGGACGCGATCACCCGTACCATAGATCCGGAGGGCAACTCCACCTACTTCGCAGGCAACCAGGAGCGGGGAGTGCTCTGCTTCTCCGCCCGCAATAAGAGCGGCGATCAGACGCCCGGAGCCAGCTACTGGAGCGTGTCGGGCCTCAAGATCACCGGTGCACGGCCCGCCAACGACTTCACGGACTCGTTCGGCAAGCGTGGCAACTACCAGCGCAACCAGGGCGGCCTCGGCTCAGCGGGAGCGGGGGTCTTTATCGATCGGGGCAACTACCTGCGCTTCTCCGACATGGAGCTGACAGATAACAACAACGGCTTCTTCGCCTCCAGCGACAATAAAGGCGCGGAAGCCCGCCATGTCCACGACATCTTGCTGGAGAACAGCCTCCTCTACGGCAACGGCGCGCCAAACAATGCCAGCGTCCACAATGCCTATGTGGAAGTCGCCAATTGGACCGTGCGCAACAACTACTTCGGGCCGCTGGTCCCCAACTCGGGCGGCTCCCATATCAAGGACCGGGGCGCCAATACCGTCATCGAAGGCAACTTCTTCGACGGGACCGCCGTCCCGCTGTTCCTGGACCCGCCGGAGTTCAGCCTGGGCTGGATGGAGAAGCAGCCCGGATTCGAGAAGCTCACCCTCCGCAACAACGTCATCCGCAAAACCGACGACCTGCCGGTGAACGCGATGGACCTCATCATTACCGGCTTCGATGTGTACGGCGACATCCCGACCGTGCGGACGGTGGACATCTCCCACAACACCTTTATCCTCACGGCAACGCGCCAACATCACTGGTCGTTCAATGTGCTGGACCTCATTCCCAGGCCGCAGGTCATCGCATGGAACGACAATGTCTTTCTCCGCTATGTAGAGGGGAAGGAGGCGACCCCGTCGGGGGTGACCTTCGTCTCCAAGATCAACACGGTGGATGAGAAGACGATCATCCGGATCGGCCCCAACAACTACCTCTCGGCCCAGGACCCGCTCGAAGAACAGAAGGCGGGCAACGGCAATGCCACGATCCAGGGCTGGGAGACGCTCCACCGCCTGCCGGACATGTCGCTGGCGCAACTGGAGGCGACGCTCGGCATCAACCTGCACGACGCCTCCGTCCCGGACTTCGGACGGTTCCACGCCACGACCAACGCCTGGTACGGGGAGCATAAGGCGGGCGCGACCTACGACGCCGGAACGTCGCTCCCCCCAACGCTCCGGGCCGGGCAGCCCGTGACGGCGCAGGAGAAGCCAGCGGCGGAAGTCACCTTAAAGGGGAATGTGCTGTGCCTGCGGGCCATGATTCCCGTGTCCTGGAATGGCAGCCAGAACCCCGATGAGCATATCCCGGTCCTCTACGCCTTTGAGGGAACGCCCGAGATCACCGCCCAGGTGAAGGAGATCCTGAATAAGGGCTATCCGGCAAAGGGGCTGGATGTCGAGGCAGCCCAGAAACTCCTCGACGCCTTTACCGCGCGGCTGGCCTACTACGTTGCGCCAGGCGAGTTGACGATCAAGCTCCATAAAGAGGTCGAATGGAGATCGCAAGTACTGGCCCTCACCGGAACGGTCTACGAGAAAGACGGGCGCAAGTGGATCGCCCTCCGCAAGTACGAAAAGGCCACGCTCTCCTATCC
>DATGIG010000144.1:0-21051 GCA_035295825.1 Chthonomonadaceae bacterium | reverse complement strand
GCCGAGCAGCAAATCGAGCAGATTCTGAGAAAGGTGGGAGCCAAGACAGGAGCGGAACTGGATGCTGACAAAAAGCGCGGGAGCAGCAAATGAAAAAGCATCGCCCTCTCGCCCCTGATAGCAGCGGCTGCTTGTGGTCAGGCGGAAGTCGTGAACATGCTGATAAAGGCGGGGGCAGACGTGAATGCGCGCGATGAGAAAGGTCAGGCTCTCTCGATGCTGGTCTTCGCGTCTTGCATAGGGGGCGACCTCTCAGGTACACTCCGGGGTATCTCCGCTGAAAAGGACGTCCTATGCGCGGCAACGCCTGGTTTCGCTCAGCTCTCCTGCTCCTTTTGTGCCTCGGCCCGCTCCTGAGCGCGGCGCAAACGCCGCGTAAGCCTTCTCACCCTACCGCGCCCCCCTCCGCGCTTTCCGGGACCGTCACCGTCGCCTATACGCCCGGCCATCCCGTGAATACCTTTGTGCCCTCACATGCCTTCGGCGCGGGCGTGGACGGCATGGAGAAGGGCGATATTCCCAACGTCTACACGCCGGCCAATATCCGGGCGATGCTCTCCGCCGGGTTCAAGCCACTCACCTATCGCCTCCGCACCGAACTCGCGGTCGAAGCCTGGCACTGGAACCCGCACGGAACCTGGAGCGACCCGGCGCATCAGCAGGGCTACTGGACTTCCGACAGCGCCTCGAAGACCCCGATCTCGGTCTGCTATGGCTATCGCCTCCCACGACGCGGCAGCGGGCTGGATCAGGCCAACGAGGACAGCTACTCCCGGCTGGTGGATGGCGATGATACGACCTACTGGAAGAGCAATCCCTACCTCGACGCCCACTTCACCCACGAGGACAACGCCCTCCATCCGCAATGGGCGCTGATAGACCTGGGCGAACCCTATCCGGTCGATGCGATCCGTATTCGATGGGGCGTCCCCTATGCCACCGAATATGCCGTACAGTACTATGAAGGCCCTCACGCCTACTACCTCAGCGACAACGCGCCGGGCGACTGGAAGACCTTCGAGCAGGGCGCGGTAACACAGGGCAAAGGGGGCACGGTCACCCTGCGCCTCTGCGCCAGGCCGCGCAAGGTCACCTTCCTGCGCATCCTCATGACCGCTTCTTCCGGGACCGCCCTGCCCGGCTCCTCCGACATTCGGGACCGCCTCGGCTACGCCATACGGGAGCTACAGCTCGGCGCCCTCCAGCCCGACAATCGGCTCCGGGATATCCTGCGGCACGGCAAGAGCCATAAGAACCAGACCCAGATGTATGTCTCCTCCACCGATCCCTGGCACCGGGCCGCCGACCGGGACGACCATGTGGAGCAGCCCGGCTTCGACCGGGTGTTCGCCAGCGGCCTCACCAACGGCCAGCCCCTCCTGACCGCGATCCCCCTCATCTACGACACGCCGGAGAACGCCGCTTCTGAGGTGCGCTACCTCAAGTCCAAAGGCTATCCGGTCGAGCAGATAGAGATGGGGGAGGAGCCGGACGGCCAGTACATGCTGCCGGAAGACTATGGCGCGATCTACATCCAGTGGGCGGACGCGATCCATCAGGTAGACCCGACCCTCAAGCTGGGCGGGCCCTGCTTCCAGAGCACCATCGTGGATGTCCTGGCCTGGCCGGATAAGGCGGGAAACCGCTCCTGGTACAGCCGCTTCCTGAACTACCTCCGCAGCCACGGGCACGCCGCAGACCTCACCTTTTTCTCTTTGGAGTGGTACCCCTTCGACTTCCTCTGCCAGCCGACCGCGCCTCAAGTCGCTGCCAACGCCGACCTGCTCCGTGGCTGGTTTCGTCGCCTCCAGCAGGACGGCCTGACGCACGACATTCCCTGGATCATCTCCGAGTACGGCTACTCCGCTTTCGAGGGGCAGGCCGAGATGGATATGCCCGCCGCGCTCCTGAATGCCGACACGGCGGGAGTCTTCCTGACGTTGGGCGGCACAACGGCTTACTACTATGGCTACGAGCCGAACACGCTCGTTCACAATCCGAATTGCGAAACCTGGGGCAATCTGACCCTGTTCCTCTCGGACGATGATCGGCATATCAAGGCTCCGGTAGCCACCTACTATGGCGCGCGGCTGCTGACGCAGCAGTGGGCGCAGCCTGGGGAGGGCCAACACGCCCTCTACCTCGCCTCCTCCGACATCCGCAATGCCAAGGGCCAGGAACTCGTCACCGCCTATGCCACGCTACGCCCCGACGGCAAATGGGCGCTCCTGCTCCTCAATAAGGACCCGAAGCGCCCTGCAAAGATCTCTATCCGCTTCCAAAACCCCGATGCCAAAACCACCAGCGGATTGACCGGCCCATTAGAACTCTGGCAGTACTCCTCCGCGCAGTATGTCTGGCACCCGCAGGGCGACCATGGCTATGCGCGCCCTAACCAACCGCCGCAGTCCCGCGTCCTACCCGCAGGCACACAGACGCTCACGCTGCCCGCCTACTCACTCACCGTCGTGCGCGGAGCCGGACCATAATAGTCGGCCTTACCTCTTTCGTTTCGAGGTGGCTGAAAAGAATTCGCCAACAATATCCGATGGCTGGTTAAGCGCCGGCATCTACCGGACCGCGCTCGCGGAGGCTAACACCACCCGTCTAGCCTCCTTAACCGTTGCGCCTATGGCAGGATCCGTCGTGCCATCAGGCGGCGATATGGGATTCGCGCGCCGGCTGCGCCAGCGTGCGCTCGGCAACCTGCCTCTGTCGCGCCTGCAAGAGCGCGGCGAAATGCAGCATGAAGAAAACGGGCACAAAGTAGGCCGGAATCAGTAGGAGAGGCAACTGGGCCATGGGGGCGGTCGTTACCGCCCCGGCGCCCCCCGTAGTCAGGATCGAACCCACGGCCCCGAGGCTCATTGCATCGACGAGATCCAGGATCCCGAGCAGATTCCAGACGACGAAGAGGGAACTGCTCGCAAAACTGGGCCGGCGGATCAGGGCCAGGATGACCCAGGGCGCGGTGATCCCGATGGCCATATCGCCCAGCCCGGCTGGCCAGGCGAAGAAACCTGGCAGGACCCCATGCGCCGAGAGGGCCAGGAACTCCAACCCCGCAAACCTCCATGCCTGGATTCCGGCCACAAACCGCAGATCGAGAGACAAGACGAAATCGCGGAAGCTCCCTATTGCCCAGTATGCAGCCGTAAAAGCGATAAGGGGTGTCAGGAAGCCGGCGAGAAGCGGCAGGGGCGGTGCGCCCGGAGGTCCGGCAAAGGCCCCTTTCGCGCCGAGGAGCAAGACAAGCGCAAGCCAGAGGATGAGTACGACCGCGATGGGCATGGTCGCTCTCGACGGGCTTGTCGTACCTGCAGTTTCCGGTGAAGCAAACATGGTTTGGACCCTCACTTTCTGATCCGAGCTGCCGACTGGCAGCTCAATAGGTTTAGCCACCAATTAATTGTATATACAATTAATTGGGCAAAAAAAGAAGCTCATGCCTCTTTTTCGATACGGTCGAGAGAACGCTTCAACTCTTGGAGCATCGCAACCCCCTCCGGCCCTAGCAGTTCGGTCGCCCGCTTCTGGGCGACCTGCCAGGCAGTGATTGCGCTTCGCAGCAACTCCTCTCCTGGCTGCGTCAAACTCAACAACACCGTCCGTCCGTCTTCACCCGGACTGGCCGCGAGCCAGCCGCGTTGTCGCATCCGATCCACATTCCGGCTGAGCGTCGAGGCGTCCATGTGAAACATCTCGCTGAGCATGGCCGGTTTCGCTTCTCCCATCTTCGCAATCGCAACGAGAAGGCTGAGTTGACCGTTCTTCAGCCCCAACGGACGGAGCGCGTCATCATAGATGTTGGTCACGAAGCGGTTCAGCAACCGCAGCCGAGACGCGATGCACTGCTCAGCGATTGTATCCACTCCGGATTGGTATGCATCCAGATCCATCCCTCTTCTCCTTGGATTTATTGTACATACAACTAATTCCGTTTGTCAAGTCCTGGCGAGAAAAATCTCCTGCCATCGGAACCCGTTGGGGAATTCCTCAGAGGGAAGCAGGAGTTTTCACTCCTATTGGGCAATCTGCCAATAGGATGACAGACCCTGCCTGCGCCACTTCTGGGTGGGGGCCTGGACCGGTTATCGAAGGAGATGCACATGAACGAACGGATGGATCGGCGGCGGTTCTTACAGCGGGCCGCGCTGACCGGAGCGGGGGTCTGGATGGCAAGCGCCGCATCGTATGCCCGTATTCGCGGGGCCAATGACAAACTGAACCTGGGCGTTGTCGGTGTTTCAGGACGGGGCGGCGATAATCTGAGCGGAGTATCGAGCCAGAACATCGTCGCGCTGTGCGATATTGACGACCATAATTTAGACCGGGCCAAGCAACAGCATCCCGGCGCGGAGACCTACAACGATTTCCGCAAGATGATGGAGCGCAAGGACCTGGACGGCGTCGTGGTGAGCACGCCCGATCACTGTCATGCGCCCGTCACGGCGCTGGCGCTGCAGACGGGGCATCATGTCTATTGCGAGAAGCCGCTGGCGCACTCGGTGTGGGAGGTGCGGCAGGTGACGGAGATGGCGCGGAAGCATAAGCGGGTGACGCAGATGGGCACGCAGATCCATGCGGAGGGCAACTACCGACGCGTGGTGGAGATGGTGCAGAGCGGTGCCATCGGGCCTATCCGCGAGGTGCATGTCTGGGCGGACCGCGTCTGGTCCGGCCCCGGTGTGCGGCCCGCCGACACCCCGCCCGTTCCTGCCCATATTCACTGGGACCTCTGGATCGGTCCCGCCGCGGAGCGGCCCTACAATCCGGTCTACATCCCGGCCACCTGGCGCGGCTGGTGGGACTTCGGCAACGGCACCCTGGGCGACATGGCCTGCCACCACATGGACCTGCCGTTCTGGGCGCTCGACCTCCACACGCCAACGCAGGTGCAAGCCGAGGGGCCGCCCGCCAACAACGAGACCACCCCGGAGTGGCTCATCGTCCACTACGACTTTCCGGCGCGCGGCGACAAGCCCCCGGTTCATCTCACCTGGTACAACGGCGGCAAGCGCCCCCACTACTTCGCCGAGGGCAAACTGCCGCAGTGGGGCGACGGCACACTCTTCGTCGGGGAGAAGGGCATGCTGCTGGCCGACTACGGGCGGCGTGTCCTGCTGCCAGAAAAGGACTTCGCCAACTACACGCCTCCCGCGCCGACCATTCCCGATTCCATCGGGCACCACAACGAGTGGATCGAAGCCTGCAAGGGCAATGGCACGACCACCTGCCGCTTCGACTACTCCGGCCCGCTCACGGAGACCGTCCTGCTGGGCTGCGTCGCCTACCGCACCGGCCAGACGCTCGCCTGGGACGCCAAGGCCCTGAAAGCGACCAACTGCCCTGAGGCCGACGCCATCCTCAGACCGCACTACCGCACCGGCTGGAAACTCTAGTTCCTCTAGGGTTCGTGGATCTGGCTCAGGTTGATATAGTGGTATTCGCCGCCGTTGTCCTCGGCGATACCTTTCATCAGGGGCTCGCCTTTGTAGTTCTCGCCCAGGCAGAGCCCCAGCGTCATGATGCGGGCCTTCTGGATGTTGTTGGCTTTCACCCAATCGCGCAGCGTTCCGAAATCCTCGATGCCGCCGTTGGGTTCGCCGTCCGACATCAGGAAGACGTGCGTGATGCCTTCGAGGCCCAGCGCCTGCTCCATCGCCAGGGAGATATTGGTGCCATCGGCGAGACGCAATCCATCGATATAGTTCATGGTCTCTTCGATGATCTCCGGTGTGGCGGGCAGGAGCACGGGCGATAGCCGCCGCGCAAAGCGGGCGAAGGCGATGATGTCGAAGGAATCGGTAGGCTTGAGCTGGGAGATGGCCTTCTTCAGCGCCTCCTTGGCCTTGCCGATCTTGTTGCCATCGCGCATGCTGCCGGAGCAGTCGAGGCAGTAGACGATATGGATCGCGCCGTGCCCGCCGCCGGTAGGCCGTGCGCCGAAGACGCCGCCTCGCGATGGCCCACCCGGACCGCCGCCCACGCCGCCACCGCCGTTCTTATTCCCACCGAGCACGCCCGCGACATCTCCGAAGGGGATGCCACGGTTCAGGCCTCCCATGCCGCCGCTGCCGTTCCCGACCCCGGCGGTCGTGCCATTGCCCAGGCCGACGCCGCTGCCGCGCCCGTAGCCGGTCCCTTTGCCCCCATTGCCGGGCAGCTCTGCGCCGGTGCCGTTCCCGCCGCCGGGCGGATGGGTGCCCATCTTATCCCCGCTGCCGTTGCCGAGGCCATTGCCGGCAACCGGGCGAAACGAGCGCTTGGTGGATCCGGTGGGGCTGACGCCGACGCCCTCCCCACTGGTGTAGCCGACCCCTCCGCCGCTGCCTGCGCCCTCGTTGCCGCCGCGTCCGGGACCGGCGCCGGGCCTGGCCTCCGGCAGAGCCTCTTTGGCGAGGGGGTTCTCGACCGAGAGGATGGAAGCGCCGCCCCCCCCGCCGGCCCGCAGCACGGGCGGATTGGGGTCTTTCCCGCCCTTGCCGCCGCCGTTATAGAGCGTCGGCTCCGGGGGCGCTTCCGGCCCGGCCGCACCGCCCGTCCCGTTCGGGATGGGCGAGGGCGAAGGCGAACCGCCGCCGCCGACTTCAGGATCGCGCCGGTTGGCGCTGGCGATCTTCATCGGCTCGGTATTGCGCTGGGAAGGCAACCCGGAGGGGAGCGGCTTCGGCTCCGCTTTCGGCTCCACGCCCCCCAGGGCCGCCTTGGGCGTCGGCAGAGGGCGCCTGTCCGTCTCGGGCATCGGGGTCTCGGCGTGTGCGGTCTCCCGTGGCTCCGGCTTTACCGCCGCAATCGGGTGGGTTGAGGGCTTCTCGCGCCGCACCGCTGCGGTGCTCGGCGTGGGCCGGCGCTCGATATTTTTGGTGAGTACGGGCTTGGGAGCCGGCTTGGGAGGCTCCGGTTTCGGCGGCGGCTTCACCTCCGGCTGCTCCAGCGTCACGTCCATGTAGGTGATGGGCGGCGGCGTGGGCGTCGATCGGAGCGAACCGGACACAATACTGACGGTCACATGCAGCAGCATGGAGACGACACAGAAGGCTATAAGCCAATACCAGCGTTCGATGCGCATGCGTCCTACCCCCTTACTGCGCGGGCGCTTCCGCCTTTTTTGGATCGGTCGGAAGGGTAATATGGGTGAGTCCGGCCTGACGGGCCATGTCCATCACATCCATGATGCGGGCATAGGGCACCGTCCGGTCGCCTTTGATCAGGATACGCGATTCCTTGTCCTTGGCCGCCACGGTTTTGAGGTGCTCCTGTACGACCGGATCCTCCGTCGCCTTGCCGTCCAGATAGATCTTATTGTCGGAGGCGACCACGATGGTGAGGTCTTTGTTGGTCTCGGGCGCGCCCTCGCGGGTGACGGTCTCCGGCAGCTTCAGCGTGACGCCGGGATGTTTGATAAACGCGGTGGTGACCATCAGGATGATGAGCAGCGTGAGCGCGACATCGATCATCGGGATCAGGTTCATCTCCGCCATCGGCTCATCTTCGAGGCTATGGCCGCCGTGCATCTTGGACCTCCTGCGGGACAATCATCGTCTTCGGGCTGAGGAACGGGATCAGCCGCGAGACGTGGCCGTGGATCTCCAGGGTCATCGTCTGGACGCGCCCGGTGAAGAAGTTATAGGCCATCACGCTCGGAATGGCGACCAGGAGGCCGAGGGCGGTCGCGCTCAGGGCTTCCGAAATGCCATTGGCCATGGTCTCCCCGCTCAGCCCCGCCTTGCTCATGGCCTGAAAGGAGGCCATGACGCCGAGAACGGTCCCGAAGAGGCCAACGAACGGCGCAGTGCTGCCGATGGTGGCCAGCAGGGTGAGATATCGGCGCAGCCGTACCCGCTGCATGGAGATGGCGATCTCCGCCGCCTGCTGCAGCGCCTCCTCGCTGGCGCCCCGGAGGGTGGTCAGCGTATCCATGACGGCCTCCACGGGCGCCGCGCCGCCGGACGGGCCGCGCTGGTAGCCGGCGCCGCTCTGAAACGCGCCCATAAGCCGGAGGAACGCTTCGTTCTCCGTCGCTTTCAACTGCGACAAGACGAAGAGCCGCTCCAGGATCACCGCTACCGCTATGATGGAGAAGAGCCCCAGGGGCCATGCGACAAAACCGGCATGAAGAAACAGATCCTTCAGGGAAAACATCGGAGACATCGGGAAAACTCCTTACTCTGGTAGAACACCGCACTTTGCGTCAGGCCCTGAAGGACCTGCCTGGAGGGCCTTCGGCCAACCGCCCTGCGGGCGGAGAAGGCATTCCCGGTCGCAGACCGGTTGGCGGCTTCGCCGCCCCCCAGACGGGTCGTTTACGGCCCGGTAAAAAAGTGTTCTTATTGGACTTTGAGGGCGTCGAGCCGCCCCTTGGCCTTGGCATAGTACTCGTGCTTGGGATACTGCGTGACAAATTTCGTGAGGCGCTGGATGGCTTCCTCCTTCTTATCCGCTTTTTCGTAGGCGATCCCGGCCCAGAAGAGGGCTTCGGGCTTCAGATCGCCGGCGTCTTTGTCATTGACGACCGCGTCGAACTCCGCCGCGGCCTCCGCAAACTTGTCCTGGTTGTAGAGCGCAAAGCCGAGATTATGGTGCGCCTCGCGAACCTGGGGCGACTTGGGATAGTCCGAGAGCAGCTTGGCATAGCGCGCCTGTGCCTCGTCGTATTTCTTGTCGCTGAGCTTGGCGTTGCCCAGGTGCAGCAGGGCGATGGCGGCATAGGGGCTTTTCGGAAACTCGTCGGAGAGGCGCTCCCAGAGGGGCAGGGCGTCGTCTGGCTTCTTCAGCTTCTCGCTGACCCAGGCTTGGGTATAGAGGGCGGTCGCGATGTCCTCCATGGGGGGATTGCTCGCCAGAATGGTCTTCGCATCCTCGATAGCGGCGTCCCACTTCTGCAGGTCGAGATGGGCCTGCATCAGCGCCAGGCGCGTCGGCCCCTCGATGGCCTTCTCCGGTTTGAGGGCCAGGGCCGCATTGGCCGCCTTCTCCGCCGAGGCGGGCTGCTTGAGGGCGATATAGAGCCAGGCGAGGCGGCTCTGCGCATCGGCGGCCCAGACCGCGTCAGAGCGCAGACGGACCGCTTCGGCATAGGCGGGAGCCGCTAAGGCGGTTTTGTCCTGCGCCTCGTAGGAGAGGCCGAGCAGGTACTGCCCCTCGGCGGCGACCTCGGCCTCCGGCTTCAGCTTGAGCATGTCGGTCAGGGCGTTGGCGGATTCGGCGTACTTTTTGGCGTCGATGTAGAGGCGGGCGAGCCGGAGCGTGCCCCGCGCGCGTTCGGCGGGAGGCTGGTTCTTCAGCGCCTGGGCGAGCTGGGCGGGGTCAGTGACGCTGTTCACCAGGGCCGACAGGGATTTGCGGGCCTCGGCGGCCTCCGGAGACTGCGGATAGTGGTCCACCACCGCGCGGAAGGCGGTTGCGGCGGCATCGCTCTGCTTGGCGGCCAGGAAGGCGTCGCCGGCCTTCCGCTGCGCCTTGGCGGCGAGGTCGCTCTTGGGATACTTCGCGACCAACCGGTTGAACAGGACGGCGGCATCGGCGGGGCGGTTCAGCCCCAGGTCGGCGTTGGCGGCCCAGTAGAGGCCCTCGGCGGCGACATCGGCCTCCGGCGACTTGGCCGCCTCCTGATAGGCGTTCAGGGACGAATTGTACTGCTTCTGGCGATAGAGGCAGTTGCCCAGACTCATCTCGGCGCGGAAGCGCTGCGGGTCCGTGGCGGGCAGGCGGTTCAGGGCGGATTCCAGACGCGGAATGGCGGCGGCATAGTCGCCCGTTTCGAGCAGGGTCTGGATCAGGCCGTCCTCCGCTGCCTGTCGGATTTCGGGCGTAGCGTTGCGGAAGCTGTCTTCGTCCAGGATGCGCTCATAATCGCCCCGCGCCTCGTTGTAGTGCTTGGCTTCGAAGTCGATCTGCCCAATGGTGAGTTCCGCCTGGGGTCGGCTGGCGCTTCTGGGGTAGCGGCTCACCAGCTCGCGGAGGCGGTTTCTGGCCCGTTCGGCCCCATTGTTCTGCTTGAGGGCCGACATGGCCAGTCCATACAGGGCGGTATCGGCGACATCGCTGCGGGGGTACTGCCGGATCACCGTATTGTAGGCATCCTCCGCTTTATCGTAGCGTTTGAGTTCGTAGTCGGCCTGCCCCAGCCAGAGCCAGGCAATCGGGGCTTGCTCGGGCTTGAGGGTGGCGGCGGTCGCCTGCTCCAGCGCTTTCGCGGCTTTGTCGTACTGGCGGGTCTGGATGGCGGCTTCGCCCAGCCCCAACTCGGACTGGGTCAGGATGCCGGTATCCTTGGTGGCGATGGCCTTCTCGTAGGCGGGAATGGCCTTGTCGTACTGTTTCAGTTCGGAGCGGCAGCGGCCCAGCACAAACGCCGCCGCCCCCGCCTTATCGTGCTTGGGATTGGCGGCCAGGAAGGTATCCAGCTTCTGCGCCGCTTCCGCGTATTTGTGGGCGTCGAACAATTCCGAGGCTGCCGTCAGCAGTTCGTCCGGCGTCTGGGCGCGGACAGGCATTCCAGCAAAACATACGGCTCCGAGGAGCAGCAGGAGCAATGCCGCTCTACGCATGGTGGGACTCCTCTCATGGGGGCATAACAGACCGGACGGCGGAACCCGGTAAAACCAACTTATAGCCGCTTAGACGACCAATCGCGCCGCTTGTTACTGCGAAGATTGCGTGGCGGGACAATGGGCAACTTTCAAGAAGCCTGAATCTTTAGTCGGGGAACCGGGACGATTGGTTCCCTTCCGGTGAAGGCAAACTCAACAAGGTCTTATGGCTCTATTCTAGAGACGATGTACGAAGACGGAATCCGCATGTGACGCCTATCGGCTGCGCTGTCGGCATTCGTCCACGGGGATGAATCCCCATCAGGAGGATAACCAAAAAGCGCCGGGGTCCGTCTAATTTGCAACGTCGCGCCGCGCGTCCAAAATGTATCCGGAGATTTTACCCATGCCTCGTTCCCTGGTTATTCTGACGCTCTCTGCCCTCTTTATGTTTTCATTGGTTCCCGTTTCGCTTCCCGCACAGCCATCGAATGCTGGTCCGCCGCCTGCCGCTCAGGACGCTCGCGCTCTGGCGGAAAAGGCGGCTGCCACGGAGCGCTCCCTCTATATCGTCTCTATGAATCTGATTGAGCGTGAGTGGCAACTGAATAACGTCAGCCATGTTCTGGAACTGCTGCAGGAGACAAAAGAGAATCCCTACCGAGGCTTCGAGTGGGGCTATTGGAACCGCCTCTGCCATCTGGACCGAATGACCTTGTCCGGCCATACCGGTGGTATCTCCGCTGTCGCATATTCCAGGGATGGCAAGCGACTCCTGACCGCCAGTTGGGGCGATAAGACGGCGCAGGTTCTGGATGCCGAGACCGGCAAAGTCCTGATCACCCTCCGCCATGCGCAGGGCTTCGCCTCCGCCGCCTTCTCTCCCGATGGCAAGCGTATCGTCACCTGCAACAACTACGATGTGATCGTATGGGATGCGGAGACCGGCAAAGAGGTCTTCACGATTACGGCGCATATGGGCGCTATTCGCGCCGTCTACTCTCCGGATGGCGCACGCATTGCGACCGCCGGGCTGGATGGCTGGGCCAAGCTCTTCGACGCCCGTTCGGGCTAGGAGATCCTGACGATTAAGGAGCGCCCCATCGGCTCCCTCTATTCGATTGCCTTCTCGCCGGATGGCAAACGATTTGCTTCCGGGAGCGACCAGAACACGGTGCTCGTCTGGGATACGCAGACGGGCGCACAGCTCCTGGCGATGCAGGGGCATACGGAGCAGATCGCCTCGGTCGCCTTCACGCCGGACAGCAAGCGCCTCGTTACCGGAAGTTGGGACAACACCGCCAGGGTCTGGGATCTGGAAACAGGCAAAGAGCTCTTTACCCTCCGTGGACATACAGCCACCGTCGCATCCGTTGCAGTCTCCCCGGATGGCAAGCAGCTTGCCACGGGCAGCCACGATGGCACGGTGCGCCTCTGGGATAGCGAGACAGGCCGCGAACTCAGCGTCTACAAAGGCCATGCGGGCGGCGTCTCCTCCCTCGCGTTCTCTCCCAATGGTAAGCGTCTCCTTACCGGCAGTTACGATACCACGGCAAAAGTGTGGGACGTGGAAGCGGGCCAGGATGCCGCCGCACCGCCGGGCAGCGGGAACCGCGTCCGGTTGGCGGCGGACAGGGGCGAAGCCGGGCCACCGAAGATCGGACCGTCGAAGCTCCCCTTCAACCTGAACGGCATTGGAGTGGTGCGGACGATTTCTCCGGACGGCAAGTTGGTCGCGCGCCCCATGGGCAAGATCGTGGAGGTATGGGAGATCGAGACCGGGCAGCATCTGTGTACTCTGGAGGGCCATACAGATACTATCTCTACCATCGTCTTCCGCTCGGACAGCAAACGGATCCTGACCGGCAGCCTGGACCACACCTCCAGACTGTGGGATGCCCGCTCGGGAAAACTTCTACTGACGTTTCAGGGCCATACCGATGCGGTGAATGCGGTCACCTTCTTCCCCGACGGGCAGCATGTCCTGACCGGAAGCCGGGACGCCAGCGCGAGGATCTGGGACGCGGAGACGGGCCAGGAACTCTATTTGTTGCAGGGGTCGGTCGGGGAGGTCTACGCGGTCTTTGTCGCTCCCAATTGCAAACGGATCGTGACCGGCGGCAGGGACGGCGTGGCCCGCATCTGGAACGGGGATACCGGCAGGCTGATCTGTACGCTCGCCGACCAGAGCGACGCCGTCGCCGGCTCGCTCATCTTCTCAACCGATGGCAGACGAATCGCGACGAGCCTGGGAACGCTCACACTCTGGGACGGGCAGACCGGCAGAAAGCTCGGCGCGCTCCGAACGTTGAACTCCGGCTACTTCTCAACCGCCTTTTCTCCGGATAGCCGCCGCCTGCTCGCCGGGGGCAACGACACCGCAAAACTGTATGATGCCGAAACCGGCAAAGAGACGCTCACCCTTACCGTTCCCGGCAAGCGTGTCTATATCACCCACGTCGCATTCTCCCGCGACGGCAAGTGCATCACCCTCCGCAACGGGGACAACCCACCTTACGTCCTCCTCTCGGATCCCGACAAAGTTAGCGTCACCATCGGCCCTTGACGAGGCCAATTCTTCCCAAATCCGCAAAGGCGTGAGCCAGGATTTTGATCGCCGGAAGGGTTTCAGGCACGTTCAGTAGCCCTTCTCGTCTGGGTCCCAGCCGAAGGCTTTCCGCATCAGTTCGGCAGGAACTCGACGCGAAGCGACCCGCAGGAGACATTCGCGTTCGTCTGCATCCGGATAGCGCCGTCGCACATCCGCCATTGCCAGCGCATCCGCGAAGTCGTTCATCTCCTGCACCAATTGAAGTTTTCTCCAACCCGGCATCTGACGCAATCCTTCGATGAGTCGCTTTTCAATTTCGGGATGCGTATCCGAAAGCGGTTTCGTCATATTGGTTGTGCTTTTCATTTTGAACAGTCTTGGCCTCAAAAGGTCAGCGTTAAGTAGTGGCTACCTTTCGCGATGCGACAGTATGTTTGACGATTGCGTTGGTAGAGTACGAAAAATCTCACCATCAGGCAGTTCACGCATCTCACCATGCGGAACAAACCATAGGCTGCGCTCTCCTCTGTTCCAAGCTTCTTGACGTTTCGGAGAAGGTGGGTCAATGAAGCCGCTAACAACGGAAACGCGCCATTTATCTCCTACTGCCTCCGACACCATTTCCATCGGTTCCGTGTCTTCTTCAATGTTGCCTGAGAGCAATGTAGCAGCAGCCATTCTCCCTTTACGGCCGACGATGGTGAGACTGTATAGTATCTGAATGCGCGTCTCTTCCATGATTACATTCCTAAATAGGTCCCTCCTCCGTTTTTTGGCAGTAGCATACCTCATTGAGCGACAGAATAAGTGGTAAATAGCGATTACTTTCGTCCTAGGGATGCTCACGAAAATAAGTGTTCCGCCCGCAGGGCGGTTGGCCGAAGGCTACTCAGGCGGGTAATTCATTGTCTGGCAGGCAGGGACGAGGGTATAAAGTGCTCGTCTTTATAACTTTGAAGGACTGCAAGCAATGCGCTTCTGGTTGGCTTTGTGATAGAGATTGATCTGGTTGGACGCCTTGGGGTCTGTATGAAGGAGGAAGACTATAGAGATAAAGTTATAGAACGGTCTCTTCGGGTGGATGTCGATTTATTGTGACCAGAACCTGGCGCAGGTTGACGACGCCCTCACGATTCAACTGAAGTCGTTCGATAGTCGCTCGGCCTGTCGGAGTTTTTCCTACCATAAAAGTGAAATCTTCGCTCCAGGCAAAATGCTCGCTCCATGGATGTCGGCGTGGGTGAAATAGAGGGGTTAGGACGCCGGTGATAGGATCGGGAGCTTCGGTGCTGGTAAATTTCAGATTATTGCAGCCTTGGCAGGAGAGCGCCAGATTGGTTGGCGCATTTCCTCCACCCATGGCACGAGGCAAAATGTGTTCGGCAGAGAAGGGATCGGGGGAGTAGCGCATCTGGCTGCGACAGTATTCGCAACAGCCTCCGGCGCGTTCGATGACGGTTTGTCGTGCCTTTGCTGGTATACGCGATTCAGACATAACCGGGAGGACGGATGCCCAGAGAATCCATTACTGCATCCAGGGAGATTTGCCGCAGGTTCGCCAGTTCCAACAGATACTTCATCCGACGCGCGTGAGCGATTTCTCGCTCGTTGGTCAGAGCGACTAACTCCGAATACTCGTCTTCCGTCAGATTCTCGGTACGGCGTTTTGCCGTCAGGGTGTGATACCTCTCCCAACGCTCCGACGACCACCCCTCGTTGATCTTCCGGAGGAGTTCCGTCTCCGTTACCTCCTGAATAGGACGGGCGGAGCGAGCAGCTTGCGCTAACAGGCGGGACGCGACTTCACCCACCTCACTTCCCTCCTGCTGGCTGATATGCTTCAAACGGTTTTCTGTCTCCGTATCCAGTTCTATTTGCAGTATAGACATGAATAGCGCTCCTCGTACCTTCTCAAGGCGGTCAAGTCCATTATACCATAGCCTCAAAAGGCAAGGGTGACGCTTTCGATCTTTACCCCGAACATGCCAGAAATCACAAAGCTGCTGAGAAGGGATTTTCGTTCACAGTATCGAAGGAATAAGCGGTTACGCTTGAGTTGATGCGTTGCTATATGCTATCGAAGGAGGACAGGAATAATCGGATGTCCGACTCTACGTTCTTAACTCATATCACACTGACAAACTATAAGAGCATCGCGCGGTGCAGTGTCGAACTGCATCCCTTGATGTTTCTTGTCGGGCCGAATGGTGCAGGCAAAAGCAACTTCCTCGACGCGCTTCGCTTTGTATCGGATGCTCTCAATACGTCTCTCGATCACGCCATTCGCCAACGCGGAGGCATTCAGGAAATACTGCACCGTGCGGAACATCCGGCAGATAACTTCAGCACGTATCTTGATTTCCATTTGTCAGGCGGCGCAACGGGATACTACTCTTTTCATGTCAAAGCAGATTCTATGGGCGGCTACGAAGTGCTGACAGAGACGTGTTCTCTGCGTACGAACACGCGAGCCAAGATAGAAAAAAGATTCCGTGTTCATAATGGCGAGGTAGAGAGCAGTGAGCCTGTAACCCCGGCGGTCGCTACAGACCGTCTGTATCTGGTTGCAGCGTCAGGATTGCCGGCATTTCGTCCTGTTTACGATGCTCTGGCACACATGGCATTTTATAATTTGAATCTGGCATGGATTCGCGACACGCAGCCACCCGATGCCCGCGAACTCCTCTCGCATGATGGCGATAACATTACCAGTGTCCTTGCCAGGATGAGTAAAAATTCGCCCGACGCCAAGCGGCGTATTGAGGAATATCTGGCGGCGGTTGTACCCGGAGTGGAGGGGGTAGATGTGAAAGACATCGGCCTCAATGAGATGTTGGAGTTTCGCCAACGCCTTCCCGGTGTCCAACAGCCATTGACTTTTCCCGGCTACAGTATGTCAGATGGCACACTTCGGGCCTTGTGCATCCTGGTCGCCATGTTTCAAACAGGAAATCAGAGTGGTAAGGACGTCTCACTTGTTGGCATCGAAGAGCCGGAAATCGCGCTGCATCCTGCGGCTCTGGGCGCGTTACTGGATGCTATGGAAGAAGCGAGTGAAACCAAGCAGATACTCATCACCAGTCACAGCGCCGACCTGTTGGACAGAGAACGCATCCCCTCCGATTCGTTGTTGGCAGTAGTTTCCGAACAAGGTAAGACGGTCATTGCACCAATTGATGCAGCCAGCCGGAAGGTATTGCGCGACCACCTATTTACTGCCGGGGAGTTACTAAGGCTGAATCAACTCGCCCCTAATCGGGAGGCTCTACAACCAGACGAAACGGATAAAGCCGCTTTCTTGGATGAAAACGCGGCATGAGACGCGTAAGCATCGCCAGTATTGTGGAGGGAGACGGCGAAGTCGAAGCCGTTCCCGTACTTTTGCGACGCTTGGTGCAGGAGATAGATCCAACGCTCTATGTCCTTCACTTCCCAGAGCCAATTCGTATATCGCGTGCCAAGATCGTTAAAGAAGGGGAATTGGAACGTTACCTCACATTAGCGGCAGGCAAGATTTCTCCCAAAGGAGCCATTCTGATCTTACTAGATGCGGACGAGAACTGTCCAGCAACACTCGCACCACAACTTCTTCAACGGGCACTGGCTGCTCGTTCTGATCTGCCGATTTCCGTTGTGCTGGCAAAGCAGGAGTATGAAGCCTGGTTTCTGGCTGCCGCCGAGTCTCTGCGCAATCAGCAGGGGCTATCTACCACGCTCGAACCACCTCCCGATCCCGAAGGGATACGTGGAGCAAAGGAGTGGCTTAGGAAGCACATGGAAGGCAGCCGAACGTATCGCGAAACGGTTGATCAGAAAGCCCTCACATATCTATTTGATCTGCAAACCGCCCGCCAAGCTCCCTCTTTCGACAAAATGTATAGAGAAATACAACGCCTGCTCGATGAACTGGATCGCCCATAGATTCCTGGCGGCTTATCGCGTAGCCAGGATAGGAATTCTTAAAAAGCGACGGTGACGCTCTCGATTTCCACGCCCACGGCGGCGTTTGCGGCGTTGTCCGGCAGATCGGCTTTGCGGAGGGAGAGTTGGAGGCGCTCGACGTTGCGGAGATTGATCGCGCCGGAGCGTCGGGTGGAGGGGGCGAAGTAGGCCCCGTCGCCGGGAAAGCCCTGCGGCAACAGGACCCACGACACGGGGACAAGCTTCGAGAGGGGCAGCATCAGGGTTTGAACCTCCGAAGTTGCTTCTAAGGGCGCGCCCCAGGCCGTTCCGTCCATTTCGACCAGGGTGAGATGGACGCGCGCACGCTCGGAGGTGGACTTCAGGGTCACCGCAAGCGCTTTCGCATTGCCGGCATGGTCGCCCTGGGCAGCGATCCTGTCGCCGATGTAGAGGGATGCGGTCACATCGTCGGGGCGATAGCGGGCGGCACTGGGCAGAAGTAGGCGAAACGCCTTTTTGCCGTTCGGATGCTCGACCGGAGTGCGGGCCGAACCTGGCCTGCCTTCGATGGCCCGCGATAGGTCCAGGCGCATCCGGTCCTGCTCCGGATCGAAGAGCCGCAACGGAGATGGGGGAGCGACCGCGACGGCCCGCTTACCGCCCGCATCCCCCTGCGCCGTTGGTGACACGCTGTTCGCTGCCGGGCAGACGAACTCCCGCAGTCCCACCCTGTCGACTTTCTCCGGCAACGCACGCGGCGCAGCCTTCTCCGCTGCCGTCAGGAGGAACACGCCGGGCGTAATCGAGAACTGCCCGTCCTGCGCCGTTGCCGTGTGCGTGTTGCCCTCGTTCAACGGCTCGACCCGGAACGACGCGCCCAGGTCCGGCAGGTGGATCTGCATGGGCCAGGTGCGCGCGACCAGGCGGAAGACCGTCCGATCCTTACGAGGTGGTCCAAAGGGGTCCACCAGGGTGATCGAGTCCGGATAGACCTCCAGACGCCAGATCCCCTCCTCGATCCGATCCAGGAAGTACAATCCCTTGCCCTTATAGGCCACGACCGGCGACGAGCCATAGCCGACGATCTTCCGCAATGAGGTCAAAGAGACCGGAGCGCTCGGCGTATCGTTGGAGTACAGGAACGCCGTCCGGCTGCGCATCTCGCTCAGGTTCTCCTCATAGCTCACCCGGAAGTCGCCGAACCGGGTGTTCTTGGGATACGCGCCATAGAAGCCGAGGCGGGGGAGATTGCGCATCACCTCGCCCGCGATGATGGCGCTCACCGCCTTTTGAGGCGTATAGACCATGTTGAGGCAGTGTAACTGCCAGCCCAGGTTGAAGGGAGCTGTCGCCAGCATATCGTAGGAGAACATGGCGGCGAACTGGATGCCCCCGGCCCGGAACGTGCGGGCCATGGCCGGATAGTGGTAGCCGCTCATCACGTCGGGCAGGTCGAACTCATAGACGACCTTCGCCTTCCCGTCGAGTTCCGGGAGGCGCATCTGCGGGTAGTCCTCCACATACTTCAGGAAGTTGCCATGCAGCTCTCCCCGCATGTCCAGCCCGGACGGATACCAGCCGAAGGTGCTGCCCTGCGCCTTCGAGGCCCGGATCGCCTTCGCCATCCCGAAGTCCTGGCTGACGTTATGGAACAGGAGCTTGGCGCAGCCGGTGCTCCGGACGGCGTCCACCAGCGCATCGATGTAGCGGACCGAGCCCTCGAAGTCGTTGCTGTGGTGCCACGGCTCATTGATCATCTCGATAAAGAGGATGTTCGGCTCATCCTTCAGGGCCTGGCCGGTATAGGGGTTGACATGGCGGAGCAGTTGCTGGAGGTAGTTCACCTGCGCGGCGATGGCCTCCGGGTTCGTCCCCAACTCCCCTTTCTGGAAGTGGCGCGAGAGCCCGACGACGGCGCTATCGTTTCTATTCTCCGGCCAGAGCGACGAGTAGGTCACGATGGGGCTGAACAGCATATAGACGCCCCGTGCCGTCGCCTGCGCAATCAGGTAGTCGAGCAGATCGAGGTGGTCGTTGACGATGAGGTTGCCCTGGGCATCGCAGTTCTCCCAATCCCCCCAGAAGCTGAGGCGCAGGGCGTCCCACCCCATCCGGGCGAAGTGGGCCATGTCCTCTTCAATGAGCTTCTTCCGGTCCGCCCCGACATAGCCCGCCGCCCGATAGTCGCAGGCCGAAGGCAGGCAGTAGTTCGCCCCGAAGAGGGCCACTTCCCGGTTGTCCGCCCTCCAGCGAACCACCCCCTCCGCATCCAGCGTAACCCGTTCGGAGGGGGAAGTCTTTGTCTGGGGCGCGCTCGCCTGCGTCCGATCTTCGCTCTGCATCAGGGAGCCCACTCCTGCCATCAGCCCAACGAAACCCCGCCGCGATAAGAACATAACCTCTCCTTAACGAGCATCCAGGTTAACGAGCATCCAGGCGAACCGTATGCCGATCCACGACCTCGACGCCCGCGATGTGCAGCGCGCTCTGTGCGTCGCCGAAGTCCGGCCAGGCGCTCTGCGGCATATAGAAGGGCGCGTCCTTGCGCAGGGGCAGGATCTCCAGGCGCAACTCTTTCCGGTAGATGTCGGGCGCGTAGCGCTTTAAGCCGATCTCGAACGGTTGCCCGTTGTAGAAGTTGTCCGTCAGGAAGGTCTCGCCCAGGTATAGGCGCGCCACATCGCCGACATAGCGAATGCGCAGCAGTAGATCGCGGTCGGGAGGGACGCTCTCCGGCAGCTTGATCCGCCAGACGCCTGCCTGCCCGAAATCCTCATCGGAGGGCGCTTCCGCCACGCCCTGGCTGCCGGTCGCGATCTTGCGCGGAGGGCCAGCCGCGCGTACCATTTCCAGGGTTGCTGTCAGGGCATCCACTGGTGATGGCGTAATGGTGTAGCGGCGGAACAATCCGTCGTTGCTCTCTGAGATGCGTCCGCTGTCGCCGGTAAGTTCGGCAGGCGGCGGGAAGATGCCGACGGTCAGGTCGGCGGGATCGGAGGCGCACAGACTTAAGGTGTTGTGGTCCAGGGTGAGACCGGCGCGGGTCAGAAACAGGCGGTCGCGGCCCTCTAGCGCGCCCTTCCAGCAGGCCAGCGACTGCGCCTCGTCGAGCAGCACGAGATTTATGATACCATTTGCGGTGTGGAGACGAAGCGCCGCGCCGGTTCCCGGCTTTACCTGTCGCACCGCGATACGCCCCTCCGCCTTCATCACCTGCCCGGTCGCGCTCTCGACTGTGATGCCGTGGCTGTCGAACACAAACTCAGCGGGCAGACCCGCCGTCTGTGCAAAGACCACGTAGGCGGTCTTCCCCTCCTTCACGCGGCAGACGGGCTGCGCGGTCACATAGATCAGGGTCGCGCCTCCAAGATCCAGGTGGAAGGGCCAGCAGAAGACGCTGTCGGCAGGGACCGTAAACGGCTGCTCCGGGAACGTCAGGTCGCCCTCTTTCAAACGCAACCGAAACTGCAGGCCCTCTCGGGCAGGCATCGGCTGGAGGCGCTGGTAGTTATTGATAAACACAAAGCCGCTCTGCCCATCCGTGCGGGCCGACCAGCGCAGCGTCGCCGTATCGTGGGAATCTGCAGGCGTTATGACGGGCAGGCGCGCCGACTGGGTCGCCAGCGTCGCGCCCCAATCGTGCAGAAAGAGATGCATGCGCCGCAGCCAGTGGTAGTGGGGGCGGATCTGGCCGAATTCGCCCAGCGGAGCCTGGAAATCGTAGGACTTGACCGGCACGTCGTTCCAGTATTGGGTCCGCTGCGATTCCTGCAGGGTAGAGAGCTTCCCATTGGGGTTGGTCCCCCCGTGATACATATAGTAGCCCTGCAGATTGTTGCCGGAGCCGATCTTTACCAGGGCGGCGGAGCCGACGTCCATCGGCATCATGTCAATCCGGCGATGGTAGCTGGTCTCCATGCCGCCGCCGATCTCACAGCAGAAGTAGGGGTAGGGGCCGACCTCGTCGCCCTCCGCCGCCCGCCGCGCGCCAAGCTGGTCCGTCCCAATGGCTGCCGACGTTGCGCCTCGGGCCAGAATAAACCGGAACGCGTCGCCATACTT
>DATGIG010000143.1:0-16978 GCA_035295825.1 Chthonomonadaceae bacterium | reverse complement strand
GAGGCGAAGTTCATCGAACCCTGGCTCGACCGCAAACGCACGGCGTTCAACCTCGACCTCTACGATAAGACCGTCTATCGGTTCTCCAACACGCTGCAGAATGCCCTCTTCTCTACCGGAACCAGCAATCAGTATGGCGAGCAGCGGATGGGAGGCACGCTGGGCCTCAGCCGCCCCCTCTCCGCCCACACGAGCCTGGGGTTCAGCCTGCGGGGTGAGAACGTCCATACCGATGCGCTGGATTTGAGCGGACAGAACGCCTCCATCCTCCAGAATGGCCCGCTGGTCGCATTCGGCAGTTCGGTCACGCATAGCACGCTGGACTGGGAGAGGGACCCGTCGAAGGGCAGCGTTCAGACCGTGAGCTTTGTGATCGGCCATGCCGACTTGCATCCCGCCGTTCAGGCCGCGAATGTACAGACCGCCGTATTAGGCAACCAGAACTATGCCAAGACCTCGGTCGAGTGGAAGCACTTCATCAGCCTGTCCGGCCCGCGCAGCGCGGACAAACCAACGGAGGACAAGAGCGCACTGGCCATGCACCTCCTGGCGGGGAGTTCGGTCGGTACGCTGCCCTTTTCCGAACAGTTCTTCCTGGGGGGCGCGGACAGCGTCCGGGGCTATCGGGATGACCGCTTCTGGGGGCAGAACGCGGTGTTAGGCTCCATCGAGGTGCGCCAGCCGCTGGCGAAGGGGTTCAAAGGCATCGTCTTTGCCGACATGGGGGATGCCTGGGGCGGGCCTTACAGCCAGGTGAACCTGACGGGCTTTGCGCAGTCCGGTTTTCGCCCCCACGGCAGCGTCGGGGTCGGGGTGCGCGTCCACTCTCCCTTCGGCATCGTCCGCCTGGACTACGGTTATGGCGACGAGGGCGGACGCACGCACTTCGGCATCGGCTATAACTTCTAAAAAGCCACGGCTATGTGGTCGGGGTCGGCCAGATGCGGGAATCGTCGCGGATATGCCAGCTCTGCGTCGTCCCGTCCGGCAGAGCGAGCACCACGGTCGCCAGAAACCCGGTAGTGGTCAGTTCGATACGGGGGGCGCCGAGCAGCGGCGGCTCCAGGGGGGCGGAGCATCCGAGGGCTTCCAGATCGGAAGTCCAGTGCCCCTGTTGCCGCCGGTACTCTCTCTGCGTATAGTAGATGCGATGCAGCAGGTCGCGGGCGGGCAGCGCCGGGTCGGGCGAAAAGACGGCGCTGCCCGCCGGAGCGGTGGAGAATTGCACGATCCCCCACTGCTCCGGGCGATGCATATCTATCATGCCCTGCGGTGACCAGACCCAGTTGTCCTCGCGTTTGCCCTCGACCTTGCGATACTTGCCGTCCCGGATCTCCGTCTCCCACTGCACTCGGGAGAAATTGATGCGCCACTGATCGCCGTCCAGCGGCGGGCAGGAGCAATGCGCGCACTCTGCCAGCGCCTTCCAGGGCAGCGCCATCTCTACCGACCAGCCCTGATCCTGATCCGTCGGATCGTTCAACGTGCCCTCGACATGTACGGCGGTCTGCAGCCCCACGATGTTCCAGCCATGAACGGCAGGCCCTCCATCGCGGTAGGGCTGGATCAGCAGCAGATCCCAGACCGTATTGAGGGCATTGATCTCCAACTCATAATATTGATGGTTGTCGCCGTCCGGGTCGAGGAAGACTTCAAAGTCGTTGTCTTGAAAGATGATGGAGTCGCGCTCGGCGAGCGTCGCCCACACATGCGGCTCCTCCATCTCCGCGCCGATGTAGAGATAAGCGTCGTCCCAGAGCATCTTGACACGGGTACGAAAACGGGGCAAGGGCTTGAGGTCGCCCTCGATGTCCACAAAGTCGTCCGTCCAGGAGGCAGACTGCCAGGCGGGCTTGTCCAGCCTGCCGTCCAGCTCCAGCGGTGTATCGGTGCGATAGCAGAGATAGCTTTTCGGGTTCATGCCGGTTATTTCACCAAGGGAGCAGCGAATTCATTCTTTTCCCTTCTCCCCTTGCGGGTGAGGGGAAACGCTGAAAAAGACGTCACTCTCGCGAAGGCTCGGTGTCAAACCAAGCGACGCTCTCCGCTGCGTTTGTGATATAATGGGACCATACAAACGTCCGGTCCGCTCTGTTCTGGAGGAATGATTTACGATGTCGCACCACCGCCCGCGCTGGGAAGACGCCCTCCTCTCGCGTCGCCAACTGCTGGCCCGCATGGGGAACGGCTTTGCCGCGCTCAGTTTCGCCGGTTTGCTGGATGCGGAAGCCCGCGCCGATCAGAAGCCGCTGCCCGCCTCCGCAAAAGGCGGCTATGTCAATCCGCTGACCCCGAAATCGGCGCCCCTGCCCGCCAAGGCCAAGCGCGTACTCTTCCTCTTTATGAATGGCGGCGCATCCCATGTGGATACCTTCGATCCCAAGCCGAAGCTCACCGAGAACCATGGCAAACCCCTGCCCTATAGCAATCTGCCCACCGAACGCAAGACCGGCATGTGCTTCCGCTCTCCCTTCGCCTTCCAGAAATACGGGCAGTCGGGCATCGAAGTCAGCGAACTCTTTCCCAATGTCGCCGCCCATGTGGACGACATGGCGATCATCCGCTCGATGCATGCCGACGTGCCCAACCATGAGCCCTCCCTGATGCTGATGAACTGCGGCGAGGCGCGCCTCATTCGCCCCAGCATGGGCTCGTGGGTCACGTATGGCCTGGGCAGCGAGAACCAGAACCTCCCCGGCTTTATCGCCATGTGCCCGAACGGCTATCCCATCCAGGACACGCAGAACTGGCAGTCCGGCTTCCTCCCCGGCGTTTTCCAGGGCACCTATATCAACACCGCGCAGACCGACATCCAGAAGATCATCGAGCACATCAAGAACACCTCTTCCACGCCGGCAGAGCAGCGCGCCCAGCTCGACCTGCTGCAGGAGCTCAACCAGAAGCACATGCAACAGCGGCAGAACGATGCGCAGTTGGAGGCCCGCATCCAGTCTTACGAACTCGCATACCGGATGCAGATGGATGCGACGGATGCCTTCGACATCAGCAAGGAGCCGGAGAGCATTCGCAAGATGTACGGCGAGGGCGTCTATGCGCGCCAGATCCTGATCGCCCGCCGCCTGATGGAGCGGGGCGTCCGCTTTATCCAGGTCTACACCGGAGCCGGCCAGCCCTGGGACCTCCACGATGACCTGGAAGCGGGCATGCGGAACCTGTGCAAGCAGACCGACCAGCCCATCGGCGCGCTGCTGACCGACCTGAAGCAGCGCGGGATGCTCGACAGCACCCTCATCATCTGGGGCGGAGAGTTCGGGCGCACCCCGACGGTGGAGTTGCCCACGCCCGGCGCGAACGCGGGCAAACAGAACGGGCGCGACCACAACCACCACGGCTTCTCGATGTGGATGGCGGGCGGCGGCGTGAAGGGCGGCCAGGTCTATGGCGCGACAGACGACTTCGGGTTCAAGGCCGAAGACAAGCCGGTGCATGTCCATGACCTGCACGCGACCATCCTGAAGCTGCTCGGATTCGACCACACCAAGCTCACCTACCGCTATGCCGGGCGCGACTTCCGCCTCACCGACGTCTACGGCAATCTCGTGCCCGAACTCATCGCTTGAGTTCCGCCTCCCGACACCTGGACGCCTCATCCCACGTATATCAAGATGTGGGATGGGGCGTCATCGCTTCAGCCAAATTTAGAACCCTCTTTTGAATAATGAGGTACGCTTTGGACAAACTAATCTCCATCATCATCGGGTTTACGGCGTTATTTGGGTTCTGCGTAATGATTGCTGCGATATTCGCTTCGGTGGTCGAGGCGTGGACTAAGTCACGGAAGACGAAACAGTATTGGCGTGAGAAGTTCGCAGATACATGGAGCGTGGAGGAGCGAGAGTTGCTGCGCGCATCGGATTTATCGGAGAGCCCCCAGACGCTATTGCATCCCGTTGTCGAGGAGGCATATTCCGCGCAGCAGCAATTGCTGCGTGCTACTTCCGAAGAAAAACCGACACAGTAGCGACCACAACCTGTTAGATTTACTGTCGGACAGGCAGGCAGGGCCGGCGTATCTAAATTCTCTTGGTATCGCCGCCTTGGCCCAGGCCGTAAACGATATTCGCGAGGGAAATTCGCGTGATAAGCGAATTTGGGCTGCACCGAAGGTGCTTCCTCTTAGCGAATTTGGACTGCGCGAAGCGCGACCTCTAACGGGCTGTTTCGTAAAGGAAGCCGCGTAAACGCGGCTGTACCGACGCAAGGATGGCTACAAAGAAGTAACACGAGGTGACATCATGGTTATCGCCCCGACGCTGCGGCCCCCACAGCCGCCCGATGACGAAATCGAATATCCCACTGGAGACGGAGAACCCATGGCTGAGACCGATCTGCTCTGGTGGCAAACGGCCAATAGCATTTTCGCTCTGAAATCCTATTTCGCGAACGATCCCGACACCTATGTCTCAGGGGATAACTTTATCTACTATGTGGAGGGGGATAATCAGACCCGTGTTTCTCCGGACTGCTACGTTGTCTTCGGCGTTGGCAATGCACTCCGTGACTGCTACAAAGTCTGGAAAGAACAAAGGAAGATGCCGGATGTCGTCTTCGAGTTCACCTCCAAATCCACTCAGCAAGAGGATACGGGCAAGAAATTCCAGATCTATGAGCGGGTGATGGCGGTTCCGGAATATTTTCTGTTCGATCCTACCGGCGACTATCTAAACCCGATCTTGCAGGGCTATCGGTTGGTGAATGGGCGTTATATTCCGCTGGTCATACAGGACAACCGTTTGTATAGTGAGCAATTGAAGCTCGAACTGGTGATAAGAGGAGAAACGATGCGTTTCTTCAATCCCACGATGGGGAAATGGCTGCTGACGTTGGAGGAACTGAAGGACAAAGCGAAGATAAAGACGCATAGCGCGGAAGCGGAAGCACTCGCCCGAGTGCAAGCGGATCAACATGCTGAAGTTGAGGCGCAACGTGCGGAAGTGGAGACACAGGCCAGGCTCCAGGCAGAAGCTCGCATCGCCCAACTAATGGCAGAATTGGAAAGGCTTCGGCGACACGAGTAACTATTCTGGCCTGAGTTCTATTCCCGCATCCTAACGCCCCGTTCCATGTTTTGACATGGAACGGGGCGTTTTGCTGTTTTTGTGAAATAATCGGGCAAAGATGTTCGCTAATGCGTTCCGATGTCCACCTCTCTATGTCATCTCATTCGGCGAAGGGAAAGATTGCTATGTCCCTGGAACGGCAGATTAACCCCACCTCCTACGCACAGGACGGACAACTCCTGCGGCGCTATGTCGAAAAAGGAGATACCGCAGCATTCGACCGGCTGATGCAGCGCCACTGGAATCTGGTCTATCGCACCTGTCTGCGGGAACTCCAGGACCCTGAACTGGCGCAGGATGCCACGCAGACCGTCTTTCTGCTGTTGATGCGGAAGGCGGCCTCCCTGCGGCGTGCCGATGCGCTGGTAGCCTGGCTGTTTCAGGCGGCAAGATTGACTTCCCGTGATGCCTGCAAACAGGAGATGCGGCGGCGACAACGTGAGGAGAGGGCCGCCGAAGAGACGAGGAGACGGCAGATGGAACAGGACGAACAGGAGCGCAAGTCCCTCTGGAACCAGACGCAGCCGCTGCTGAACCAGGCCCTCTCCACCCTCCCGGCGAACGACCGCAAAGCCCTGTTGCTCCGCTTCTTTGAAGGGCTGAGTTTTCAGGAGACCGGAACGGCGCTTGGCCTGACGGAGGATGCCGTCCGTATGCGCATCCGACGCGCTCTGGAGAAGTTGCGACGGAGGCTGGCGAAGGCGGGCATCCTGCTAACGGCGGCAACTCTGACCGCACTCCTGACGGAACATGAGGCGACAGCAACCGTGGCCCTGTCTGCTGCACGGGATGTGATCTCACTGCTCCACTCACCGGGCCACCTGTCCACGATAGAAAGGGTAGGACGAACCATGAACTGGCTAAAATGGAAATCGGCGGTCTTATTTACGTTGGGAGTTGTGGTCTTGCTGGGCACGGTCGGTCTGTTGCGAACGGAAGCCGCCCTGCAAACCGCCTCGGAGCGCGCGGCGAAAACGCTCGCACATGCCCAGGAGCAGGCGGCGCTCGCCATACGCAACGGAGCGTCGGCGATTCCCTCCACGCAGATGCCGGAGCCGTTTACGCTGGTCTATGCGATGACCGAACGCGATGTCTCCACGCCGGAGATGCTGGCGAAACGGCTAAAAAACCTGCGGGCGAGCTATGATACGATGGTTCATGATGGACAGATGACGCAAGAGCAGGCGGATTTCAATTATCGTACCGTTGCGGAAGGTATGCAAAACGCACCACGGGAGGAGCGCTGGGACGTGATGGTCTCCGCCCGCGACGGCAAACTCTTTTACCGGAGCGATGATCCCACGCAACCGACCAGAACCCGGCTCTATGTATTCGATGGCGTGAGTAGCATGATCTACACCGAGATGAATGCACAGGCGACGGTGACATCCGGCTACGCCCTCTGGCATGTCAACTTCCCACTGCCCGGATTGGGACTGCCAGGCGTCCCGCTGCTGCGTGCTGCCGGAGGAGCGACCACGCCCCTGCCGCCGCTTCATGGCGACGCACTGCAAACCGTGCAGGGAGAAGTGCCCGCCATCTCCCAAATGCATGGTGTCTCTCAAACCCCGGAAGTGGTCTACGGCCCCGGTAAAGTGCAGGTACGCATGGTTGAGGGCATGCCCCAGGTTACGCAGGTGGACGTCTCTTTGCCCAATCTGAACAATCGTCTGATACAGCGCTGGGAATATGCACAACATCGCCTGTTTCAGGGCGTGTGGATGGCGGCTCACCTCCGCAGGACCACCTTCCAGGATGGACAGCCAGATAGGGTGGATGATTTTCAGTTGCAGAACGCCTCCTCAGTGCCTTTGGATGTGGCTTCATTTCGCTTCGAGACCTGGCTGCCAAAGGCTACACGCATCGATTGGTTCGTCGAAAACAAGAACCTGCACTTTCGCTTTGATCCGGCGAAAGGCAATCTCGACGACCAGGCCGTTCAGCCACAAACCACGAAACCTTAAGCGATAGGAGGCGCAACGGATGAACTACCGGCACGGCTTGCTCATCGTGGCGCTCTGGATGTGGGCAGGAGGGTTTCCTGCCTATGCCCAAACCGCGCAGACGATCCATGATAGGATACGCCAGACAGACAGGAGGATGGCGAACGGCTCTCTCCTGTTAAAGAAAACGACCACCGACCCGACCGAGTTGGCCCTCGCCCGGTCTCCCGCCCATCTGGACCTCCTCTGGGTCTATAATCGGAAGGGCCGCTTCCGTCGGCGCGTGGTCCCTCTAAGTGGCTGCAGTCAACCCAGCCCCTGGGAGGAGTTGTCCGATAAAAGCGCGGGAACACAGGTCAGCCAGGAAACGGGGCGCTTTGCGCTTGCGCCCCGCCCCGCCCGGGAGCAGATCTCGGAATATCGCATGGTGGGGCTGGCTCCCGGCCCCTGTTTTGCGCTCGGTCGCGGGCTTTCGTTTCTCCGCCAAACACGCGTGCAGCGCTCCGGAAGAGGCTGGCATCTGACCGGGAAGGCTCCGGATAGGTCCTCGGTCGTTGCGGAATTGGATGTCCGACATGGAGTGGTGGCAACACGGATCGAGCGTAGACGAGACGGGCAACTCATCGGGCGCTGGCGTCTCGGCAAGCCGATCCGGGCAGATAGAGGCGTGTGGATCGCCTCGCAGGCCGTTTTTGAAATGTACTCGGAGGGCGAACTGCTTTTTCGGGATGAGTATGTGCTGGTTCAAGCGCACTTCAGGCCGCCCGCGCCTGCCGCGTTTCGTCCGGAGATCCCTGCAGATGCCATCGTCTACGATGCCCGCAGCGGCAAGACAACCATTCCCCCGAGCAGGAAGCCGCTGCCGGTGGGAACGATCGCTCCGGACTTTCAAGTGGAGGACAGCGCAGGAAGAGCGGTCCGCCTGTCCGATTTCCATGGCAAGGTCGTCGTGCTGGACTTCTGGGCGACCTGGTGCGGTCCTTGCCAGCAGTCCCTGCCGCACATGGAGGAGATCGCGCAACGCTATGCCGACCGGAACGTCGTGGTGCTGGCAGTGAACGCATGGGATACCCGCGAGGCTTTTGAGAAATGGCTGCCACAGCATCCGGAATATCGGACTATTCGGTTCGTTATCGCTCCGGGAGATAGCAGTCAGGAGATCGCCAGAAAACGTTACCATGTGGAGGGTATCCCGGCCCAATATCTCATCGCGCCCGATGGCAAGATCCTCCACTGTTGCGTCGGCTTTATCGGTTCAACCACAGAGCTAGAGGCGGCCATCCAATCCTCATTGGTCCTGCGGTTTTCGAAGGCAGCCTCGTCCAAGTATTGGAGCGCTCTTGCGCGCTCTATTTCCTCAATAGGAGAAAACCTGGATAATGACACGCCTCTATCTCTGGATGCTGTTTCCCCTCCTGCTGTGTTTCGGGATGGCAAAGGCGGATCCGCCTTACCAACCGGAAAAAGACAGGGGCAAGGTTCCACGGCAGCCCTATGAGCGCTACTTCACCACCGATAAGTTCGGGCGCAAAATCACCTTCTATCTCTCCGAGGTCCGAGGAACGACACCACCCCTACCGCTTGTCGTTTATGTGCATGGGTCAGGGGCTGGCTCGCACTTCGTGCAGCGCAATGGAGTCATCTTGGGGCAGAACGGTCATAGCCTGGTGCAGAGGGCGGGTGAGGGCAGAGCGCGCACCCTGATCGTCGAGAAACCAGGGGTGCAGTATCTGGACGATCCGCAAGACCCACAGAGCCGGGCCGGTTCGCCCGAATTTCGCCGTGAACACACGCTGGAGCGATGGACGGAGGCCGTCGAAGCTGCGATCCGAGCGAGCTTGAAACTGCCGAGTGTGGACGGGAAACGGCTGCTGGTTATCGGGCATTCGGAAGGAGGGTTGGTCGCATGCCGTGTCGCCAGGGAGATGCCGCAGGTGACGCATGTCGCGTGCCTGGCGGGCGGCGGGCCGACGCAACTCTACGACCTTCTCAGTCTGGCGCGGAAAGGAGTCTTTTTTCGGGAAGTCTCCGAAGCCCCGGAGGTGCGGGCAAAGTATGTATTGGATCAGTGGAACGCCATCCTGGCCGATCCCCAGAGTACCGACAAACTGTTTTTCGGCTTTGCTTACCGCCGCTGGGCCACGTTCCTCAAATCCTCCCCGCTCCAGGAACTCGCGGATTGCCAGGCGAAAATCTACCTGGCGCAAGGACTGGACGACACTGCGGTAGACTATACCTCCTGCGATGCGCTCTATGCCCAACTACTGGCACAGGGCAAGACCGTTGTCTACGACCGCCTCCAGGGCGCGAACCATAGTTTTCAGCGACAGGGGGAGCAGAGCGATGGCTTCGAACAGGAGATGCGGCGGATTGTAGATTGGTATCTTACGATCTGAGTATCACATCAACGCTCCCTTCAAGATAGCTATATCTCTATGGGAGCGTTGATGTGACTCCTTGCTTTAATGGGGTTCGGTAGTCACTTTCCCTTGCCGATCTTGAGCAGGACGCAGCCATGGGCCGGGACCTCGACGCCGTAGCTGCCGTCGAAGATGCCGACGTTCTTATGTAGCCACAGGTCACGGACCGGCTGTTTGCCCTGGATGCCCAGATCCGTCCATTTGACCACGACGGTCGTCGCCTCCGTGCCGCTGTTGACCAGGCCGACCGCCTTCGTGCCATCGTAGAGCGAACGCGCCCACACCTCTTTCGTATCCGGCGGGGTGAGGCGGCCCGCCGGTTTGCCGAGCGGGTCCTGGTTGATTTCCAGCGCCTCGTCGTTGGTCAGCAGGGCGAGCGTGAAGGCGTCCATGTGGGACATATCGCAGCCGATGAGCAGCGGCGAGGAGAGCAGACACCACATCGAGATATGCAGGATCTGCTCGTTGGGCGTGAGCTTGCTCGGGTGCGGATTGCCCCACCCCACGCTCCCCACAACCAGCATGTCGGGATCGTTCCAGTGGCCCGGCCCTGCGAACTTCTCATGCCCGTTCTGGCTGGAGTAGATGCCGTGCAGGCTGCCCCAACTGTCGTTGATGTCGCCGGTGGTGCGCCAGCAGTTGCCGCCCACCTCGTCGCCGCCGCCCCAGGTCCACACATCGCCCATGCCGTACTGGCAGAGGCTGTACACGATGTCGCGATTTACCTTGTCCAGCGCCTGCCGCATAACGCGGTAGGGTCGCTTGAACTTCTCCTCGCCCTCGCCCGTCGCCACGCCGCCATAAGAGCACCAGTCGTGCTTCAGGTAGTCGATACCCCACTTCGCATAGGAGTTGGCGTCGTCCTGCTCGTGCTTGTAGCTGGCCTCGAAACCGGCGCAGGTCTTGGGACCGGGAGAGGAGTAGATACCGAGTTTCAGGCCCTTGGTGTGCGCATAATCGGCCAGAGCCTTCATATCGGGGAACTTTTTGTTGGTCTGGATCTCCCCGCTGGCGTCGCGCTGGCCCTCCCAGGTGTCGTCGATATTGACGTACTGAAAGCCGTGCGCGGCGAGACCGCTGGAGACCATGGCGTCCACGGCGGCGCGGACCTTGGCCTCATCCACTTCTCCGGCCCACACATTCCAGGAGTTCCAGCCCATCGGCGGGGTCAGGGCGAGCTTATGGTCGCCGCCCACAATCGTGAGCGCCCGTTTTGCGCTCCCGGCTGGCCCGGTAACGGTGATGTCCACCCACTTCTCGCCGGGAGCCATCAGCGCCCCCGAAATAATGCCGGAGTGCGCATCCAGCGTCAGGCCGGCGGGCAACCCCTTTGCCGCATAGGTGAGCGGCCCTCTGCCTGTCGCGGGAATGAGAAAGAGGAGAGGGCGGCCTGGCGTCGCGCCGAGGACGCGCGGACCATGGATGGCAGGCGCATCCGATGTGGACATGGGAGTATAGCGCGGAGGCTCGACCGGGACCCCGGCAGCCTCCGGTTTCGCGGTCGCGCCGGGAACCAGCAGCAGGGCCGCACCCGCCCAATCCGCATGGTCGCTGTCGATACCATCGTCGGCGTCTCCCACGGACAGCGTCATCCTTTTTGCGCCGGTCAGATCCACCGCCAGCAGCTTCGGCGGCTGCCCTCCCCGCATCACGCCGGTGCTTGCCGCCCGCTTGCCGTCCACCCAGACCTCGAACGTGATCGAACCGGGGCTGTTCGCCTTCTCATCATCCAGGCCCACCATCGCCACAAACCGCGTGGCGACGCCCTTCAGGTTGATCAGCATCTCGCTCTTGGCGTGCGTGCCGATGCCGTGCGGGTAGATCACCCCTCCCAGCGTAAGGGGGTTCTGATCTACGGAGCGCCGCCGCTGGGGCGTCCCCCACTCCTGGCTCATCTTGCTCAGGTCGAGGCTTTCGACCCAGAGCGTATTGGCCGGTGCCTGGGCAGCGCGCACGAGATCGCTATCCGAAACGACGCTCTGCGCCCCGGAAAACGCAAGCGCCGCCGCGCCCAATCCTGTCAGAACGGCGGCATATCTGGAAACCTTCATCGGCATCTCCTCATTTTATAAGCGTTGAGGGCCAGGTACGCAGGGTCTCCTCGTTACCTGGCCCCATCGCTCCTACTTGGAGTCTCTCTACTCTACGGTTTTTTCTCTTCCTTGCTGGGGTCTTTCTTCTCATCCGACTTCTTTTCGTCCGGCTTTTTCTCGTCTTTGACGGGGGTGACCTTGATGCTCATCCCGACTTTACCGAACTGGGTGTTGGTGGGAATGTCCGTATAGGTGGCTTCGGCCTTGACGATCTGGCCGCTGGCAGGGTCGAGCCAGGAGGTCTGCTCGAACGGCATCTTACCGCCGTCTTTGTCCACCACGGGCGTCGCCGTCTGCTTGATTTTCCAGAGATCGACGCCATCCACCTTCTCCGTGCCGAGATAGACGCTCTTCAGGGTGAACTTCTTACCGTCCACCAGCGGATTGTCGAACTCCGTCTCCCAGGTATCGTTCGGTTTGACCTCCTTGGCGGCCAGCAGCGGCTCGCTCAAGGCGTTGAACAGTTTCCACATGGGCGTGGTGAGGATGGATTCGTCCTCTTTCTCCGGCTTGTAGTCGAGCAGTTTGCCTACCTTGGTCCGCACCAGGGTGAAGGGCGGAGGGGTATCTCGATCCGATTCGTCGCCTGCCAGGTTCAGCGTCATCTTCTCGGGCGTCACCAGCGTGGACGTGTCGCCGTTGTCCTTGACCTCTTTCACTTCATCTTTGCGAATGATGGTTAATGTGGCGCTGCCGACCGCAGGCACCTCCGCCTTAATGACGATCTTATAACGCGCCAGATCCTTGGTTTTGACCGTGTGCTGCAACAGCACAGGGCTATCATCGGCGCGAACTGTCTGCGCTGCCAGCAGGCCGAACGCAAAGCAGGCGCTGAGCGCGCCGATATGGGCAGGTGTGATCTTCATACTTCTCTCTCTTTCCTTGCTGCAGGGCTACTTGGCTTCCTTCTCCGCCTTCTCCGCCTTGACAGCCTTCGCCTCGATCTTGACTTTCCAGCTGAGTTTGCCCAACTGAGTGGGAATGTCTTTGACCTCCTGTTCGGCTTTTACCAGGCGCCCGTTCGCGGGATCGATCCAGACCGTCTGCTCGTGCGTCACCTTATCGCCATCGCCATTCACCACCGGTTCTGCCGTCTGCTTGATCTTCCAGAGGTCGACGCCATCTACCTTGTCCGTGCCGACATAGGTGGATTTGACCTTGACCTTCTTGTCCTCGATCACGGGGTTGGCGATTTCGGTCTCCCAACTATCGCCCGCCTTCACGGCTTTCTCTGGGAACAGCGTTTCGTTCAACGCCTCCAGCAGGCGCTGCAGCTTCAGCGAGAGGAACTGCTCATCCTCTTTATCTACCTTCCAGTCCACCATCTTGCCCAGCTTCGTGCGGGTTGTGGTCGCGGAGGGTCCGGGCGGCTGATCCATATCCATGCCGTTAATGGATACTTTGCTGCCCTCATCCTTCTGCTCCACGACGACCTCGCCGGTCTTCTTGATCTCCTTGGTGGTCTCCTTGAGCTTCTGTTCGACTTTGACCTCCGCGCCCATGAGGGACGAGGTCAGTTTCATCGTGAGGGCGCGTGTCTCCCCGACGGTGTCTTTGCGAACGAGGGTTACGGGGCTGTCATCGGCGCGGACCGACTGCGCAGCCAGCAGGCCGAATGCAAAGCAGGCGCTAAGCGCGCCGAAAAGCAAGCGATTGGTCTTCATCCTGTTTTTCTCTCCTTGAAAATAGGTCACGATGCTGCATACTCCTGATTTGGCTCCGGGATGATCTTTCGCACTCCGGATGGTCCAGAGAATAGTCGGGGCGAATAGTATCGCTTATATACCCGTTTCATGCCTGCAAACGCAAGCTCTTTCGCGCAAACTTCAGGGCGGGCGCAATTTCGTTGCGCCCGCCCATGCATGATTCGGAACACCCTTTTTAGCGTGGGGTCAGGAGAAACGCGTGGGTGCGCTTATTCAGAATGCCGAAGCCGACGATCTGTCCCCGGTCGTTAATATCGGTCGCCTGGACCAGTTCCCAGCCGGAGCTGGAATCGATCTGAGTGTTGAGGTCGGTCATGGCGCCGTTCTGATAGAGGAAGGCATGGGTGACGTAGGTGTCGCCGATGCCCCGCGTGCGTTTCACCGTCCTGCCCAGAGCGCCTCCGCCAATCGGACTGGGGTTGGCATTGCTGCTGCCCGGCGGGATGTTGCTGTTGCTGCTGCCGTTGCCGCCTCCGACTCCGCCGCCCGGCGCACCGCCGTTTCCACTGTTACCGCCGCCGATCCCTCCGCCGGGATAGTACCAGAAGTAGGGCGGCGGATCGTTGTCCACCACGGTGGTATTCGCGCTGCCGACGATCTGCCCATTGCTGTTGATGCCGAAGGCGATGCTGCCCGGCCCGCCAAGCGTCCCCAGATCGCTGATGGCCCCGCCCTGCCAGAGGACGGCATGGATGTTCGAGGCGCTATACAACCCCTGCGGGGCCACGGAGGAGCTGCCGACGATCTGGCCGTTCTCGTTGATGGCGCTCACATCGCTGGAGGAGCCGCCGGGCAGCGTGCCGAGGTCGGTCATCTTCCCGTTCTGCCACAGGAAGGCGTGCACGGGCGCATTGTAGGGATCGGAGGGATTGGGGAGGGAGGACCACCCTACCACCTGCTGCGCGATGTTGACGCCGACGGCCAGGCTGTAATCTCCGCCCAGCGTTCCCAGGTCGGTCATCTTTCCGTTGTTCCACAGAAAAGCATGGTAGGTATAACTGGCCGAGTTTGCCAGCGATTCGCCGACAATCTCTCCTATCTCGCTGATGCCCAGCGCATTGCTGTTGCTATATTCGAAGGGGGTCTGCAACGCTCCCAGATCGATCTGCTGGCCACTGTGCCAGAGCGTAGCATGAAAGTTCCCTTTGGAGTCAGGGGCCTGGCCGACGACCCAACCGGAGCCGTTGATCGCATTGGCGGTGCTGTAATCGGAAGTACCCAGGTTCGTCAGTTTGCCGTTCTGATAGATCGAGGCGCGCCCGGTGGTGCCGCTGACGATCTGAGTGGAGTAGTTGAGCGTGATGGTTCCAGGGCTGCGATAGAGGCCGAAGTTCGGGTAGGCATAGTAGCCGTAGTAGTAGGTTTCCGCGCCCAGATCCGTGATCGCATAGGCCCCTGCCGACCCGATATTGCCGCGGTTGTTGGTCGTCTGGAGGATGGAGGAATTGTTGCCTCCACCGCCGCCACACCCCGCCAGCAGGCAGAAGCCCAGGAGGGCAGGCAGCATCGTTCGCGTTCGCATGAGGTTCTCCTTTGTTACTGGGGAAGCGCCGCCGTGTTGGGACCCACGACGGCAAGGCGATAGGGAGGGGAAAAGACGCGGGGGATAAGCCTTTCTCCATGCGCATTGTAGTAGATTCTCTGCCCGGCTGTCAAGTTATGGATCACACGGAAGGAGCTTTCACCAGTCGCTGCTTTTGTACTCCCGCCAGGCACGCCCATAGACGCTCTCCGTCTGCATGGCGATCCGGTCCCAATTGAAGACCGTTTGGACGCGATCATAGGCCAGTTGCGCCATCTGATAGGCGTGCCCCGGATTGTGCAGCACCCGCAGGATCCCCCATGCGAGGCTGTTCGGGTCCTCGGCGTAGGTGACCGTTCCCGTCACATCGTGCTCCACGACCTCCTTCAGCCCCCCGGCATCCGAGACGACGACAGGGGTTCGGGCGGCCATCGCCTCCAGCGCCACGATACCGAACGGCTCATAGAGGCTGGGGAAGCAGGCCACATCCGCGACCTTGTACAGCCGCAGCAGGTCGTCGTCGGAGATAAAGCCGGTAAACAGCACCTGCGCCCCGATGCCCAGCCGGTTCGCCTGCTCCACCAGATGCCGCTTGTCTCCGCCGCCGGCGATAACGAGTTTGCAATTGAGATAGTGTCGCCGGACAATCGGCAGGGCGTCGATCAGGACCTGGCAGCCCTTCTCGCGCACCCCTCTTCCGACGAACATCGCCATCTTCTCGAACGGGGCGGCGAAGCGCGTGCGGAACGTCGCCGCTTCGTCTTCCGGGAAGGGAAAGTCGAACTTGGAGGCGTTGATGCCATTGTAGATGATGTCCAGCTTATCCAGCGGCGTACGGAGGGCGTAGGTCACCTCGCCCTGCATAAAGTCGGAGCAGACGATGACGCGCCAGGCTTCGTGGGTGAGCTGCACTTCGATGCTATTGATGTAGCGCTGCAGGTCGTTGTGGATGCCGTTGTTGCGCCCGAATTCGGTGGCGTGGATGGTGGCGACGAGCGGCAATTTGAAGGCATATTTGAGTTCGACGCCCGCGAAGTAGGCCAGCCAGTCGTGCGCATGGAGGAGAATGCCGTCGCGTTCGGTGAGTTTCTTAGGGTCTTTTCGGGAGGCCGTCTTGGTTTTGGGGGTGAGCCACTGTTGGATCAGCGCATAGGCGCGATCCCGCATGGCGGCGTTGAGTTGGTGGACCCAGTGGATGAAATCGTTGTAGCCGCCGGGAGCGTCATAGGGTGTGACGCGATGGATCTGCACGCCCTCGATGGTCTCTTCGGCGGCAGCGCCCGGAAATTCACAGGTAACGACATGGACTTCATAATCGGGGCGCTTTGCCAGCGCCCAGGCCAACTCCTCGACATGGCGGGCAATACCCCCGACGATCCTGGGGGGATATTCCCAGGCAAGCATCAGAATGCGCACGTCTTTCCCTCCTGGAAACGAGTTTAATCTCGTCCCTCATTTCTCCATCGCCTCCCCATCTCCCTGCCTCCTTCCTCCAAAAGGCTAAGAATCGAGCAGGAATCGGCAGGGCGTGCGGGGAACGATGGGATGGGAACGAAGCCAGGAAGGGATAGGCAGGTATGCGGTATGTGATCGGCATTGAGGGAACGCCGACAGGGACGACGGCGGCGGTGGCGGACACGACGGGGTGCGTTCTGGGCCTCTGCCACGGCATGGCGCTGCCTGCGCTTCAAGAACCGGGGGGGCTGGAACTGGCCCGACGGGGGATTGCGGAGGTGGTTAAGGACGCCATCGCCATGGCCGACCTGGAGAACGCACGTTTTGCGGCAGCCTGCCTGGGGATGCGTGAGAAGGCGGAGGTTCTGGAGGGGATATGCCTTGCGGCAGTTCCGGCGGAGCGGCTGCTCTTTGCGCCGCCGGCGCGGCTGGCGCTGGCTTCGGTCACGCTGGGGCGGCCCGGCGTGGCGGCCCTGGCGGGCATCGGAGCGACCGTCTGTGGGGTAAATGCGGCGCGTGCGGTGGCTGCCACGGGAGGCTGGGGCGGAATGATAAGCGAGGAGGGCAGCGGCGGCTGGATCGTGCAGCGCGCCCTGAATGCCTGCTGCCGGGCCGTAGACGGCATCGGGCCGGAGACCCAGATCCTGCCGCTGTTCCTGGAGCACCTGGAGGCAACAGACTTTCGAGCGGCCTATTGCCGGATCAGCGCCGGCCCGCTCTCCGCAGCACGCATCCTGGCGATCATGGAAGTCACGCTC
>DATGIG010000142.1:0-31228 GCA_035295825.1 Chthonomonadaceae bacterium | reverse complement strand
TGGTCATAAAAGCGATCTCCTTATTGTTCTTTACGCAACGGCGAAAGCATCGGCTTCGGATTTCCCGAGCGTGGTGAACGCTTGCGGAAGTCTCTATCCAAGGAGGCCAGAGCCGAAGGATCTGTGCCTTCGTCAGGCGTGAAATCCTCAAATCGCGTTCCGGAGAACGCCACGCCACGCACCTCCATCCGCAACGTCTTGCCATCGTGGCGGATGATTGTCTCCTCTTCCCCATGTTGGTCGGTATAGTGGGCGGGATATTCCGTGTTCATAAAATGCCTGTTCTGCCTGCCAATGACGCACGAATAGCAAGCCGCGTAGGCTGCCAAAACGTACTTTTAACCTTATGTTCATTCTTCTGTACGCAAAAAGGGACCTGTTTTTTCCTATTGCGACCTGGTGACCCAAAGTTTGTCTTCTCTCTTGACAAGGAGAGCGGATGGAGGTACAATCATATTGTATCAGTGAACTAATACACCATAACAGTGATACGGCGGAGGCACCAGCGATGGAATTTGTCGTAGACCCCAAAAGCCCGCTTCCGATCTACGCGCAGTTGATAGAACAGATCACGCTCGCCATTGCGCGTGGGACGCTGAAAACCGGGATGCAGTTGCCGACGGTACGTCAACTGGCAGTAGACCTGAGGATCAGCCCGAATACCGTGGCGCAAGCCTACCGAGACCTGGAGAGCGCCGGATATATCGCCACGCGGCAGGGGCGCGGCACCTTCGTCAATGAGCGCCCTCCTCCCGCCGCGCCGGGAGAGCGACAGGCGCGGCTCGAAGCGCTCTTCCATAAGGCGTTGGGCGAGGCGGCGGCGCTCGGCCTGAACCCGGACGAATTTCTGAGCCATCTCATACAGTACATTCGCGCGCACGAAGGAGGCAAAACCGATGGCGCGGCAGTCAACAACGGACATCAATAGTCAAATAGACCGACAGTTTAAGAAACCCGGAGCGCGGATGCACCCGATGCAGATCACGCTGTTCGTCCTCTGTCTGGGCATTGGAATCGGCGTGACGGCGGCCTTCACCCCGAAAAACCCGCTCCCGGCCATCCTTGGAATGCTCATCGGCTACTTCCTGATGTTCAGCCTTCAGGTAGGTTCTCAATGGGAGAGAGCGGTGGTCCTGCGGATGGGCAAGTTTCATGGCCTGCGGGGGCCGGGAGCGTTCTGGGTCGTCCCCCTGGTGGATACCATTCCGGCCTGGATAGACCATCGCGTGCAGACCACGACCTACAGCGCCGAACAGACCTTAACGAAAGACACCGTGCCGGTGGATGTGGACGCGGTGCTGTTCTGGATCGTCTGGGACGCGGAGAAGGCGGCGCTGGAAGTCGCGGACTACCGGCAGGCGATCTTCTGGGCGGCGCAGACGGCACTGCGGGACGTGATCGGGGAGACGCAACTCTCCGACCTGCTCATCGGGCGGAAACGGCTGGATGCCGAGCTGCAAAAGCTGATTGACGAGCGGACCACTCCCTGGGGCGTTACCGTGCAGGCGGTGGAGATCCGCGACATCATCATTCCGGAGGGGCTTCAGGACGCCATGAGCCGCCAGGCGCAGGCGGAGCGCGAGCGACAGGCCCGGGTCATTCTGGGCGACGCCGAAGCGCAGATCGCCGAGCGGTTCGTCCAGGCGGGCAAAGCCTATGAGGATCATCCGACCGCCCTGCACCTGCGGGCGATGAACATGCTCTATGAGGGCCTGAAGGAGAAGGGCGCGCTGGTCGTCGTGCCCAGCACCGCCGTCGAGAGCATGGGCCTGGGAACGATCACCGGCCTGACGAGCCTGTCGAAAGAGCGCATGTCGAACGGCGCGAACCGGGCTGTGAACGACCCGACTCTGTAGGGCAGGGGCAAAGGTCGCGCTTCGCGCAGCCCAAATTCGCTAACCTAACGCGAATTTCCCTCGCAGATTTCGCCTGCCGATGCAATTAGAGGAGAAAAAGATGACACGCGCATGTATCGTGCTGATTGTTCTAGGATTGATTTGCGTATCGCTGGCCTGTGCCCAGACGAAACAGGAGACGAAAGTGGACGACCTGATCCCCCTGGCAAAGACATTTGTAGACCAAATGAACAAAGGCGACTTCACGGCGGCGACGCAGCCGTTCGACGCGACGATGCATTCGGTTATGCCCCCGGAGAAACTGAACGCCACATGGCAGGCGCTGCTCGGGCAGGCGGGAGCGTTCAAGCAGCAGGTCGGAACGCACACCGCAAAAGCGCAGGGCTACGATATTGTCTTCGTCACCTGCGAATTCGCCCAGGCAAAAGTAGATGTCAAGGTGGTCTTCGATAGCCAGAAGAAGATCGCCGGGCTCTTCTTCCTGCCCGCAGACACTTCACAGGACTATAAGCCCGCGTCGTATGTGAAGCCGGGTTCGTTCCAGAGCAAGGAGGTGACGGTCGGAGGAGGCGAGTGGCCTCTGCCGGGCACGCTGACACTGCCCAGGGGAGCGGGACCCTTTCCCGCCCTGGTACTGGTGCACGGTTCCGGCCCACAGGATCGCGATGAGACCATCGGGCCGAACAAACCCTTCCGGGATCTGGCCGAGGGGTTGGCGTCGGAGGGGATTGCCGTCCTGCGCTACGAAAAGCGAACCAAGGTTTATGGGCACAAAATGGCTTCCATCAAGAATCTCACGGTCAACGACGAGACGGTAGACGATGCGGCAGCGGCGGTGGCGCTGCTTCTGAAGACGCCCGGCATAGACCCCAAACGGGTGTTCGTCCTGGGCCATAGCCTGGGCGGCATGATCCTGCATCGGGTGGTGAAAGAGGCCCCACAGGTCCGGGGCCTGATCGTCATGGCCGGCTCGACCCGTCGCCTGGACGAGGTCATTTTAGAGCAGACCGCCTTCATCGCAGGATTGAAAGAGCACCTCACCGATGCCGACAAGCAAGAGGTGGAGAAGCTCAAAAAGGAGATGGCCCGCCTGAACGATCCGGACATCGCCAACCATCCGGACGCCGTCATTATGGGGGTGCCGGTCTCCTACTGGCTCGATCTGCGCAAACTCAACCCGCCGCAGGAGGCGAAGTCTCTCACCCAGCCGATGCTGATTTTGCAGGGGGGCAAAGACTATCAGGTGACGGAGAAGGACTTCGCCAACTGGAAGGCCGCGCTATCGGGGCGAAAGGATGTGACGTTCAAGTTCTACCCGAACCTGTATCATAGCTTTATGCCGGGCGAGAAGACCCCCGCCGATTATGAGAAGCCAGGGCATGTCGTGAAAGAGGTTGTGGACGACATCGCCTCCTGGATCCGGCGCAACGGCGAATGAACACTCTGCTCTCTTTTGCCCTGTCCCTGGCCCGCTGCTATGCCCAGGTGCTATCGGTTCTGCTGGACAAGCCAGGCGCTTCCGTGCGCTCCCAATGAATCGGTACCTACCGCACCGCGAATCTTAGCAATGCATGATATAATGGGGATACAGTGAAGCGGAAAAGCAGATAGGGCAAACCCCTGAGGAGGCAAAACGTGAACAGGAAACTAAGCACGCCTGCGGTTGTCATCGGCATATTAGCGGCAATCGTTTTGTTTTGGGTACTTCCGCATAATGACAAGGTCGCCCGCTCCATATTGTTTATCCCAATAATGCTCAGTGCCTTTGCCATCTTCTTCGGCGTTACTATTGTATGCCTTTGGCGCTTTATCGCACATGTCTGGCGCCAAAATACCCGTATGTAGTCCGATCCCGATGAAGTTCGGAAACCAGTTCGCCTCGGTCACAAAGGTTGGGAATGAAATCACATCTGATCGGTTGGATAGATTCAGGAAGACTTTTCGCGCCGATGCGCGTCCGACTCCTGGTTGGCTGGCGCTGCCTGTTCGCCTTGAGTGTTGCCCTCTGTCCCTGTATCGTACAGGCGCAGGGCCAGAACAAAAACCCATTCGCCCCTCCTATCGCCTCCCTCCACTACGCCCCCGATCGGACTTGCGAACTCCTCAATGTCGCCGTCGACGTTGATGTGGACTATCCCAACCAGACCATTACAGGGCATGTTGTGAACACCCTGGCCCCACTCCGGGAGGGGCTTACGGAGGTGACGCTCAACGCGGGCCTTGCCCTCGAGATCTCGAAGCTGACCGTGGATGGAAACGACGCGCCCTATGCCCGCAAGGATCGCATCCTGACCATCGCGACGCCTCCCGAACCGAAGGGTAAGCCGATCCGCATCGCCATCGACTACAAACTCACGCATGCCCATGAGACCAGCCTTAAAATTGCGGGAGAAGGGTGGCATTGGATCCAGGCGGACGCCAAAAACCCGACCCACGTCGGTTTCTGGACACAGGGTGAGACCGAACAGACCAGCAACTGGTGCCCGACCTGGGACTACCCGAACAACCTGGCGACCAGCGAGACCCGATGCACTGTCCCCGCCGATTGGGATGTCATCGGCAACGGCGTCCTCGTCTCCAACAAACTCAGCCCGGATAAGCAGCGCCGCACCTTCGATTGGAAGTGCACAATCCCCCATGCCACCTATCTGCTCACGTTATGCGCAGGACCCTTCGACATCAAGCGGGATAAGTGGGAGGGATTGGATCTCTGGTATGTGGTCCCGAAGGGGTTGGGGAAATACATTGACGATACCTTCGGCGACACCAAGGACATGTTGAGCTTCTTCTCGACGGTGCTCGGCTACAAGTATCCCTGGCCGAAATACGCTCAGGACGCCATGTTCGACTTCGGAGGGGGAATGGAGAACGCCTCCGCCACCACGCTGGACCTGGGCGTCCTGACCACAGCGCGCGAGGGCTTCCGGCGGGCAGCGAGCATCAATGCGCATGAGCTTGCCCACCAGTGGTTTGGAGACACCGTCACCTGCAAAGACTGGGGCGATCTGTGGCTCAATGAAGGGTTCGCCACCTTTATGCAAAACCTCTATTTCGAGCACTCCATGGGCAAGAACGCCTACGACCAGCAGCTCGATGAGAACATGCGCGAATACTTTGTTACGGCGCGGGCCTACAAACGTCCCATCTCGACAAAGATGTATCCCACTACGGTGCCCAATGGCATCATGATGTTCGACGCCCATAGCTATGCCAAGGCCGGGGTCGTCCTCCACACGCTCCGACGCTATCTCGGCGATGAACCCTTCTTCAGCGGATTGAAACTCTACCTCACCACCTGGCAACACACTCCCGTCGAGAGCGTGCAACTCCGACGCTGTATGACCGAGGCGAGCGGCATCAACTGTGAACCTTTTTGGGCACAATGGATCGAAAAACCGGGACATCCGGTCCTCGATTACACCTGGACTGCCTCCTCCGATGGCATCGCCCTCACCGTCAAGCAGCTCCAGGATACCAGCGATGGCACCCCGATTTACGACATTCCTGCGAAGGTGGGCCTCATCACCTCGGAGGGGAAGTTCACCGAACAGCCGGTGCATCTGTCCAAGCCCGAAGAGACCTTCCATCTCACTGCAGCCGGATCCGTCACGGCGGTGGTCCTGGACCCGGACCACGACTTTCTGCGGGAGATCCCGACACTGCACTGGTCGGCAGCCGAGCTTGCTTCTATCCTCCAGTACGCTCCCAACTGCAATGATCGGACCGAGGCGATGACCCGCCTATTAAAAGACAGCCCCACAGAGGCGACGCTGCAGTTGATTGCCCGTCAGGTGCGGGCGGACAAAGGACCGTTTCCTGCCTTCCGCACGCTGCGTCCCCTGTTCGCTCTGGCAAAGCCGGAGTTGCGTTCGTTGTGGCTGGAACAGTTGAACCATCCGAACTTCGAGCGGCGTGCGGAGGCGGTCTCCGCCCTGGCTGCGTTGCCCGCCGATCCGACGACCACAGCGCGGTTGCGGGAGCGAGTGAACGACAAGGAGCCTCTCCAGGTGGTGGTGAACGCGATCGAGGCGTTGGCAAAGTGGGACAAGCAGGCCAATGCGGATGTGTTGCAGAAGGCATTGACCCTTGAATCGCACAACGATGCGATCAAGAACGCCGCAAAGAAGGCGCTCGGACAGTAAAGCAGCCGTCCTGTGCTTATTGCGCTGGAGATACAGGGCTTCCCACCTGTTCGATGCTCCACTCCGGGGCAGGAAATAGAGGGACGTATGGCACTGGAGGTAGGGGTTTTCCCACCTTTTCGATGCGGAAGGAATCGCCAATGGCCCGCACTTCCCTGCGCACCTGGTCCTTATGGGCTTCGTCCGCATTCCCCTCGATGAAGAACCCGCTCAGTTGGCCCTGGACTTCGACCTCCAGACTATAGCTATAGATCACGATGTTCTTCGCGCCGTTGCCGAATGCGTTTGTAGGAATCTCGTTACGCATCACCACCCATGTGGCCGGCTGATCCGAGATCCGAAGATGTTGTTGCTCTTTGATGGTCGAGACGATGTCCAGGCGAAAGGAGCCCGACCAATATGCGGGTCTTCCCACTCGGATATCGGATATCATCTCGAAGGGCGGCGGGGCGGGATGCCATAGATGCGCATCCAACCAGGCTTGCACAGGTCCGGGTTTCGGAACCTGAAAGCCGAAGCCTTCCACGTCGAGTCTCGGAACCAGCAAGCCTAGGTCTTCCTCTCGGTGAACAGAAGCTTTTTCCCAGCCTTGAGCGACCGTAAACGTGTAGCGATACCCGGTTGCCGGGTCGGTCGGGCCGATAAAGGTGCGGCGCGCCTCGAACTGCATCAACGCCATCCGAACCCCCCAGCAGAGCATGCCCAGCAGAAGCAGTAATAACGCCCATCGCCAGCGTCTTCGTATGTGAGGCGCTGCTGAAGAGAGGTTCTCATTTGCGGTGGGCATCATTTCGGGCTCACTCTCTTGTGGGGGCAAGGACCAATTTGCGGTTGACAAGTTGACAAGGGAGTAAACTCCCTCGCTGGTGGCCTTCGGCCTAGTGTCCACCTACGTGGACACGCACAAACTCTGGGCTGGTACGTGTCGGCGAAGGCCGACACTAGGCCGAAGGCCCGCAGCGAAGGACTTCAGTCCATTGCGCCGAGCTATGGGCAACGGTGAGATGTCCTGTGCCCGGCCCTTCAAGCCGGGCAGAAACCGAGAACGGAATGGGCCTGGGCATAAGGTCAAAAAGTGGGATGCGGCAGGACCAGGCTCTCGATGAAGAACTCCATCATCCGCGCCTGCCCCAGGGGGGAGTGCCCCTGATCCGGGCCGACCTGCACCTCGAAGCTCTTGCCGGCGCGCTGCAGCGCCTGGATCAACTGCAGGCTATTGGAGGGATGGACATTGTTGTCGGCGGTCCCGAAGTAGAGCATCAGCCTGCCGCTGAGCTTGTCGGCATAGTTCATGGCGCTGCCCGCCTCATACCCCGCCTTGTTCTCCTCGGGGATCCACATATACCGCTCCGTATAGATGCTGTCGTAGAGGTGGAAGTCGGTGACAGGGGAGCCCGCGACCGCTGCCTGGAACGCCTCCGGATGGCGCAGCAGGCACATGGCCGCCGCATAGCCGCCGTAGGAAGTCCCGAAGATGCCCACCCGCGTCTTGCTCACATAGGGGCGTGCCCAGAGCGCTTTGACCCCAGCCGCCTGGTCGTCCATCTCGACCGTGCCCAGCTTCAGGTAGATCGCATCCAAAAATGCCTTGCCCCGGCCTGCGGCGCTGCGGGAATCGAGGGAGGCTACCAGAAAGCCGTACTCAGTGAGCGCATTGGGCAAGCTGAAGGTTTCGCGCGCCCCGTTCGTCTCAGGGCCTGCATAGACCGTTACCAGCATCGGGTACTTCTTGTTCGGGTCGAAATTCGACGGCTTATACAGTATGCCGTAGAGATCCGTCTTTCCATCGTCGGCTTTGTAGGTAAACAGCTCCGCGCGCTGCAGGCCGAGTTGGTCGAACTTGGTGGTATCGCTCTTGGCGAGTTCCGTCACCACCTTCCCATTCGTATCCATCATGCGGGTGACGGGCGGCTGGTCGTGGGTCTGGCTGATGTCGAGGAAGTGCGCTCCATCCGGCGCAACGTCCACCGTGTGGTTGTAGGCCGGATCGGTGAGGCGCTTATCGCCCTTGCCATCCAGCCCGACCCGGTGCAGTTGGAGCTTCATGAAGTTGTCGCCATCCCGCGCCATGTAGTAGAGCAGGCCCGCCTCTTCATCCACCCGCACAATGTTGCCCACTTCAAAACGGTGATTGGTCACCGTTGCCAGCAGCTTGCCGCTGAGGTCGTAGAGATAGAAGTTCTTCCAGCCGGTCCGCTCGGAGACCCAGAGGAACCGCTTGCCGTCTTTGAGGTACCGCATGGTCGGGGTGTTCTCCGTCCAACTGGGCAGCCACTCCTCATGCACGATCGTGCGGCACTTGCCGGTATCGGGGTCGCAGGCGGTGAACTCCAGGATGTTCTGGCGGCGGTTGGTGCGGTGGAACAGCAGCTCCTTGCCATCCGGCGACCACGCCACATGGTAGACATAGTGCCCCAGGACCGCGTTATCGAAGGGCTTGCCGTCCCGGACATCGACCTCCACGGTCTTCTTGGTCTCGACATTGTAGATAAAGAGGGTGACGACGGGGTTGGGATCGCCCGCCTTCGGATAGGCCTCCACATTCAGGCTGTCGTGCAGCCGGGTCTGGTTCAGCCCCAGATAGTAGTCCGGTACTTTGCTCTCATCGAAGCGGTAGTAGGCGAGGCGCTTGCTGTCCGGCGACCACCACATGGCAGTCGTCTGGCCCAACTCCTCGCCATAGACCCAACTCGCCGTGCCGTATTTGATGCGGCTCTTCTCGCTGCCATCGGTCGTGAGCGCGATCTCACCCGCGCCGGCCATGTCGCTGAACCAGAGATTGCGGTCCCGATAGAAAGCTTTGTACTTACCGTCCGGAGAGGCGGAGGAGTCGAATTGTCGCCCCCGCCCCGGCCCCTGCCCAAAGGCCCCCCTTCTCCCTCCGCCCGGTGCGGACGCCTCCTGCACCTCCGCCGCATCCATCTCCGAGGTCTTTCCGGTCGCGAAGTCATACCGATAGGCTTTGCCATCTTTCCGATAGGCAAACGCCTTCCCGCCATCCTGCCACGTGACCGACAGCGTGCCCAGCTTCACGGAACCGGGGATCTCCCGACTCATCTGCTGATACTGCGCATAGCCGGGCATGGTCTTCAGGCGGTCTTGCGCTCCTGTAAGGCATGCTGCCGACAAGAGCAGGAGTGTAAGGATGCCATACAATAATCGACGGAAAACATAAGAGGGGGATGGCTTCATTCCAGCGCTTCTCCTTCTAACACATTCTTTCCCTCTTTTTGGACTTTCGCTCCCATAATTCCTGCTTCGGAGCAATGATGTAGGCAGGGGTTCAATCCTGGGCTAATAAAATCGGCGTAGGACGGGGCCTACGCCCTACATATCTCCACTGTCCACGTTTTTCGCTTCGATTCGTCCACAGTTTCGTCACGCAAAATCGGGGACAATAAGCGGGCATTCAATTTTGGGAATCGGAGCTGTTTCGAGAATTCCATCGTCCCCTGCAGGCACTCCCTTGTCAGTGTTTCGCGTTCTCCCCACCAGCGCATCGGCGAAAACCAGCTTCCGGTAAAGAGGCTGGATATGAAGAGCAGGTGTCCCAGGCATTCAGAAGCCAGGCGAACCCCCGCTCGGAAAGGATCCTACAGATGCGCAGAATCGGAGTCTGTCTGCTATTGCTGTGCGGCCTGTTGCTCACCTCCCTGAGCCATGTGTACGCACAGACGATCACGATCTCACCTACCAATCCCTCGGTGACCTTGGGGAAGACGGTCCAGTTTGCCGCGAAAGTGACCGTTCTGACCAACACCGAAGTCACCTGGTATGCAGGAGGCGTCAAAGGAGGGAACGCCAAGGCGGGAACGATCTCCACGACCGGATTGTACACAGCGCCGAGCGTCATGCCGGCGCAAAATCCCGTGCAGATCACCGCGACCAGCAAAGCCAAGAGCTCCCTCTCGGCGTCCACGTATGTCAATCTCCTGGACCCTGGGCCGACCATCACCTCGGTCTCGCCCAATCCCATCGCCGTAGGCAACCTTACCGTCACGATCCAGGGGACGGGATTTAAGACAGGCGCCACGGTATTCGACAGCTACGGCTCCAACTTCGTCGCGCTGTCCACCACATCCGTCACCAGCACCACCGTCGTTGCCACCGGGTACCAGGGGAACGCCGCCACGGCGACCTTCTCCGTAAAGAACCCCGGTTCGGACTACAGCAACTCCATCACGGTCCCGGTGACGGGCGGCTCTCCGCCGCCCGGAGCGTACTCGCTCACGGTCGTGAACGGGAGCGGGAGCGGCTCGTACAACGCCGGAACGGTGGTGACAATCACGGCCAACGCACCGCCCGCGGGGGGCGCGTTCCTGAACTGGACCGGAGCGACTGTCGCGAACCCGAATGCGGCCACGACCACTCTCACCATGCCCGCCGCCAACACCACCGTGACGGCCAATTTCACATCGCCCCCGCAGGTCATTCCCTACCCTGTCAGCAGCCACCCACGGCTCTGGGTCACCACCAACGACCTGCCCCGCCTGCAGAGTTGGGCCACCTCGACCAATCCGATCTATGCGCAGGGCATGGCGCCCCTGCTGGCCCAGGCGGTCAACGTCTACAACACGCAGTTCTTCCCCAACGGCGTCGTCAACCCCAACTACCCCGACCCTGGCGACGTCCAGGGCTACACCGGCTATCTCACCGAGCAGTACGCCGCGATCCTCGCCTTCAATTCGCTGATCGATCCCAGCCCTGCCAACCGCATCCTGTACGCGCAGTATGCGCGGAACATGCTGATGGTCGCCATGAACCAGGCCGTGCAGGGCCATCTGTCCGGCGCGCCGTTCCGCGATCCCCTGTTCGCCGTGTATAACCGCGCCAACGGATCGGGCGAGCAGTGGCCGCTCATTGTGGACTGGATCTACAACGCCCAGGACGCCCTGGGCAACCCGATCCTTACCGCCAGCGACAAGGCCACCATCCGCAATGTCTTCCTGATCTGGGCCAACGACTGCATCAACGCCTCCACCACCGGCGGCGACCACCCCGCGCCCATCGGCGCGACGAACAACCTGCAGTTGCTGCCCAACAACCTGCCCTACCGCATGGCCGCCAACAACTACTACCTGGGTCACGCCCGCCTGCTCACCATGATGGCGCTCTGCATGGACCCCGGCGACGATCCCGCAGTGAATGCCGCCGCTCCGGCATCCCAGTTGGGCAATACCTTACGCAGCTATATCCTGAACGCCAACGGCGCCTGGCTCTACCAGGAGTTCGCCATGTTCGGCGACCCCTCCACGGTGGCGACGGCCTATGGCCTTCCGGGTACGGGCGCGGGCTTCGGCCTGGCCAGCGGCGGATTGCCGCCGGAGGGCATGCTCTACGGCCACTCCTACTCTTTTATTTTGGGCCAACTGCTGGCGCTCCAGACGGCGGGCTTCAACGATCCCAAGTACTCCGGCCCGCAGATCCAGTTGATCGGCGCGCCCATGTGGGACCGGTTTGTCACCGGCTTTCTCTCCTCGCTCACGCCCACAGCGAAGACCTTCGCCGAACAGCCCTGGCTCGGCCCGGTCTATCAGTACGGCAGCTATGGGGACCTGCTGCGTCTCTGGGTGACGCCGGACTTCATGCAGCCGTTCGCGCTGCTCTCCCTCCTGGAGCAGGAGAACGGGAAGACGACCCACTTCGACGCCGCCCGCTGGTTTGTGACCAATGCGACCGAGGGTGGGGCCAATGCGCTGCTGACGCGCATCACCCAGCCCTTCTCCTACAGTTCGACGTCGTCCATTCTCTACTTCCTGCTGCTCGATCCCTCGGCGGCCACGGCGGACGACCCCCGCTCCAACTATCCGACCCTATTTTATGACCCGGCGGCGGGGCGAATCGTGGCCCACAGCGACTGGACGGCGAACGGGACGATGTTCGACTACCGCGCCTCCTGGGAATCCATCAACCACCAGTTGGGCGATGGCGGACAGTTCGAACTCTTCCGTAAGGGCGAGTGGCTCACCAAGGAGATGAGCAACTACGACAACAACACGGTGGGCCTGACGACGACCTACCACAACACGCTGGCGCTGCAGAACTGGAGCGCCAACGGCACGCCCAGCATCCAGTGGTATGAGCAGGGCGAGTGGTCGCTGGGCAGCCAGTGGATCCTCGGCCTCAACGCGGGCGATCCCACCACGGTCAGCAGCTCCGGGCAGAACTATGTGTATGCGGCGAGCGACCTGACCAGGCTCTACAACCGTCCCGACTTCTGGACGCCCAGCAACGGGGCGACGGACATCACGCAGGCGACGCGCTCCATCCTGTGGCTCAACAACGACTATATCGTGGTCTACGACCGCGCCACCTCGACCCACAGCAACCTGTTCAAGCGCTTCAATCTGAGCCTGGTGACCAATCCGATCCTCCAGAACAACATCGCCACGGAGACCCTAACGAGTGGGCAGCAACTGTATATTCAGACGCTGCTGCCGGCCAATCCCACTCTGACGGCGACCAACTCCGCTGGAAACCTCAATCCCATCGCGCAACTGGAGCCGACCCAGTACATTCTCACAGTGGAGGACACCAGCAAGCCCACCGATACCCGCTTCCTGCATGTCCTGCAGGGAGCCGATAGCGGTGGGGCCATGGTCGCGGCCTCCTACCTGAAGAGCACCCAGGGTACGGCCTTCGACGGAACCGCCTTCGGGAATGTCGCGGTCTTCTTCCCGGTGAGCGCATCGGGGACCTTCTCTGCAACGCTCTTCACAGTCCCCAACTCCGTCCACACGCTGTTCCTGACCGGGCTGACCGCCAACACCTCCTATGGCGTCGCTATCCAGACCGCCGGTGGCAACACCACGATCCTCGTAACTCCCGGAGCTACCGGCTCACAGACCGACGGGGCCGGAGTGCTGCACCTCACCTTCTAACGGGAACACGTTCTTTGTAGGGCGCAGGCCCCGTCCTGCGCCGATAACCCTTACAATGCAAAAGGGTTATCGGCAGAGGGCGGGCCCCTGCCCTACAATGGTACATTTCATATAAACGCTTCTGAGTACAGACGGGGCGTTTTCGACTCACCCACTGGAATTGCGTTTGTAGGTGTAATCCTTCCGTACAACCCGCATTCCGCAGCTCTCATAAAGGCGCGTCGCGGTCGGATTGGCGGACGCCGATCCGACCCAGGCGCTCCGCGCTCCCAACTGCTGCAGTTGCCGTAAGCCATAGAGAACCATCGCGCGGGCCAGTCCGCGCCGTCGATGCTCCGGATGCGTCGACACCGGCTCGAACAGCCCTGCGCGGCTCACGGCATCCAGCCAGCAGATACAGGTCGCAGCAAAGGTTCCATCCGGCGCGACCACGACGATATCCAGTTCCGGGCGATACCCCGGCATCTGCATAATACGCCGATAGTGCTCTACCTGCATCCGTTGGGTTTGCCACCCTCCGCGATGCCCCTCAACCCGGCTCTCTATCTCTTGCTCTCCCTGAAGATAACGAACCGCGTATCCTTCTGGTACGACAGGCATCTCCACGGTTTCGCTGTCCAGGCTCCGATAGTGATGGTTATAATAAGCATCCTCCCGCACGTAGCCTCTCGACAACAACAGAGCCGTATATGCCGCATCGCCTTCCGTCGCGTAGGTCGTCAGCGTAGGGGCACGGCTTTCAGCGATAGCAGCCTGGGATTCCGCCCAATCCAACGATGCTTGTTCCCACTCCTTATCCGCTTCGCTCGGTGCATATTGGAACTCCAGGGTTCCGGCAGAGGGGTCCCATTCGGCAAAGGCGCAGATCTGCCCCGATGTCTGCTCCCATAGCCAGAGCGTGCGCGCATAGGCAGGTTCGCGCAAGCGCCAGTATAAATCTCCCACATGAAAATTCGCCCTGAGATGCCTCTCCGGGAGCCATGCCTGCTGTATGAGTTCCGCCATCCGAGCCAGATCGTCCTTTGCCTCATGGTAAGGGCGTATTGAAACCTGCATTTGCCTTCCTCTCTTCCCAGCTTACCGGGCCGTGAACGACCCGTCTAAGGGGCGGCTACGCCGCCAACCGCCCTGCGGGCGGAGAATGCCTTTCCGGTCGCAGACCGGTTAGCCGAAGGCTCCCCAGACAGGTCGTTCACGGCCTGGCGAGCCAAGTGGAGACAAATTACCGGGCGCGAGGAAACGTTGGAAACGTACTCTGATGCAGGATATTCTGACATATGCCACGAAAAGCACAAAACTAGGGAGCCGGAGTTCTGCTCCAAGGCATCCCAATCGGAGGGTAAATCCATGCAACGCATTCTCTCTGCGCTTCTGTGCGGAATAGGGCTCTCGCTGGCCGCAGTTCCTACCCTGGCGGCGGAGACGACGCTGAAGTTCAGCGGGTACGAATGGACAGTGAAATCCGGCGACAAGCTCGGCCCCGGCCCCAACCGCTGGAGCCCCGACAACGTGTGGGTAGATAAAGCGGGCGCACTGCATCTCAAGATCGCGCAGAGCGATGGAGTGTGGCAGTGCGCCGAAGTGAGCACCAAGAAGCGGTTCGGCTTCGGGACCTACCAGTTCCAGGTTGCGGGGCGGGTGGACAGACTGGACAAGAACGTGGTGCTGGGCCTCTTCAACTACCCGACTTCGGATGTGGGGAAAGACGGGACCCACGAGATGGACATTGAGTTCGCGCACTGGGGTAACGAGAAAGCGCCCATCGGCAACTACACCGTCTGGCCGGTCAAAACGGGAGCGCACAACGCCTCGAGTTCCTTTAGTTTCACCCTCAATGGCGACTACTCCACCCAGCGCTTCACCTGGAAGCCGGACAGCCTGCTGTTTCAAAGCCTGCACGGCCACCGCGATGACGACAAGAACGAGTTCCAGCGCTGGCTCTTCCAGCCCGCCATGCCGCAGGACGCCATCTCCCAACAGCCGATGCCTGTCCTCATCAATCTCTGGTTATTCCACGGCCAGGCGCCTTCCGACGGCAAGCCGGTGGAGATCGTCATCAAGCAGTTCAAGTTCACGTCTCTGCAACCTTCTGTTTCAGTGGGATACGGAACCAGAGGGCAGACCTTGTGCATAGCCCATCACTCTCCGCCCACATGTACCCGCCATACCGATCGATTAGCATGTTGGAAAGATAGAGGCCAAGGCCGCTTTCACCTCTTGTGTTCCTATGCTTCTTATACGGAACACGCACGATTTGCTTGAAAAGCTCCTTCGAGATATCTTCCCCCTGATAGGTGACACCCATCAATAGCGCTCCAGTGGGAAATTCTTCCGTAGGCCTTTCAATACGAGCAAGAATCGCCACTTCTCCTCCGTCCGGCGAGTAAGTGATCGCTTCATGGACGAGGTGATGGAGAATAGTGTGGAGATGGTCCGAGTCTATCTCAACGAAAATCTGCTTGCGTATAAAGCCTTTCATCGGCGTCAAAGGAACCCGCAACTCATATGCTGCCAGCGAGACATTCCGACGGACTGCTTCCAACTCCTGTTCCAGTTGTTGGATACATTGTTGCAACCGTTCTACTTCGTCCATCTTGAAAACCTTTCCTGTACCGCGTAACCTCCGTTCTCAATATCTCATTGTACCCATTCCGATGGAAAGGTAGTAAGAGGAATCCGCGCTGTAAAAAACGAAGGAAGCAGAGACTACCAGGAAGGGACAGAGAAATTCCATGCGCTTACCGCGCTCCGCTCGATGCCTGCCGGTTCCACATATCGCCTGCTCGCCACCCAAGTTTTATATGTGGTTTCGCCTCCGTATGCTGCTTTGCCTTGTTCTGACAGCCGGGATGCTGGCCGGATTGGATACAGTGCCGGTTCGGGGGCAAAATTTGGCGATTGCAGGGAGCGCCGTTCTGATCGACAGAGCCGGGTTGCCTCCGCGCACGGTGATGGAGCGCGTTCCGCCCCGCCCGGTTCCGGACTGGCTGCGCACGCATTTGCGGATCGGGCACCTGCCTCCCGCGGACTGGCGGATGGTGGACGAGTATGCCAAAGCGGGTTACAACGTCATCACCGTGAACGCGCTGCGGCGGTGGGACATCGTCGGGCCGAGCGCGGCGCTCTACTCCCCGAAAGAAGTCCAGGCCGCCGACGCCTATCTGCGACGCATCGTCAAGACGGTCCATGCGGCGGGCGCCAGGGCAGTGTTTTATATCGGGCCAGTGCAGGTTGCCGCGTTCAGCCCGGAGTTTGTGAAGGCGCACCCCGATTGGCTCCGTATCCGCCCGGATGGTAAGCCCGACCCCACACCTAACTTCGCCAACCTCCATAGCGGCTACGCCGACTGGCTGCTGAAGCAGTTGGCCTATGTGACGCGGGAGTATGGGGTGGATGGCTTCTGGCTGGACGGCTATGCGCCGGTGCATCTGCACACCTACGATGAACAGACGCGCCGCCTCTACCGAGAGGCTTCCGGCGGCCAGGAGATCCCGCTCCCGCCGGGGGGGGACCCGAACCGCTACGATGTCGCGCACGATCCGGCGGCGCGCGCCTATATCGCCTGGCACGAGAAATTCTTTGTGACCTTCGCCGATAAGATGCGGGAGGCGATCCGCAAGGAGAACCCGGAGGCCGTCCTCTTCGCCAACCACTCCGGCAACCGCACCTGGTACTTTCCCGGCATTTACATGGGCGAATACCCCGGCTCCTACAGCAGCGCGGTGGACGTCTCCTCGGTGGAACTCTACTGGGACAACCCCGGCGACGCGCTCTATCAGCAGTTCGTCTATGCGTTTATGCAGGGTGTGACCCAGGAGCGGGGCGCTTCGGTCTGGATCCAGCCCTCGGCGCACGGCATCAGCGGCGTCTCCTCAGCCGTGGAGATCCAACTGCGGGGGCTGGAGGGACTGCCCTGGGGAGTAGCTCCGGAGTTCGTCGAGAGCACAGGACGCGAGGAGTACCTGCGCCTGCATGTGGAGAACCTCAAGGCGCGCGATCCGTGGATGACACGGAGCGAAGCTATTCCTTATATCGGGATCGTCGCCTCCGAGCAGACGCGCGCCCTCTACGCACAGGGCGCACTGCCCGTCTACTTCTCCCATACGCTGGGCGCCTTTCGTGCGCTCTTCGAGAAGCACCTCCCTATCCGGGTGCTGAACGAGTACGACCTGGAGGACGCCGACTTGCGGGGTGTGCGGGTGCTGGTGCTGCCGAATGTGGCCTGCCTCTCCGACCGGGCAGCGGAAGTGATCCGGCGCTTTGTGGCGAACGGCGGCGGGCTGGTCGCGACCTATGAGACTGGCCTCTACGACGCCGACTACCAGCGTCGCCCGGACTTCGCGCTGGCCGATCTGTTCCACGCCCGCTATGTCGCGACGCACCCCGTAGGGCAGCGCTCGGAGAACCTCGCGCTCAACCTGGCCCTCAAGCACCCCATCGTGAACGATCCGCTCATCCTGGGCAAGCAGAACACCTCCTGGCGCAACCCAAACGGCCCGCCGCCGGAGCAGGGACCGCTGGCGCTGATCGCCGGGGCGACCGAAGTGCAGCCACAGGCGGGCGGAGAGGTCGCGGTGACCTACGACCTGGCCGGCAAACCGCCCACGCACTATCCCGCCCTCATCACCTCCACGTATGGGAAAGGGCGCGTGGCCTACTTTCCGGCATCCATCGACAAGGCCATGTTCTTCTACCCGGATACCTACATGCGCCAGATGCTGGCCAATGCTTGCCTCTGGTCCGCTGGGGATACGCCGCCCTCGGTGGAGGTGCAGGGGCCGCTCATCCTGGCAGCGACGTTCCGCCGCCAGCCGGATCAGAAACGCATCGTGGTGCATCTGCTCAACCACGGGAGTTCGTGGGGCATGCACTCCATCTACCAGAAGCTCTCGCCCCTGCCGGAGGAGTTGAACCGGCAGTTGGGCTTTCCCGACCAGCCGGAGTTGCGGGGTACGTGGCCGGTGCGCGAGGAGGTCATCCCGCTGCACGACATCAAGGTCACCTGCCGTATCCCCAGCGTCCGCAAGGCCACCCAGCAGCCGGAGAACCTCAATTTGCCGCTGACCCACGTTCCCGGCGGGGTGCAGGTAATCGTGCCCAAGGTGGAGATGCACTCGATGGTTGTATTTGAATAAGTCCAAGCGGTTGAAACACAGAGGTAGGGGCGCGAAGGGCGCAGCAAGCAACGCCCCTACACAGCGCCCTGTTTCACGGACGGTAAGGAGCCAACCCCATGACGACATCTAGTCCCGTAACCGCAAAGCGACAGCAGTTGCTGACGGACGGATACTGCCTCTTTGAGAACGTCCTGGATCGCCCGATGCTGGACGAACTGACCATAGTGACGGAGCGTCTGCTGGCGGAAGTTTCCGAGGCGGATGCGGAGCGGTTCCGCTATCAGGGCAGCAACATCTCCGTCGCCTATCAGGATCCGGTCTTTCCGCGCCTCTTCGCCTGGCCGCGCGCCCTGGAGGCGCTGCGAGAACTGGGCTTCGACCACCCGAAGTGGTGGAGCGCCTTCCTGCTCAGCAAGCCGCCCCACGCGCCGCCGCTCTACTGGCATCAGGATTGGTGGGGCTGGCAGGACCCCGTCAGTGCGGAGGTGGTTCCCCAGCAGCTCTTCCTGATGTACTACCTGACGGACACCCGGCCCGAGAACGGCTGTCTGCGCGTCCTGCCCGGCACCCAGCTCCGACGCCATGCCCTGCACGACCTGCTCCCCGACGCCCATACGGAAGCAACCTACTTCGCACCGCTGGAATCGCCCCTCTTTACCGACCCGCCCGAAGCCCGCGACCTGCCGGTGCAAGCGGGCGACCTGGTCATCGGCGACGCGCGCGTGCTCCACGCCGCGCATGCCAATGCGACCGACCAGCGCCGGACCCTGCTCACGCTCTGGTACTTCCCCACCTTCGACACGCTTCCCGAACCGATCCGGGCGTTCGTAGCCCGCCACCGCTCCCAACCGCCGCCGGACTTCCCGCACGGAGAGGAGTGGAGCCGGCTCGAACCACTGATCCCTACCTACTCCGGCACGGCGGAGCCGATCCCCTTCGACCGCAAACCCGGCGTCTATCTGCGCCAGTAAGCATCAAGAGAAAACCGATAGAGGGCTTCAACGCTATTCGGTAATAGATCGTTTCTCCGTCCGGCAACGCTGAGCCTACGAAATGTTGCTCCGAGGAAACCGTCATTGCAACATTCAGCCAGGAGCACTTAGTGTATAATGGAGGAAAGCACAATCGCAGGCTTTGCTCTCCAGGAGAACAGGCATGGATATCGTTGTCGACACCTCTGTTATCATCGCTGTGATTGCCGATGAGCCGGAAAAAGCTGCCCTGGTGGCCCAAACGTAAGGAGCGGACCTGTTCGCTCCTTGCTCTCTACCCTGGGAGATCGGAAACGCTTTCTCGGCCATGCTCAAACGCCAACGTATCACACTGGAACAGGCGAAGGCCGCTATCGAAATTTATCAGCAGATCCCAATCACTCTGGTAGAGATTGATCTGGCGCAAGCCATGGAATTGTCGGACCGTTTGAAGATTTACGCTTACGACGCCTATCTTATTGCTTGTGCCTTAAATCGAAGCTGTCCTTTGCTCACGCTGGACAGTGGATTGAGTTACGCGGCGAAGGCCGCCGGCGCGAAGGTAATGGAGGTGAAATAGACCTATGCACACTTATTTGGAAACTCAACGCGACCTGTCGGCTCTGCTTGAGGAAGCCAGTCTTTCGGGCGGAGTTCGCATCCGACGCGCGGATGGAAAGACATTCGTTCTCAAGCCGGAGATAAGACAGCAATCGCCTTTGGACGTCGCGAGTGTGGATTTAGGGGTGTCTACTGAGGAGATTGTGAATAGCATCCGTGAAAGCCGCGAACGCTTTTAAGGCTGGAGACCGTTGTAGCTCCTTGTCACCACAGCGGAACTGGCTGGGATCGATGCTTCCCACCTACTCTGGCACCGCCGAGCCCGATCACCCGGCGTCTATCTGCGCCAATAGGCGTCAGGAGGATACCGATGGAAGATCAGCACTGATACAGGAATAATAGATACCAACTTTTCCCGTGGGTGGAGTCGTCTTATCCTGTAAATACTGTTCGCTCTCTATAAGCAAAGTAGATTGGAAGAGGACACCGATTATGGAAAGGCACAAAATCTCAGAAGGGCTTGATGTTCCAGAACAAACGCTTGAAGAACAGCGCAAAAATATATGGCTTGTAGGAGGAAAAACCCCGATTGAGTGCCGTCGCTTCTTCAAATTCCTCTGTCCAAAAATTTGGTAGGAACTTGACGCAACAAGCGAGCCGGCAGTTCGTTATTGCTCTTCTTGCCGGCGCAACGTTTACCTATGCGAATCACCGGAAGACGTCGATAAACATCCAGGCGAGTGTATAGCCCTTTTCTCCAAAACGCAAGTTGATTTAACGGGAGTCCTGGGACAGCCACGCGGACGCCGATGAAGACCGAATTACCCAGCGAGCCTGCCAGAATCAACCTATTGCCAGACAAATGGCACAATAGAAGCGCTCTGTTGTACCGACTTTGGTGCTTCGCCCATGCGTTTATCGCCCCGTTCGAGACGGCTCATGAAGAGATATTCGACCTCTATGTTTGGCACTCCAGTGTATCAATCACCCTGCGAATCGAGCCTTCCTTCTCAGATGTAATCACCATTGACCTATCCTTGTACCATAAGCAGCCATCGTACCTTGAGGTTCGGAAACACGAACATCGTAGGGTGCCCGAAGGCAAACCCAGGTTCTTCTTGAAATATCACCATCGCCGGGAATTGACCGCAACCGAAGTGCGGCAGATCATCAAGGAGATCAAGAAGGTGTCCGTGCCGATGATACCAAGACACAGCCCAATGGGCTGCGACGGCACAGACTGGTATCTGACGGTCAGACGCGATTGGGCCGAGATGACCTATCGCTGGTGGATACCTCCGCATAATTGGAAGCCCCTGGTAAAGGCGGTGGATACCATAATGCGCATGGCAAAAACCCCTTCGATTTCTGATGAACTGTCGTCTCTGATTAGGGAGTGTAAAGTATGACTTCCTTGGTAACCGTTTTGGACAAAGACATTTTCACCGTCTCGAATCTGTTTACACCCGAGGAGTGTCGCCAACTCATTGATAAAGGGGAAGCGATGGGCTTCGAGGCCGCCTCCATTCGATTGCCCGACGGCGCGCAGATGATGCCCAATGTTCGCAACAATGACCGCGCGATCTATCACGATCCAGAGTTTGCGCATGCGGTATGGGAGAGAGTAAGAGCCTTCGTTCCGCCACAGATTGAGGGCTGCCGTGCGACTGGGCTATACGAAGAGTTTCGCTTCTATCGCTATGATCCTGGACAACGTTTCAAACGACACAAGGATGGTTATGTGGAGACCGAAAGAGGGGAGCGCAGCAGCCTGTCCTTTCTGATCTATTTGAATACGGACTACGAGGGCGGTGAGACGATCTTTCGCGACTATACCTACGAGAACGATACGGCCAACGTGCATGAGATCAGGATTGTGCCGGAGGTCGGAATGGGCTTGTTCTTTGTGCATGAGCGCAAACACGAAGGCTCTGCGGTGATAAGCGGACGGAAGTATCTGCTTCGCACGGATGTTTTGTACGAGGCAACTCGGAGCGGATCAACCATTTCTGGATTTTGAGCATACCGACAGGGATATTGATGGCAATGGTCCACCTGCCGGAGTGAGAGAAGAACAGATGACAAATGTATGGGACGCGGATGTGGAGCTTACTCCCGAAAGCGCCGCACGCCTGATCGCGCAGCAGTTTCCGCCGCTGCCGCAGCCACGGCTCCAGCTCATGGGAACCGGCTGGGACAATGTCGCCTACCTGGTGAACGAGCACCTTGTCTTTCGCTTCCCACGCCGACAGATCGGAGCCCAACTCATTGCTCATGAGGTGCGCATTCTGCCCCTACTGGCGCCCTACCTGCCCCTGCCCATTCCGGTCCCGCTGTTTATCGGCAACCCGGATGCGGACTACCCCTATCCCTTTGCCGGCTACGAACACATTCCGGGCGAGACGGCCTGTCACTATACCTGGACGGAGGCAGAGCGCGCGGGCAACGCGGCGGCTCTGGCGCGCTTCCTGGCCGCGCTCCACCGTATCCCCGTCAGCGACGAGACCCGTGCTTGGGCGCCTGGGGACGACATCCAGCGCGCCGATCTCCGGCAGCGTGCCACTAAGCTGAGGGAGCGCATTCACGCGATGGCTCCGACGCGTCCCGCTCAGGAGATCGGCGCGCTGCTCGCCCTGGTGGACCAACTGGTGGACACGCCGGCTTCCCGGGAACCTCCCTGCTGGGTGCATGGCGACCTGTATGCGCGCCATCTGCTGGTGGACGCCGCGCATCAGGTGTGCGGCGTCATCGATTGGGGTGATGTCCATCTCGGTGACCCCGCGATAGACCTCTCCATCGCCTGGAGTTTTCTCCCTGCCGAAGCCCACGCCACCTTCCGCGAGGCGTATGGGCCGATCGAGGAGGCGACCTGGAACCGCGCCCGCTTCCGCGCCCTGCACTATGGGGCGGTGCTGGTGGATTACGGCAGCACGGTCAGGGATAAGGCCATTCAGCAACTCGGCGAATACGCCCTTCGGATGAATTTGGAAAGCGGCGTCTGACTGCTCTATTTAAGCCGGCGGGCCGAAAGGAATGCGTTTCGGGGCCTGGCTCCTCAGCCAGAACACGCCGGCCAGGTCCACCCCGCTTCCGCCCTTTGCATTGAGGGCATCCACGGTCCTGCCAAGCTCCTGCGACGCCTCCCCGTCCTCGAACAGCGACAGGTTCTGGTCCTGCTCCCGCAGCAGGCCGGAGAACGTGAGGGAGGCCCGGAGTGGATAGTAGTTGAAGCGCGTAGGCGGGAGCGCATCGAGCAGGGAACGTAACGTCTTCATCCAGCGGGATTCCAGATTGGAGTGGAGGTGTTTGCCGCTGCGCCGTCGCCAGGAGTAATCGGTGAAGTCGTACTTGTGCCGATAGTCCACACGGATTTCCAGGCGGCTCGCGCCCATCTCATAGCCGCGCAGACGCTTCAGGGCTTTGCTAAACAGGCGCAGCAGGATCTGCTGCGCCCCCTCGCGGGTCCGAAACTCCCCCGGCATAACGTGGGAGTGCCCGACCGACTTACACGGCTGCCCGATAAATTGCCCGTAGTCGGCCTCCTGGCTGCCCCGGAGCATCCAGAACCAGCGCGCTCCGACCACGGCCCCAGGCTCGCTTCAGCGCCAGAGAATCCGCTTCGTACAATTGGCGCACCGTCCGGATGCCGTGAGCCTCCAGCCGCAAGAGCATGCGGTTGGCGATCCCAGGCAGATCCAGCAGTTGCAGGTCGAACAGCGCATCGGGCAGGTCCTCATTGCTCCACACGGTCAGGCCGCAGGGCTTCTGCCGGTCCCCGGCCACTTTCGCCAGAAACACGTTCGGCCCAATCCCCACGGAGCAGTGCAACCCCTCGCCCAGACGATGATAAATATCCGCCTTGACCTGCCGGGCCAGCCGGGTCTCCGCCTCCGTCGTGGTGTGCAGGCAGCTGATCCGACAGGCCATCTCGTCCACGGAGAGTACCTGGATCGAGACGAAGTGGGCATTGAGCACATCGAGCAGGGCGGTATGATAGTCCAGATAGACCTGCGGACGCGCCTCGACCACTTCCAACTGAGGGCAGACCTTGCGGGCGGCCTTGACCCGGGTCCCCGTCTTGATGCCCAGCGCCTTCGCCTCATAACTGGCGGCAATGGCGCAGGTCGTCTCCATATTGGCGTAGGGGACCACGATCATGGGCTTGCCGCGCAGTTCGGGCCGCTCCTGCTGTTCGCAGGAAGCGAAAAACGCATTCATGTCCGCGAAAAAGAGCCGCGACATAGGAGTTGCTCCTTTCGACGCAAGAATCCAAAAGGCCGCCTCCTTCTATCAAAAATAGTAGACTGAGTACGGCCTATATATATTTACCATATTCTTGTGTCGAAACAAGCGCTTCGCGCTTCTTTTTAGGTCAAAAGGGAAAAAAGTATGCGAAGGGGTGAAGACACGGCACTGAAGTGCCGGTCTACGTTTGCAAAGTCGGCCTGCGCCGACTCTCTCTATAACAAGAGCCCACGCAGGAAATCTGCGGGGGAATAGCAGATTTGGGCTGCGCGAAGCGCGACCTTTGACTTCGCAAGCGTAGACCGGGGTTTCAACCCCGTGTGAAATATGAGAACCTCGTGAGAAAAATCAGGCGGAGGAGGTTTTAAGCGGCGGAGATGTGGAAGGTCATGCCGTCGTAGCCGGCTTGAATGTTATGGGGTTTGAGGAGGGCATCTGTCTCCTCGTGCAACAGGCCGGAGAGATGGGAGAAGTGCGTGGTGACCATCGGGCTTTCGGGACGGAACGCGCCGTACCCGATCAGGCGCTCACGGAAACGGATCACTTCGGGAATGCTGAGGTGGCCCTTGTAGCCGTCGTCCTGCAGTCCCTTGGTGCACTCGACCACGATACCGTCCAGGCGGAATCCTTTCAGGAACTCCCATGTGGACTCCTCATACCAGCCGGTATCGGTGGCGTAGAGCAGCGTCGTGCCGTCTGCATCCTGGAAGATAAGGTTGAAGCAGTCCTGCGTGGGATCGTGCTGCGCGCGGATCGGCGTCACCTGATAATCGCTGACGGTAATGGTCTTTTCCGGCAGGAGGGTATGGAGCGCCAGTGGGTATTTCGCCGGGTCCAGGTCGGGCGTTTCCGGAGAGAGGGCCGTCCGGATCTTGTGGACCGTGTCTTTCGATCCGAAGATCTGCAATTTGTCCGCAAAGGGCTTGGGGACGAAGTAGACGCCGCGATACTGCAGTTCGGCGGGAGCGCAATGGTCGTCGTGGGCGTGGGTAAAGACCAGGGCGGAGAGGCAGCGCAGATCCAGGTTGTGCTGGAGTACCTGATGCAGGATATCGGGCGGAAAGTCAATCTTGAGCGTATCATCCAGCAGGGCGGAGCAGCGGGTGCGGATGTTCTTACCGCCCAGGATGCGCGCTTTGCCGCAGGCCTCGCAACGGCAAAAGAGCGCGGGCCAGCCTTCGGCAGCGGAGGTGCCCAGCAGAGTGACTTTCATGGTCTTATCCTTTGCATGACGACCACCGGCCCGAAAACACGATGGCGGGGGGACTAGAGCAGGAAATCCTGTCACGCTATTATAGGAAATAGAGCACAATTGGTCAAGGAATTATGACACACGCGCGATGTGAACTTTTTCACACCCTCACAAATAATCGCCCTCCGGCTCGAAGACACGCCCGCATTTCCAGCACTTTGCGGCGCTGCCCGCCGAAATGCACCGGCAGCGCGGGCAGCGATGGATCTTGAGCGGAAATTTCCCGCAATGGACACAACGGGTCGTATCCCCGTAAACGAGACCGCCGCAGTGTTCGCACGCGCCCTCCTCATTGGCTTTCCGTCGCATGCTCTGTACTTCCATCATCGGAACTCCGAAATGCGGCCAGGTCTTAATTGTTGATGGCGGCGCGCGATGTGGCGCGCAGATAGCTCCATAGCGATGCCGACAGGATCACCAGCGCCATGGCCGCCCAGAGTACGGCCCAGAAGGTCGGCGGCAGGAGATAGTGCTGCGACATAAAGAGCGCATCGTTATCGCCCAGGTTGTTCGTTGTGATCGTCAGCAAGTTGCGCAGGTCGCCCAGGGCATTGAGGCTGCACTGTACCGCCAGAAACGCCGCGAGAAAATCCGCCACGCGCGGCGCGCTGAAGCGCGCCAGGAGGAAGAGCCCTCCTGCAAGGATCAGGCCGACCACAGGCGTGAAGAAGTCCGGTATGACGCCGCCCGTAACACTGTTGGAGGGGTTGTTGAACGGGTTGTGCGCCCAGAGCAGCGTGACGAGCAGGATCCAGCCGCCGGCGACATAGAGCGCCGTGCGCCCCGCATTCTGCCAGCGGGTAAATCGCCCCACCTGCAGGAGCAGCGCCCCGAAGAGCGTTGTGCCCAGGTATCCGGCGGAGAGCGTTAGCCAGGCCCATATCGGCGAGTCGCTCGTCCAGGTGACGCCGCTGCCGTTGGGGGCGACATGGAGCGAATCCACCGCGCCGCCGCTGATAAGGGCCGCCGTCGCATGGCCGCTCTCATGGATGAATGTGATAAACAGGCGCAACGGGTAGAGCAGATAGTCGCTATAGGGAATAAACCACAGTCCCAGCGTCACCAGAGAGGCCAGCAACAGCAGTCCCCGCGTATCGCGGCGCGGTGCAGGGCCAATCTCCGACATCAGGCGGTTTGTTGTGTAATTTGCACTCATCGTTAAGGTTTCCTATGATGGAAGTGGCGCGGTCTTCGCCCGCGCTCTCTTCTCAGTACGAGTCCTGCGCGCAGAATGATTGCATCCTATGCAGTATTGCACAGGGTACTCTCCCTTATATCGGGCCGTTCGGTGCGTCTACATTATAGCAGAGGAGCGAGCCTTCGGCTAGGGGTATACTGTAGATAACGCTGTGAGGGAGGCAAACCATGCTGCTGGCAATGGATGTGGGCAACACCAATATCGGGCTGGGCGTCTATCGGGGAACCGGCGATACGGCGCGGCTGATCGGCGACTGGCGTATCCGCACCGACCGGGACCGTACGACCGACGAGCATGGCGTGCTGGTCAAGCATCTGCTGGAGCACAAGGGCGTGCAGTTGTGCGACATCCATCACGTTGCCATCTCCAGCGTGGTCCCGACGATGAATGAGACCCTGGCGGATCTCTCTCGACGCTACCTGCACGCCGAACCCTTCTTTGTCGGGCCAAAATCGGACTCAGGCATCGCGATCCACTACCAGCCTCCCTCCGATGTGGGCGCGGACCGCATCTGCAATGCGGTGGGCGCGTTCGCCAAGTACGGCGGCCCCTGCATTGTGGTGGACTTCGGCACGGCAACGACCTTCGACGCCATCGCCGCCAACGGCGACTACCTCGGCGGCGCGATTCTGCCCGGCATCGGTATTTCGATGGACGCCCTGTTCCGGCAGGCGGCGCGGCTCTATCGGGTCGAGATGGTGGCTCCGCCCCAGGCTATCGGCGCCAACACGGTCCATGCCATGCAGAGCGGGCTGGTCTTCGGCTTTGCGGGCCAGACGGACGCCATGGTGGAGCGTTTTCGTGGGGAGTTGGGGCCGGGCGCACGGGTGATCGCGACCGGCGGGTTGGCGGAACTCATCCATACCGAAAGCCGTACCATTGAAGTTGTAGACCAGTTGGTGACGTTGGAGGGGCTGCGTATGCTGTTCGAGCGACAGCCCGTAGCACGTCCTCTCGAAGAGCCGGCGCTACGATGAGCGGAAAGAAGAGAGTAAGCGGGCGATGATGTTAACGATCTGTCTGTGGGCCTTGGGCATCGAGATCGTTGTGCTGGGGCCGATTGTTTATAGCAGCCACCTGCTGCGACGCGGTCGAAACACCGAGGCGCTGCCCTGGCTGCGCTACGGCTACGCGGTGAGCCGGGTGATCCCGTCGCTGCGGGGGCCCGCCGCACTGCACCTCTGCGCCTGCCATACGCAGTTGGGGAATTACGATCAGGCGTTTCCTTTTAACGAGGAGGCCCTGCAGCGCCTGAGCCGACGCGGCGAATCCTCCCGCAATCTGGCGATTGCACGCGCCTATCGCGGCATTTTGCTGGCCCGCATGGGGCAATTCACGGAGGCGGAGAGCATTTTCACCGCGATCCTCGCCGATAACCAGCTCAGTGCGCGCCTGCGGATCGAGGTAGAGGCGTGCGCCGCCGCCGGGTATATCAATCAGGGGCGCTTTGCGGAGGCGAAGCGCCTGCTGACAGGCGTCATCGAGGCGACCCGGCCCAACACGATCTCCCATGCCCTGGCGGAGAGCAATATGAGCGTCTGCCACTTCTTCGAGGGAGACTTGCCTGAGGCGGTAAAGATGGCCCGGCGCGCCGCATCACGGACCGTAAACTGGCACTGGATCACCACCCTGGCGCTCGCGAATTGCCTGAATTCTCTGATCGAACTGGGCGACCTGGATGCCGCACGGGAGATCGAAGTCCAGATCATGCCCCGCATGTCGGAGGCGCCCAACTATGTCCAGTCTGCGATCCTGAGCATGGTCGCCCGGTTAACCCTGCGCCAGGGAGACCTCGACCGGGCCCGAGACCTGGCCGAGCGGGCCTACCCGCTGGACCCCAATCCCAATGCGCAGGCCCGTGCGCTGTTGGTTCAGGCGGAGGTCTTTGCGAACCGGCAGAATGCCGGACGGACGGAGGCATTGTGCGAGGAGATCCTGCGCCTGAATGCCCTGGACTACTACAAGGAGCGAGCGGCAAAGCTGGTGCGCGGGTTGAAGGACAAACTTCCGCTCTATACCAGCCCCCCGCAGGCGGAGACGCAGGTACAGCAGGTCCGAATTCAATAAGGAGATTCTTTACGGCGTTGAAACGCCGTTCTGAAATGCGAAACTCGCCTTCGGGGGTTCCATAAGCCCCTCTCCCAGAATGGGGAGGGGTTTGGGGTGGGGGCCAGTCCGCGAAGGCGGACTTTGTATTTCAGAACGGGGATTTATCCCCGTATCTAAAGCGCGTCCTGGGGAGATACGAGGGCGTTGAGGGTCTGTTTCGTCCAGGTGGGGCCATCGCAGCGCGGGCCGTCCGGCGTCCAGAGCAATCGGTCCAGGCACATCAAGCGGGCGTTAAAGCCGGGGTTCCAGGCGTGGTAGGCTAAAAACTCGGTCTCCCCATCCGGCCCTACGACAATGGAGTTATGGCCGGGTCCGAGCAGATGCCCTGGCTTGGTACTCAGCACCCGCGCCCCCGTCTCGTTGCCGAAATCCGTATAAGGCCCCAGGACATGGTCCGCCACGCCGAAGTCCACGCCGTAGTTCTCCGTCTCCCAGCGCCCGCCGCTGTAGAAGCAGTAGTAGCGCCCCTCGTGCTTGCGCACGCACGGCCCTTCGAGGGTATGCCAGTCCCAGGTCTGGCCGTACATCGAGCGCTCTTTCTGGAAGCGCTGCCAGTCTGAGCGGGCGCGCAAGACCGTTTTGGCCTCGCCGGCCAGCGTGGTCATGCTCACCATGCGGTCCACCATCAGCGCGGTTCCCGCGCGCGCCTCATTCTCCATATCCAGGAAGTCGCTGGCATAGAAGAGATACCACTGCCCATCGTCATCCTGAAACGGGTGGGGATCGATGGCGAACGGAAACACGCGGTTATTGACGAGCGTCACGCCCCGGTCTTCATACGGCCCCAGCGGGTGCCGGCTCGTCGCCATGCGCAACTGGTGGTCTTTATCGGAGTGCCCAACGGAGTAGTAGAGGTAGAATGTACCGTCGTGATAGGCGACTTCGGGCGCCCAGAAGGTATCGCCCAGATCGGGGTCGGGCGGCGTCAGGGCGCCGCTTACGGCATGCCAGGTGACGAAGTCATCGGAGCGGAGGAGGGGGAAGATGCGGAATTGCGAGGAGAAGCCGGAGGCCGCCGCTTCGGCCTCCTCAATCTGCCCACTCGCTTCCAGCGGTCCGGTCCCTATCGCATAGTACTCCCCCTGATAACGCCAGACGAAGGGGTCGGCGAAATCGTGGGGATAGACCGGATTGGTATAGGTGCGTGTCTCGAACATGGGCGTAGCCCCTTACGGACGTTCGGCGAACTTCTGCGCGGAGGCCACATCCACGTCCAGGCTCGGCCCCATCGTGGAGGTGACGCTGATCTTGCGCAGGTATTTTCCCTTGGCTGCCGCCGGCTTGGCCTTGAGCAGCGCACTGAGCAGCGCCACAAAGTTGGCATGCAGGTTCTCGGCAGGGTAGCTGGCCTTGCCGATGGGCGCATGGATGATCCCGTTCTTATCCACGCGGTACTCGGAGCGGGTCGCGCCTTTGATGTCGCGCACCACCTGGCCCACGTTGGGAGAGACGGTTCCGGCCTTCGGATTGGGCATCTTCGCCTTCAGGATCTGGCCCAGGCGTCCCACGAGCGGCATCATATCCGGGGAGGCGACCAGCAGATCGCAGGCCGCGCCGCCCTCTTTCTGAATGCGCTCCACCAGATCCTCCGCGCCGACGACATCGGCTCCCGCCGCTTTCGCGTCCTCGGCCTTTTCGCCCCGCGCGAACACCCACACCTTCTGGGACTTGCCCGTGCCGAACGGCAGGGTCGTCGTACCGCGCACCATCTGGTCGCCGTGGCGTGGGTCTACTCCCAGGTTGATCGCCGCTTCGACGGTCTCATCGAACTTAGCGGTCGCCAGCTCCTTGACCTTCGTCAGCGCCGCGTCCAGTTCATAGACCTGGTTGTTCGGCAGCGCCTTCTGCAGCGCCAGGAAGCGTTTGCTATGCTTCGCCCGGTTGATCTTCGCTTTGCGCCGCGCCGCGGTCGAAAGCCCATGTTTCTCTGCCGCCTCTTCGGCTGCGGCAGGCGCCTGTGTCACTACATCCGCCATGTCATTTGTCTCCTGTGGTATTGGCGGGGCGTTAGCGCCCCTCCCACGCTAGATTCTACGGCGTTGAAACGCCGTTCTGAAACGCAAAGTCCACCTCCGTGGACTGCATCCTGCAACCTGCGAAGGAAATCCGCGTTAGGATAGCGGATTTGGACTGCGCGAAGCGCGACCTTCTATTTCGTATTTCAGAACGGGGATTCATCCCCGTAAATAAGATAGCCTACTCCCTGTTCTTCTTCTCTTCCGGCACTGGGAGCAGGGATTTGCCGTCCGAGTTGGGCTGGCTGGCCCGCTGTCCGACCTGGGTCCAGACCGCGCCGATAATCAGCAGCCCCCACATCGTCAGTCCGCGCAGCGTACCGACCACCCAGAAGCGCGTCAGGCTCGTCTCAAAGCTCATTCCCGACGTCGCCTCCAGGCACCGATAGCCCAGAAACGCCGTAATCAGGCCGACCCACACCGACAGAAAGTAGAACCGCGCCTGACGGCGGTCACGCTGATAGGAGGCCAGATGATAAGGCTGGCTCTCATTCAGGCGCTTCGCCTGGTAGTGCAGGGTGAGCCAGACAGCACTCAGCAAGCCCAGCACACCCAGTTCGATCATCGTCGGCAGCAGTAGCATTGTGTCTTTCCTTCCGGGGTCGCGCACCGTGGCCTGCCTCGCAGGCGAGCCCCAGGGTCGCGTCACCCTGCTACCCGATAACGTCAATCCCCATCGAGCGGGCGGTTCCGGCGATGATCTTCATGGCCGCCTCGATATCATTGGCGTTCAGATCGGGCATTTTCGTTTCGGCGATCTGGCGCAACTGCTCCTGCGTCAGCCTGCCGACCTTCTCTTTGTTGGGCTTGCCCGATCCCTTCGCCGCGCCCGCCGCCTTCTTGATCAGTTCGGGGGCGGGAGGCGTCTTGGTGATAAAGGT
>DATGIG010000141.1:0-2314 GCA_035295825.1 Chthonomonadaceae bacterium | reverse complement strand
GCGAAGAATGGCATCTCCTCTTGTGAATTGGCGCGCTCCATCGGTGTGACGCAGAAAACGGCTTGGTTTATGGAGCATAGAATTAGAGAGGCTATGAAGCGGGGCAGCTTCGCCAAGATGGAAGGAACCGTTGAGGTTGACGAAACCGCGATTGGCGCGAAGGCTAAGACCATGCACGCCGACAAACGCCGCGAAATGCGGGAGCGTGGATTCCCGAAGACCATTGTGCTAGGCATGAGAGAGCGCGGCGGAGAGGTTCGGACAATGGTAGTACCGAACACGACGGCGGAAACGCTGCAAAGCCAGATCGTCAAGAACGTAGAGGCCGGTTCTAAGGTCTATACGGACACCTGGAAAGGCTATAATGGTATGTCGGCGGCTTACATGCACGCGACAGTCAATCACAAGGCAGGCCAATACGTAGACGGCGACGTAACGACAAACGGCATGGAGGGCTATTGGAACCTGCTGAAAAGAGGCTATCGGGGAACTTACGTCCAGTTCTCTCCTCAGCATACGCACCGGTATCTAGCGGAGGAGGACTTTCGGTATAATACCCGGCAGGAAGAAGACGGAGATCGGTTCGCGCAGATAGTCGCTTCGGTGGCAGGCAAGCGGCTAACCTACCGGGAGCTAACGGAAAGCCATCTCGTCAATCTTGACCGGGGCTAGTTTAGGTAGGTATATAAAAGCCGAAAATGTTTGTCTCAGTCGCCAAACCCTATCGAGGATAATCAGCCCTATCGTATTTTTCCGCCAGTAGTAGCCGCTCATCTCCCCTGATCGTCAGACGTCCATGCGGGAGCCGATCTTCTCGCATTAGCCGCCTCTTGACCTTCCTGTAAAGGTGTATTCGCCGGAGCCAAGCTCATAGACGGCGCAGTGGTCTTCCATGCGTAAAAATCGGACGCCTTCGGCCTGATCGGCGGGATGGCCGCTCTCGGTGACGCTGGCGGCGTCACTGGCGGGAACGTAAACGGTAGCCGTGGTGTTGGCGGGGATGGTCACTTTCCAGGCGAACGTTCCATTGTCGAGCTTCCAGTCGCTGGCGATGGGGCCACGGAGAGAGTCGTAGGTGGCTTTCGCCCAGGTCAGCCCGCCACCGGGCTGAGGATGCATAATGATGTGCTTGTAGCCCGGCTGGTCGGGATCGAGATCAATGCCCGCGACCGTCTCGTACAGCCACTCGCCCACGGAGCCGAGGGAATAGTGGTTGAAGGAGTTCATGCCGGGGTCCTGAAAGCCCTTCTCCTCGGTCCAGCCGTCCCATCGCTCCCAGATGGTGGTAGCGCCGTGCTTGATAGAGTAGCCCCAGGAGGGGAACGTGTCGTTGTTGAGCAGGCGGTAGGCCACATCCAGATGGCCGGTCCGGGTGAGCGTGGGCAGCAGGTAGCCGACCCCGATGAACCCGGTGGAGAGATGCCCATCGCGCTGCTGGATGTTCTCGACCAGATGCTGCGCCGCCAGGGGTCGCAGGTTCTCCGGCAGCAGATCGAAGCGCAGGGCCAGCACATAGCCGGTCTGCGTATCGCCCTTGATGCGCCCGTCCGGTCCGACGAACGCCTTCACGAAGGCGTCCCGAATCCCCTCGAAAAGCCGCACGTACTTCTGCGCGTCCTCCTCCTTGCCGAGCGCCTGCGCCATCTGCGCCAGCAAGTGGGCGTCGTAGGCGAAGTAGGCCGTCGCCATCACGTCTCGGGGCATGTCGGCCTGGATGTTGAGCCAGTCGCCGAAATCGTTGTTGCGGCGGTTCTCCCACAGCAGGTTCGGGTTGGCGGCATGGATGGTGTCTATCCATCGCGCCATAGATTCGTAGTGGCGCTCGATCAAGCGGGTGTCGTCGTAGACCGCATAGAGCGTCCAGGGCACGATGACACCGGCGTCTCCCCAGCCAGGCGCGCCGTCGGCCATGTCGTCTTTGACGCGCGGCGAGATGTCCGAATACGCCCCTTCCGGCGACTGCGCGTCCTCCACGTCCTGCACCCATTTGGTCATGAAGGCGGCGGTGTCCATGTTGTAGGTGCCCGTGCGGACGAAGATTTGCGCGTCCCCCATCCAGCCCAGGCGCTCGTCGCGCTGCGGGCAGTCGGTGGGCACTTCGAGGTAGTTTCCGCGCTGCCCCCAGACGATGTTGTGCTGGAGCTGGTTGACCATCGGGCTGGAGCAGGCGAAGGTCCCGGAAGGCGGCGTGTTGGAGTGGACCACGATGCCGGTGATGGCGTCGCGGCCGGGCGTGCCCGGATAGCCGGTCACCTCGACGTAGCGGAAGCCGTGGAAGGTGAAGCGCGGCTCGTAAACCTCCTCACCCTCGCCT
>DATGIG010000140.1:0-5177 GCA_035295825.1 Chthonomonadaceae bacterium | reverse complement strand
CGGCATGGTCCATCTCGGCCCGCTGCCCGGCAGCCCGCGCGACTCAGGGGACTTTACCGCGGTCCTGCGTCGCGCCGTCGAGGACGCCCGAACCCTGGAAGAGGGTGGCATCGACGCGCTGATGGTAGAGAACTTCTTCGACGCGCCCTTTTATAAGGCGGGAGTGCCGTCCGTGACGGTCGCGGCCATGACGGCGACGGTGCTGGCCATCCGCGACGCGGTCGCGATCCCGGTCGGCGTCAATGTGCTCCGCAACGACGCCTGCGCCGCGATGAGCATCGCGCACGTCTGCGGCGCGGCGTTCATCCGGTGCAACGTCTATGTCGGCGCGGCGATCACGGATCAGGGGATCATCGAGGGGGCGGCGCGTACGGCGATTTTGTATCGGCGGGAACTGAGCGCGGATGTGGCGATCTGGGCCGATGTGTTTGTGAAACACGCGGCCCAACTCGGCACAAGCACCCTGGAAGACGCTGCGAAAGACGCGGTCCTGCGCGGCCTGGCCGATGCCCTCATCGTCAGCGGCGCGGCTACGGGCGCAGCCACCGACCCGGAGATGGCACGGCGGGTGAAGGCGGTGGTTCCGGGAACGCCGGTACTGATCGGCAGCGGCTTCGATGTCCAGACGGCGCCTACCCTGCTGGCGCATGCAGATGGCGCGATAGTGGGCACCAGCCTGAAGCGCGAAGGGAGCGTTGCCGAACCGGTGGACGCGGAGCGTGTCCGCGCCCTTCGGAGTGCCATGGAGATGACGCGGTTCTGCTCCCCCTGATCCGGGCAAGAAAAACGCCTATAGAGGGAGCAGACCTGCTGGGAACGTCAGGCCGTTTCCGCCTCGACGGCAGCCGCCGCCGCCGCACGCTTGCCCCTCCCTGTCGTCGGAGGGGGCGGTGTTTCCACGGGAGCCTGTACGTTACGGACCGCGCCCTGCGGACAGATCTGGTTGTAGAAGTGGCGCACCACCTGGGAGACGCCGTAACCTGTTGTCAGATGCACGAATTTCTTGCCGTCGCGGGCGCAGATATCCTGCGCGTTCTTCCACTCCTTGCGGCTGAAGCGCGTCAACAGGGCCACGATGTCCGCATGGCGCAGATCGGTATCGAAACGGGCCAGCGGATCGGAGGGCTTGGTGCTGGGCCATACCAGTTCGCTCAATTGCAGCGCCTCTTCGATCTTCTTGCGGTTCTCCTCGCGGCACGTTCCGCCCAACAGCAGGCAGCGCTTGCCCCGCGTCAATTCGCGCACGGCTTCGAGCTCCTCGCTGATCGCCTCCAGGTTGGAATCCGCCTGCTCCGTAGCCTCCTCCGGGCTGCCGGTCTCCTGCCGTCGCTCCCATTCGAGATTGATCTCGCGCAGTACATCCTTGAAGCGCTCGTCGCCCTCCAGGAAGGCGGCCCAGGGCAGCAGCGCGTCCCGCAGCTTTCGGTCGGAGGCCGGGATCCGCATGTTCTTGCACTCCATGAGGGCGTTGCGCAACATCTCTTCGTCCTTCTCCCCTTGCTCTCCGAAGCCCGGTTCCGAAACCAGGGAGACGACGTTCTCGATAAGTTGCTGCCGGTACTCCTCTTCCGCGACCGGAATCCGCGCTTTCTCCCAGGCGGCATCCAGTGTGGCGGCCTTTTCGACCAGTTCCGCCATGGGGACCTTCGGGCGCAGGCTATAGAGATAGCACTGATCCTCCCGGGCCCAGGTGCGCAGGTCATCGAAGAGCATCTGCTGGAACGGATCTCTGGCCCCGATACGGAACAGAAGGCGATTGAACCGCTGCTGTACGGCGGCGACCGCCTCCGCAAGCGGCTGCACATCCGCGACGGCGAGGATGTTGCGGTGGCGCTGCCACCACTCGAAAGCCTCCTGCGCCTTCGCCATCTCCTCATAGCGCTCGGCAAGTTCGCCCCACTGATACGTGGTCGGGCGCGGATCGAGTTCGTCGTCCAGCGCGACCGTATACTCCTGGTCGTTGGCGCTGTCCAACAGGTCGATGATGTCTTCCGACAGTTCCGTTACCTCCGCCACTTCCGTATCACCGGCTTCCTCCTCCAGACGCCGCTGACGGCAGGTCAGCGAGCGGAGTCGCAGGCAGTTGGGGATATAGAGTTCGCCCTGACGAATGCTCAGCGGATAGCGCGAATTCCAGGTCCGTACCTCGTCGCGCAAACGCACCGCATCGGCTTCGATATCCGCCAGGGGACGGATCGGGCGGCGCGGCGGGCGGGGCATCGGGGGTTGCGGCGGGATCAACTCTCCGGTAGGCGCATAGGTGGGAATGGGAGGGGGCGGTGCGGCCATGGTGTTCAGCCGTGAGAGAGAGGGCACGCGCCCACCGGGCAAGGGCTCTTCCATGGGAGGAGCAACGCCCGCCGACTGCCCATTGGCGGGAGGCGCTGCGGGCAGCGTCTCCGCACTGGCGGGACCGGATAGCGAAGTGGGCACGCGGCGCACGGCTTCCAACAATTCCCTGGCGGCATTGCGGTGCTGAGACAACTCCTGGGTCAGCGCGGGATCTTCCACATCATGGGCAGCCTGCAATAAGAGGGTGAGGCGTTCATAGGCGGCTTGGAGAAAATGCATTCGCTGGGCAGCATGGGCAGCAAGGCGTTTCTGTACATGGGTGCAATAGGAATCGAAGGTCTCTGCGGAGCGCAAGGGAGAAACAGTAGATGCAGAGGGCGTAACCGCAAGATAAGGGGACTTATTTGCGGCAATATCGGTAGCAGACATTTGATTATCCTCTCATAGAAATGTTGACGGCACCTCCTCTGGGGTACGGTTCGTATCCTAAACACATTCTGCTCTGAAGGGACGCGAAAAGAAAAACGCGTTTGCGCAAGGAACTGACGGGTTTTACCCAACGAACCAGGAACCGTTCCCACAGGAGGGTCGTGATGGTCGCAACAACGATGGTTTCAACAGGAACAACGCAATCGGAATCCAACGAATCCTTGATCCAAGTCGCGCTATATAGATGTACGCACAATGCACCGCAGATTCCTCCTTTATGAAAAAAACTGGTAACAGAAAAAAGAGGGGCACAGGTTGTGTCCCTCTTGCATGGGTGATTTTGCCGAGATAGGCATAGCTCAGGCCAGTTTGGGCGGTGGAGTATTCTGTCCGGTGTGCGAGCCATGCGTCTCTGTTCCGGCCAGCGAACCGGCAGGAAAGAGAACCGCCAGCAGAGCCAACGCGCAGACGGTTCGCAACAGTTGCAGCCGGAAACGGGAGCGTGTCGGCTGCCACTGCAGGGGATTGCCTTGCATAATGGTAATGAGCCTCCTGTGCCGTCCGAGAGCGGGCGCTGCTCGCCTCGAAACGCATCCGAGATCGGACGTCCTTACGAAACGCGACCTCTGGCGCTTCGTGACAGAGGGGTTCTTGGCGCCTATACACCCTCGCGGCGCGCGCGTGCTTGACCCCAACGCCAGAAAACCGTATAATGAAGGGGTGAGCTAGAGAGAAAAGCGAGACAAGGACGCCATGTCGCAACGAATTCCAGTGATCGTGGGAATGCGTGTGCGCCTCCGCAAACCCCATCCCTGTGGTGGGGATGAGTGGGTGGTGACGCGCACCGGGGCGGATATCGGCCTCGTATGCCGGGGGTGTGGCCGTCGGGTCATGCTGGAGCGTGAGGAGTTCGAGCGCCGGGTCAAGCAGGTCGTCGAGATCCCTGCGACGACGGAGACGACAGTATGAAGTGGGAACGGAGATCTGTGGAGGAGACGAGGCGCCGAGCAGCGCTGCATCTCCTGGCTTTTGGGTGCGGTGTGGCTCTGGCCTGGATGCAGATTACGTTGACCGGGCAGATACGGGACAGAATTCCTTTTCGAACCCCTCCGCAATCGGTCGGCGTCCGCCCCATGCGCTGGACGCAGGAACCGTCCGGCCAGGTCGTGGAGCCTGCGCCCCCGGTCGTTATCGATGCAGATGCGACCCTGACCGCACCGGAAGACCCTACTCTGCTGCGTACCTTTTGTGACGCTTTTAGCGCGGCTTCCGGGCAGGAGGCGCAGGCGGCGGTGGTAACGCCTGCATCGCCCCCGGCGAAAGAGGCTGCCGCGCCAACAGACGGCCCGGACTGGTTTTTGTGGGGGCGGCTGGGAACGGAGCGGGCCGCCGCTACACTGGCCGATCCCACGCTCGGCGAGGGCCTGAAACTCTATGCGGTTCACTCTCCGGAGGGAGCGGCGCTCTGCCTGATCAATCGCTCCGAACAAAAGATTTCCATTCGATTGCAACTGCGCCTCCCCAAAGGCGTCTATAAATGGGAGCGGCTCTCCTTTGCGCCGCCGTTGCCTACCGGCGACCGGATCCTATTGAGCGCTGCCAACCTGCGTGAGGGGAGCGAGAAGCGCTCTCTGCCTCTGACCTGCCGCTTGGATCGCCTGCAGAGCGTCGAACTGCCGGAGACCGATGTGGTCATCAAGCCAGGGGAGCTGCAGCCGGGAGAGCTGTGTCTCTACCGCTGTACGGATGTGTCACGGGCGGCGCGCGCCGCCGTCTATGAAACACGAATGCGTCTGGAGGAGTTGGCCCAGACGGCGCCCGATTCGGCCCATCGCCTGCGCCGAATACTGGATGGGGGCGGCGATTTTCTGGACTATCTCTGCGCGGGAAGCAGCAGCAACCGGGAGCGGCGATTGAGCGGTATCCACCACTTTCTGCTGGTGACCGCACAGGCCCACTCTCTGCATCGCAATTTTCAGGAGCGCCATACGGTCTCCATCGAAGCCGGGGCGGCTGCCATGGGGGCGCTCGAGCGCCTGATGGACGGGCTGGCTGAGACCAGCGCCGCCATCCTGGGGTTGGTCCCGAAGATCGTTGTGGAACCAGAGGCCGCGGCGATGCCTGCAGCCCAACAGAATGGTGAGACGAGGAGCGCTTCCCTGGTGACGATCTCGATCAAGAACGCAGGCGCACGGAGCGTCGAGATGGTCAAGGTGGGGCTGGACACCTCGGCGCTGCCTGCGGGAGTGCAGTGCGATCCGGAAGATCCGGCCTTTTTTGGAACCCTGTATCCCGGTCAAACGGTGCGTGCGACATTCCACGTGCGCTGTCCGGCTTCGATGCCGATGCCCGCCAATCGGTGCGTTGGAGATGTGTCCTACTTTATGGCAGGCGCTCCTGCCCATCTTCGGCCTCGCCCCTGGTAACGCTCTGCGAGGCGCTACGCCCATGTCCCG
>DATGIG010000139.1:0-3840 GCA_035295825.1 Chthonomonadaceae bacterium | reverse complement strand
AGGGCGGCGACCACATCGTCGCGGATGCCGCCGGTGTTGGCGATCAGGGCATCCTCCCCGACCCAGCAGCCTTCCTCGATGCAGCCGCCGATATGCTCCATGAAGTGGCCGTAGATGTTGGGGTTGATCGTCGCGATCGGCTCGTCCAGCCGCACCTCTATCGTCGCATCAGGCATCGTCTCTTCCTTCTCCAGCGTGGTCTGTAACAGGCATGTTATACTATTATTAGGGAACTGCGTCCGGATTCCATTTAAGAAGAGATAAAATGGCCTCCCTGAGAAAATCAAATTCATATATGCGAGCTGCGGAGCGGAGTCGCCGCCTGCTGGAAGAAAATGCCCGGGCGTCCAGCGTCTTCGAGGGAGCGCGGGGTCTGAAATCTCCTCAGCCCGAAGCGGCTAACCGGCGTTCTATAGCCTCCCGGAAGAAATCTATCAAGGCCGCATAATCTTGCAGATAGCCTCGCTGCACCGCCTCCAGATAACGCCTTCGGTTCTTTAGTCCCGCGATCCTGGTTGTGTCTCAAATTCCGAGCCTGTTTGCGCTTCATACTGCCCAAATCCTTCCTCTTTTGGGACACAGGGCTATTCCGTTCTCGGTGGTCGCGTTTTTGGAGTGCGGGAGCTTGCCACCGCTTTGGATTGGGGGCAGCTTGCTGCCCCTTCTCTGCTGACGATGGGGCGCAGCCCCTTGGCTGCTATCGGCGGCAAGCCGCCTTTAAGAAAAGCGGTGGCAAGCTCCCGCACTCCAAAAGGAGAACAGAACGGCCTTGTTTCGGGACATGTTTGCATCTGAGTCCATCAGGAGGAAGGTGTCAGCCGCAGACGGGGAAATCGTCACCATCCATGACGGCGCCGTCTTCAAGATGCAGGTAGCTGGTGCAAACGTGGCCGGGCGATTGAGCGTGCTTATAGCGCGTGCCGTCGGGCATGAAGATCATGACGAAGGCGCGGCGCTGGCGGTCGGTGGTGTTCCGGGGGGTCATATGGTAGTTGAGGCAGTGGTGGAACATGCACTCGCCTGCTTTCAATTCCACCGGGACCGCCTTCTCCGGCATCCAGGTACGCACTTCCTGATAGAGGCTGCCCGGCGCTCCCAGCCCCATCGGGACCGGCGACAGATGGATGTCCTCGGAGAGATCGCAGTCCGCCGGCTGAAAGCGCGGATCGCGGTGGCTGCCGGGAAGGACGTGCATGCAGCCGTTCTCCGTCGTGGCGTCGTCGAGGGCCAGCCAGCAGGTGATCATCGTGGGCCGGTCCAGCGGCCAGAAGTAGAAATCGTGATGGCAACTGAAGTGGGCGTTATCGCCGGGCGGCTTGGAGATGACCTGGTCGTGCCAGAGGCGGATGCGCTCCACGCCCATCAATTCACGGATGGCCCCGGTGATCTTGGGGTTCTGGAGGACCTGGCGGTATTCCGGGACCACCTTCCACATATTGACGAACTGGTGGATGGCGCGCACGTCCTGCCGATCCTCGCCTCTGCGGTCGTGCCCGTAAGCGAACTCCGGGGGCAGGTCGGAATAGTCCTCGCGGGTCTGTTCTTCCGCGATGACACGGTCCAGCGCAGCGCGCAGCCGCTTCACCGCCGCCGCTTGGATCACCCTGCCGAACTTCAGATAGCCGTCGCGATGGAACTTCTCCATCTGCTCCGGCGTGAGGATGCTCATGCTTGCGCTCCCTGCCCGTATTTCCAACTCCGTGGACTGCTTCGCTCACCACGCCCCGATCTCCTGCCGGGCGCGCTTGCTTCTTCCTGGCCGCGCGTGAAAAAAGTTGAAAAATCGTCAAAATCCCTCTTGACTCTCCCCTGTACAGGAGACTGTATAGTATCCTTGAAGATCTTCAAAGTCATGACCGCGCGGAGGAACCATGCTCAAGATTGGCGACTTTTCCAGGCTCAGCCGCGTGTCGGTGAAGGCGCTGCGCTTCTATGCGGACCTCGGGCTGCTGCCCGCGGCGCACATAGACGCATTCACCGGCTATCGTTACTACACAGCGGACCAGTTGCCCCGGCTCAACCGCATCCTCGCTCTCAAAGACCTGGGCTTTACGCTCGAGCAGATCGCTTCGGCGCTGACCGAGGACCTGCCCGCCGAGCAGTTGCGGGGGATGCTGCGCCTGAAGCAGGCGGAAATCGAGCAGCGGATGCAGGCAGACCAGGATCTGCTGGCGCGCGTGGAGGCGCGGCTGCAACAGATCGAACAGGAGGGAAAGATGTCCCCGTATGAGGTCGTTATCAAGAAGACGGACCCGATCCGGGTCGTCTCGTTACGCGAAACCGTGCCGTCCTATGCCGCGATAGGCGGGCTATTCGGCCCGCTCTACGGCTATCTGCAGCAGCACGGCGTTCCGCCGGCTGGACCCTGCGGCGCCATCTGGCACGATCCCGGCCATAAAGAGAGCGACGTGGATGGCGAAGCCTATATCCCCATCGAGGGCAGCCTGACCGGCAATGACCGCATCCAGGTCACCACCCTGCCGGCCGTCGAAACGATGGCCTCCGTCATCCATCACGGCAGCTATAACCGGTTCTCGGAAGCCTACCAGGCGATCCTGACCTGGATCGAGGCCAACGGCTACACCATCACAGGGCCGAACCGGGAGATCTATCTGCAGTGCGACGCCGACGTCAAGCAAGACGATGAGTCGTACGTGAGCGAGATCCAGTTCCCGGTCCAAAAAGCCTGACCGTCTCGTCCTCATGCTCCTGCGAGACGCAGGGGCATGAGGGCATTTGCTCCCTTATCTGGCGCCGTGCCTGGCCCGCAGCCGTTCACCGCTGTCAGCAGAAGCAATGTTGGCGATAGAGCGCAGCAGGGTTACGCGGTCCAGTTCTGAGCGGTCGGCGGCCCGCTGGCAACATTTTACTCGCCCGGCGCCATTTCCTCTGCATTGTTGTCGATCTTATCGAGCAAGTTGATAAACTGGCGCAACTCCTCTTTCCACTTCCTTCTATCTCCCCATTTGTGCTGCTTACTGAAATAGAGACCGGTGCCGGGATAGCCCCGTAAATGGCAGCCGTAACTTTGCGGCAGCGTGCGTGGTGTCAGATAGAACGGTCCATCCCATCCGCCAGTAAAATCAATGAATAAGGGAGGTTTTCGCGCGCTGCGTTGGATCTCCCAGGAGCCGGCAACCATCCCCTCGCAGAGTTGCTCGGAGAGAATCTGCCAGCCTTTGGCTGCCAGGGCGTTTCGCAAGTCTTCAAAGTGCCAGTATCCCATGCATGTTTCCCATGTAGGTTCGTTATTCGGAGGCGCCGGTCAGCTTATAGCCGTAGCCGCGGACGGTGAGCAGGTATTGGGGCCGGTCCGGATCGGTCTCGATCTTGCAGCGCAGGCGTCGGATGGTGACCGCCAGGGTCTTGATGCCTAACTCGGCATCATAGCCCCAGACCTGCTCGAACAGCCAATCGCGCTCCAGAGTCCGCCCACGGTGATGGGCGAGCAGGTGGAGCAGATCGAACTCCCGCGCGGTAAGATGCGCCGGCTGCCCATCGAAGAAAGCGTCGTGCGCGTCAGCATCCACCACGAGCCGCCCGAGCGCGATCTGGTTTTTGGCCTGGGCCTCGGTGTTATACTCCTGGCTGCGGCGCAGCTGGGCGCGCACGCGCGCCACGACCTCCTGCGGATCGAACGGCTTGGTGATATAGTCGTCGGCGCCGACCTCCAGGCCGATCATCTTGTCCGTCGTCGCATCGCGGGCCGTCAGCATGATGATCGGCAGCCGGTGCTTTGCACGGACACGTCGGCAGAGCGAGACGCCGTCCAGGTCCGGCAGGCCGACGTCGAGCAGCATCAGATCAAAGGCTTCGCTCTCCAGGGCGCGCCAGGCTTCC
>DATGIG010000138.1:0-5176 GCA_035295825.1 Chthonomonadaceae bacterium | reverse complement strand
GGCGCGGGCGATGGCGACCCGCTGCTGCTCGCCGCCGGAGATCTGGTGGGGAAAGGCATCCGGGCGATGCAGCATCCCGACCATCTCCAGGGTCTCCTGCACCTGTTTGCGGATCCGGATGCGGTTCGCTCCGGTCACCCGCAACGCAAACGCGATGTTCTCATATACGGTTTTATTGGGGAGCAGGCCATAGTCCTGGAAAACGATGCCGAGCTTCCGACGGAAAAAGGGGAGGTCCCGCTGAGAGATACGGTTCAGCTCCTGGCCTGCCACTACGACCCGCCCCTCCGTCGCACGCTCTTCCCGGTAGAGTAGTTTGAGAAGGGTGGATTTTCCGGCTCCGGTCGGACCGACGATAAAGACAAACTCGCCATCCGCAACGCATAGATTGACTTTCGAGAGCGCCTGAACCCCATTCGGATAGGAAACGGAGACATTGTTGATCTCGATCATGGCTGGCTTCTACTCTTTTTCGCCGGGCGGTGCGGTATGCAGGCGGCAGCGATGCATTTTGGCCGCCTCCTTCCGCGTCACTTTTTTGATCTTATAGCCTTCACACCACTTGCCCGCAAGGTCCCCCGAATCCACGCAGACCTTCACCGAGACCATATCGTCCTCGGTAGACAACTGCTTCGGAGGCTGCAGGGGTTTCGTCCCCGTGTCCAGCGCACCGGGCGGCGTGGTACGCGCCGCTCCATTATTGTGCGTCCCATCGGTATTGGGCGGCGGATTGTGGCGCTCCGGCGGCGCAGCAGGCGTGTCCGGAGTGAGCGGCGTCCCCGGATTTGCGGGCGTCGGCTCCTCATTGGTATCGGGGTGTGCTGCTCCGGGAGCGTTCGGGTCCTGAGTGTCCACGTCGGGAGGCAACTCTGTATTCGCCGGAGTGGATGGCTTTTTCGTTGTCGCCGACTTTTTCGGTTTCGGCGCGGGTTTCTGTTCGGGTGTCTGGCTCGGCTCCAACGAGGGTTCCGGATGGTATATCGCCAGAAACTTCTTCTGCTCCGGAATGGCCTGGATCATGAAATTATGCCAGATGGGGGCACAGACCTCCCCTCCCGTTGCGCCCGGCATCTCACGGTAAACAGGATGCCCGTTCTTATACTTGACGCTGGCAACCCACAACACGGTCGTCAACTCCGGCGTATAACCTGCGAACCAGGCATCCCGGTTATCGTTGGTCGTGCCGGTTTTGCCACGGGCGTTTTCGATGATCCCATTCGACTCATTGCCCCGCGCTGCGGTGCCCGTACCGGCCTGAACTACCGCCTGCAATCCCTCATCGATCTGCCGCACTGTCTCCGAGCGGAGGGTGAAATCCGCCGTCTTCGGCAGGAATTTTTGCGTCTCGAAATCGTCCCCATTGGCCAATTTGATGCGGATCACGCCCATCGGTAAGTAGCGCGTACCCCCATTGGCAAACAGGGAGTAAGCGGAGCAGAGATCGAGCGGATGCACCGCAGACGCTCCCAATGCGGTGGGTAGATAGGGGGCGAGTTCCGAGGTGATGCCCATGTTGTGGGCATACTCGATGACCTTCTTGATGCCGACTTCCTGCGCGGCCTGCACGGCAATGGTGTTCTTGGAGAATTGGATCCCGGTCTTAATGCTCATCCACTTGCCGCTGGTGCCGCCGCCGTAGTTCTCCACAACCCGATGCTCCGGGTCATTGGGGTATGGGATCGGCTTGTCTACATAACCATCTTCGAGTGTCTTCGTCCCGGTATCGAAGAGCGCCGTGTAATCGAAGATCTTGAAGGTGGAACCCGGCTGACGTTTGCCCTGGGTGACGGCGTTGTACTGCGCATCGTGGAAATCGCGCCCACCGACCATGGCCCGAATATAGCCCGTCTGCGGGTCCAGGCAGACCATGGCGCCCTGGTTTGCACCCTGCTCGGCGTGTTCGTTCAGGCCCTCTTTCAGCGCCTTCTCCGCCGCCTGCTGCATCTTCCAGTTGAGCGTCGTCTGGATCTTGATACCGGAATAGACGAAGTCCACGCCATACTGCTTGATCAAATCCCGCAGCACATAACGGACAAAGTAGGGCGCTTCAAAATCCAGGTCCTTGTGCTTGGGGGGCGGTTTTAACTTGAGCTTCTCGTTCTTGGCCGCCGCGCACTGATCGGCATTGATATGGCCCCAACGCTGCATGGCGTCCAGCACTTCACTCTGGCGCTTCAGCGCCGTTTTGATGTGTTCGAACGGCGTATAGTAGCTTGGACGCTGAGGCAAGCCCGCAAGCAGTGCCGATTCGGCGAGGTCCAATTGGTCTGCAGGCTTGCCGAAATAGGTCTTTGACGCAGCCTGGATGCCATAAGCGCCTGCGCCATAGTAGACATTGTTCAGATAGAGTTGGAGGATCTCCTGTTTGCTATAGAACTGCTCCATCCGCATGGCGGTCAGGATCTCTCGGGCCTTGCGGGATACATTCTTCTCACGCGAGATCCCCAACTGATCCAGGTTCCGCACCAACTGCTGGGTCAGCGTGCTGGCGCCCTGGCGCGTGCTATTGCCGCGCATATTGACCCAGGCGGCGCGCACAATGCCCTGTATGTCTACTCCGGGATGCTCATAGAAGCGATGGTCTTCGATAGAGATGGTCGCATTCTTCACATTGGTGGGGATTTCATCGAGGGTTACGGGTTCCCGGTTTTCGACTTTGATCGAGCCGAGCAGCTCACCGTCTTGCGAGTAGATCTCGGTGGCAACAGGGGGTTTTCCCTCCTGGGTGAGGGCTTCTATATTGGGCAGTTCGACGGAGAAGCGCTGGAAGAAGGCAAAGAATGCAACAAAACCGATTGCAATCACCGTCTCCACCAGCAGAAAGACGAGGGCGAACGCGGTTTTCAGTCGCTTTTTCAGGCTGCTTGGCGTGGTGATGCGTCTTGGACGAGGCCGTGACACCGGGCGACCAACGGCTGCAGCGCGTTTGGCTTGATTCGTCATACGATCATTATAGAATTATAGGGGGCGTTTGTCAAGGCAGCCGTGCCGGTTTGCGCTCAAAATGAGGCCAAGATTCCTCCCCGAAAGCCCTGGCGGCGTAATACCTAAGAGCCGATCCGATGCATGCATCGGATCGGCTCCGTCTCTCTTACGCACGTATAAGCGGGCTCACGCTTACCTGGCATCGATCACCGTATCGCTGTCGGACTCAACTGTCATCTTGTCGCCAGGCTTGATATCGACGGTCTTGCCGGGAACAAAGAGGCCGGCCACCAGGCCGACGGGACCGAGCACCACCGCGCCCCCGACGGTCGCTCCCGCCGCTGCGCCGGTCTGGCTCTTATCCGTTGTCTTCGTCTTGAAGCCGATATCAATCCTACGTCCATCCACACCGCGGATCGGGTCCATTTTCAGCTGGATCTTGGCATTGATGCCATAATATCGGCGTCGCTGATCTACCTTGACAACCTTGCCTGTCACCCGCGTCCCCTCAGCGACCACGGTTCGGCCATCCACCATGACGGGTTCCGTCACATGGAATTTCACGACATCTCCGGGCCGGGCCGTTTTGGAGCTCAACTTCTGGTCGAAAGCCAGTTTAATATCCGTCCCTTTCGGCACAGTTACGTCTTCGGCAAGAGCCGGGGTTATCGCAGATAGCGCAAACGCCAGTGATATCGAAATGCCAACCAGCCGCGCCATTCCGGGCTGTTGTTTCATCTTCGTTCATCCTTTCTTGCTCTCGCTCTCCCAATTCCCTGAGTCGAGAACAAAAGAATGACGTGGAGCGCACGGGCGCTGTTCCCAGACTGTAGATCCTCTCTCTGTGGCTAGCTGGTTCTCCAAATATATCGCCCCCGACGCTGGAGTATGGCGTCGGGGGCGATATGTAAGGGAGCCGTGAACGCTATCAGTCGCTTAATTCTTGTCGGACTGGATCGCCAACTTCACTTCCTGGATCGCCTGGTCGGTCAGTTGCTCCGCCTTGGCCCGATGGCCGTCAAAGTCGCGATTGGCCTTCTGCAGATCCATCTGGGCCTTCTGCAGGCTCTTCAGCGCCCGTACCAATTCGGGATGGCGCTCCGGGTGTTTCGGTGCAGGAGCGGGGGCAGGAGTGGGCGTCGGTGGAGGCGTCTGTGCGCCCGCAGCAACGATACCGATCCCGGTGATGGTAAGCAGTCCGGCGATGGGAAGCAAAATACGCGAATTTTTCAGCGTGACCATGATTGATTGTGTCCTTTCTGAAGAGGGTCCATTGCTGTGGATGTTATTGCTACTTTCGTCATCTAACCCGCTTCTGCATTCTTGGACGCAGCCCTCAAAGGAAAGTTCACTGGCTCAACCCACTTATGAAAAAAATGTGAATGTCTCATTCGACTTCCCACGAAGATTGACAGGAGCCCGATTTCGGGCTATCATAGCGGAGGTCTCCGGCGCACCGGATTCGGTGTGTCGGCAGGTCCGGATACGCGTATATATTAGAAGAGGGCAGCTTATGGATGCTGAGCATGGCTGGTTTGCTCCTCCTCCGGATGCCGAGACTCAATGGCGTCAATTCGAGCAGCAAGCCCAGACCGAATATACCGATTTTTTCGATGGCGTCGGCCCCATCGTGGGCGCGCGGGCTCCCGGACGGCTCGATGTTATGGGCGGCGTGGCCGACTACTCCGGCAGCCTGGTTCTGGAGATGCCGATTGCGGAGGCAGCCTGCGCCGCATGGCAATGGCGTGAAGACCGCAAGCTCCGTATTCGCAGCGCCGGGGCTTATGCCGGGGATTTCCCCTCGGAAGTCACGCTCTCTCTGGAGGAACTGGTCTCGACGGATGGCTACATCCGCCCGGTCGAAGAGGTGCGTGAACGCCTTACCCGTGCTCCGGAGACGCGCTGGGCCGCCTATATCGCCGGCTGCTACTATATCATGTTGAAAGCCTATGGGAAGGTGTCGCAGGGGCGCGTGGATGCACGGCTGGGCGAGTGGGGCGCCAATATCCTGCTCCAGAGCAGTGTTCCCCCCGGCGCAGGCGTCTCCTCTTCGGCGGCCATCGAAGTCGCCACCATGCATGCGCTGAGTGAGGCGGCGGGGATCCACCCTTCGGATCTCACCCTGGCTGCCTGGTGCCAACGGGTCGAGAATTCGGTGGTCGGCGCTCCCTGCGGCATCATGGATCAGGTCACTTCTGCGCTGGGCCGCGAGAATAGCCTGCTGGTGCTGCGCTGTCAGCCGCACGATGTG
>DATGIG010000137.1:0-5739 GCA_035295825.1 Chthonomonadaceae bacterium | reverse complement strand
GTATCCGGAGAGGTCTCCACGGCCCCTTCGGTCAGTAGGTCCTGATTGTCGTTATCCCCGGTAACGATGCGGATGGATTGCATCGGGACGGGACGGGAGAGCAGGACCAGGAAGGTGTCGGCGTCGTCCATACCGCGCACGGACTTGAAATAGGTGTTCGGGTCGGCATCCATCGCCATCTCCGGACGGTGCGCTGACATAGAGGGCAGAGTGGTATAGAGCAGCGCCTCAACCGAATCTGCGGCCTGCTCCTGTGCCTCGCCACGGACTGCCGAAATCCATAGAAGGCTCAAAACGATAAGCAGAACGCCCCCCCACATTCGAGCTCGGTTCGCGGTATCTCGGCCCCAAGAATATTCTGTTCTATTCATACATCCCTCATTCTGTTTGTTCCACTCCCTATTCGCCTGTCCCGCTCGATTTCCCTTCCTGATGCGCCAATCCGGGCGCAGACGGAGGAGATTTCTTGTATCGCCGCGAAACTGCACGTATGAAAACATCACGCCTCCCTCTTTTCTTGTTGGCGCTGTGCGTCGCGCTCGCCCTCTGGCCTTCCGGGGCGCAATCCCAACCCACCTTCCAGGAGCTCTATGCCAAGCTGGAGTACATGATGCCCATGCGGGACGGAACACGGCTCTATGCCTCGGTCTACGTGCCGAAGAACAAGCCGGGCCGACACCCCATCCTGCTGGAGCGGACGCCCTACGGCGCAGGTCCCTATGGACCGGAAGCCTATCGGCGCGGGGCGCGGGGGTCGCACCAGTTCATTGAGAACGGCTACATCTTCGCCTACTCGGATGTGCGCGGTCTGGGCCATTCGGAGGGTGTCTTCGTCAACGACCGCCCGCAGCTCATCCTCCCCCTCAAACCGAACGACGTGGATGAGAGTACCGACACCTACGATACCATCGACTTTCTCGTCAAGAACGTCCCCGGCAACAACGGCAACGTCGGGCTGTGGGGCATCTCCTATCCCGGCTTCTACGCGGGCGTCGGGGCGATCAACTCCCACCCGGCGCTCAAGGCCGCCTCCCCGCAGGCCCCGGTCTCCGACTGGTTTCTCGGCGACGACTTCCACCACAACGGCGCGCTGTTCCTGATGGACGCGGTCGGCTTCGCCCGCTTCGGGCAGTTGCCCTCCCGCCGCCAAGCCGCAGAGCCACCGCGCCTCGCTACCGACGACCCCTATCGCTTCTTTCTCCAGCACGGCGCACTGTCCGAACTGACGGAGACCTACTTCAAAGACACCACCGGTATATGGAAATTCCTGGTGGACCACGGCGTCTACGACGAGTACTGGCAGTCGCGCGACCTGCCGAGCCACATGAAAAACGTCCACTGCGCCGTGATGACGGTAGGCGGATGGTTCGACGCGGAGGACTGTTGGGGCGCGCTGCACACCTTCCAGGGGACGGAGGCGTCCAACACGGGGATCTCCAACACACTGGTGATGGGTCCCTGGTATCATGGGATGTGGGCCGGCAAGGGAGGCCAGACGTTCGGAGACATGGACTGGGGCCAACCGACCTCGGACTACTTCCAGGAGCAGATCGAATTTCCATTCTTCGATACCTGCCTGCGGGACGGCCAGAGGCCCCAACAGCCGAAGGCGCAGGTCTTCGAGACCGGCGCGAACCAGTGGAGGGCGTTCCATGAGTGGCCCCCAAAGGATCGCAAAGAGACCTCTCTCTACCTTCTGCCCAACAAGGGCATAGGAGTGACGCCGCCGACTGCCAACATCAACGCTACCTTCGACACCTACGCGAGCGACCCGGCCAACCCGGTCCCCTACCAGGGCGGCCAGATCACACGGCGCACCCGCGAGTACATGATAGACGACCAGCGCTTCGCGGAGAAGCGCAACGACGTCCTCACGTATCAGACGCCCGTGATGACGCAGAATTTCCGTATCGCCGGGCCGATCCATGCCGATCTCTTTGTGGACACCACCGGGACCGACGCCGACTTCATCGTGAAGGTGATCGATGTCTTCCCCAACGACGCGCCGGGCAAGCTGGCCGGATACGAGATGCTCCTGCGGGCCGAGGTGATGCGCGCCAAGTTCCGCAACAGCTACTCCAATCCGTCTCCGTTAACGCCCAACAAGGTTGAACTGGTCAGTTATGAGCTGCCGGACGTCTGCCACACCTTCCTTCCCGGTCATCGCCTGATGATCCAGGTCCAATCCTCCTGGTTCCCCCTGGTGGACCGCAATCCGCAGCAATTTTTGGACATCTATACGGCCCGCGCGGAGGATTTCCAGCGGGCGACGATCCATGTCTACCATAGCGCCGACTATCCTTCGCGCCTTCGTGTCGGCGTCCTGGCTCCCTGAATGGAGCGGCCTGGCGGCATGGCCTCTTTTTGAAGCAACCGACAGAGCAGAGGAGATCTGATATGCGCGCAAATCGAGGGGATTCGGCACTGACACGGCGCGAATTCGCGACATCGGTCGGGGTCGCCATGACCGGGCTGGTCGCCCATACGTCGAGCCATGCCGCGCCGTTGCGGCCCGACGCGGAGATCGGACGCTACAACTACGTTATCGGGACACAAACCTTTAGCCCGGCCTATCGGTTTACCCGGCAGACCTCCCTTGTCGAGACAGCCCAGGCTATCCTGGACATGGGGTCCAACATCCTCAAGATCACGCTGGGCGCGGACTATTCCCGGAAGTATCCCGGTGTGTCCGCCAATCCGGCCCTCCGCTCCCTGCAGGATCTGGTTCGGGACGAACCCTCCTTCCGCCAGGTGCTGAAGATGCCCTTCACGCATTACATCCTCTGGACCTATCCTTTCTCCGGAATGCACTGGCAGACAGGGCTCTCCTCCGAGGCCGCCAGGGCCGAATATCAGGAACTCAAAGAATTCGTGCGCTACCTGTTGACGGCCTACAATCGCTCCGGCAAGGTATTTCTACTGGGACACTGGGAAGGCGACTGGTATCTGCATCCGAACTACAACCCCTCCGTAGTGCCTACCCCGAAAGCCCTGGAGGGCATGATCGCCTGGCTCAATAACCGCCAGAAAGCCGTGGAGGATGCAAAACGCGAGACGCCGCATGAAGACATTGCGGTCTACCACTATACCGAGGTCAATCTCGTGGCAAAAGCCATGAAGGGCGGTAAGGCCCTGACAAATGCCGTATTGCCGCAGACCCAGGTGGACTATGTCTCTTACTCCAGCTACGACTCGCTGAGCGATCGGGAGGAGAAGATCCATACCGACCTGAGCAGCGCCCTCGATTACATCGAAGCGCACTTGCCGCCGAAGCCAGGGCTAGCCGGTAAGCGGGTATTTATCGGAGAGTATGGGTTTCCTGCAGAGAAGTACACCCCGATGAAGCAGATGCAGCTCAGCCGCGCCGTGATGGAGACCGCGCTGGAGTGGGGCTGCCCCTATGCGCTCTACTGGGAGGTGTACAATAACGAGGTGGAGAATGGAAAGCAGCGCGGCTTCTGGCTGATAAACGATCGAGGAGAGAAGCAGTTGGTATATCATCTGCACGCGCGTATTCTCCAGCAGGCAAAGATGTATGTTGTCGATTTTCGCAAGGCGCATGGCCGGCTGCCGAGTGCGGACGAATACCGCCGGTCCACCCTGTCGTTGCTACAAGCTTCCGCCCATACGCCCATGCGATAATTCTTAGGTGAAGCCTAAGTGATCTCAGACTTCACGTAGGTGCGATGGGGCCGAACCTTACCGGGGAAGCGAATAGTCATAAACTATGGAGCGATGCGTTCGAATTTCAGCGCCCTGTGCGTTTGCGGATCGGAAACGCACGGTTCGGACGCCGACCCCCATCGAAAACCAGGTTGAAGGGAGGAGCGTATGCCTCGTATCTCGGCACTTCTGGCATTGCTTGCGCTTCTGCCGGCGCTGATCGCTCCCGCGCGTGGAGACGACTGGCCTCAATTCCGGCACGACTCAACCCGCTCGGCAACGAGCAAAGATTCACTCCAATTTCCCCTCAAAGAGCTATGGACCTGGAAAACGGTCGGAACGGACGGGCATCACCCGCTCTACCACGCCGTCATTCGTAAGGGGCTGGTCTACTTTACCGCCTCCGACAAAAATGGACGCCATCTGATCTGCGCCGATGCCAAAACCGGCGCCGTTCGGTGGCGACACCAATTGGAGGCGGAGCGGCTGGCGTTCGATATCTCCGACATTGCCGGACCGGCCCTCAGCGATGCGGGGGTAGTCTTTGTCTACGACTGGATTTCCACACTCGATAGAACCTTGATCGGTCCCTTAGAAAAAGCGCTGAATGCACACTTCTGCACCGTAGACAGCTTTGTCGTCCGTACCTTCGACGCCGCAACCGGGCAGGAAGGTTACTACTTTCCGATGGCGGCCATGGGCATCAACGGAATCCTTCCCCGGCTCTCGTTGATGGAGACCCAGTCAGGGCAGAAGACCCAATTTGGGCAGGCGATCCTTCCAGTTCCGCCGACGATGGCCGGGACCCCACCCTGACAACTGAACGTCCCGGAGTATCTGGGACAACCGTTGATTGTCAACAATACCTTTAATGCCGTATCCGCTGCCGATCTGCTCTTCCACTGGCAACCGGCGGTAGAGTGGAGTATGGTACGGATCCATCATCCGCTGCCCGGCATGGATCTGGATATCAGCCCGACGGCACGGTTCGGCGGCTATCCCATGGCCTGCACCGATGAGAGCCTGGTGGTCGCCGACGAGACGACCAACCGGTTTATCGCGCTGATCACCGGGCAGACCCAACAGAAGTGGCATCGCGACATCCAGAATTCCCTGGGCGTTCCGGCGGTCAGGGATCATGTGCTCTATACCGGGTTCGGCGGTCCGGGCGGTGTGAGCGGCCTGGTTGCGGTGGATACGGAGAACGGCAAGCCCCTCTGGACCTATCCGCCCAATCCTCCCCAGCCCGATCCCCAACAGCTCATCCAGATCCAATCGCCGAAAGCCGTCCCGGTGCCTGTCTATGGCAAATCGGATAAAACGGTGACCGATCCGCGCACCGGCAGACAACTCGAAGCGATGGAATTCAAGGGTTATGGCACGCAGATGGTGCCTGTCCCGGTGGATCAACCCTATGCCACGGAGCCTTTCCAGCACTGGAGCAACAGCGGCCTGGTCGTGACGAAGGACGTCGTCTATGGCGAGGTAGACCATAAGATCGTGGCCCTGGGGCGGGAAGAGGGGAATGTCCTCTGGAGCTATCCGCTCGGCCCGCATGACGTGGTCAGTTCCCTGGTCGCTACTCCCCAACATCTGGTCTTCTGCATCTCCACGCTGCTCAGTGGGAAGCGGGAGCCGGTATGGGCCGTTCGGGATAAGACCACCACCAACCGCCTGGTGGCTGTGGATCTGAAAGAGGGCAAAGAGGTCTGGTACCAGAATGTGCCGCGCCCCGGCAATCTGGCCCTGTCCAACGGCCTGCTCTTCTTCACGGATGGCGCCCTGCATGTGTTGGGGCCAGCAGAAGATTCCGCCGTGAAGGTCGCGAAGGCATCGGATTCCGAATCCTCCTTACGCTAAAATCCGCCGGGTTTCACTCGGCCATTCAGCGCAGCAGATCCGCGCCGTCCGCCAGACGGTCGCGGATCTGCTGCACTTTTATGCTCTTCCGTTGGAGGATCCGCTCTCTTCCCTATTTGCCTCCCTCCTTTGGCCTGGCGGGACCGACCTTCAAGACGGTGAGCATCGGAAGCGCGCTCTTATCCCTCTTGTCGGCAGGCCGCCATAGCCCTTCGA
>DATGIG010000136.1:0-9710 GCA_035295825.1 Chthonomonadaceae bacterium | reverse complement strand
TCGGCTGAGCGTCCACAGGACGCGGAAAACCGTTTCCGGCGAGACCTCCCCGCCGATTACGCGGTGCTGGGTTTGAATACGACGAACAGCAATAGCGCGCCGAGCAGCAGTCCGCCGACCAGGACGCCCAGCAGGAAGAGCGGCTTGACCAGCAGTACCAGCCACAGGAACGCCATGACAAACAGCAGCCAGAACAGCCCTCCAATGAAGTAGCCCCAGCGCACCGCAGTGAGGGAGTTGGACGTGGCGGCGAAGATCAGATAGCCCAGCAGCATCCCGCCGATGACCCAGACCAGCAGCGCTGCGCTGACGACCGTCAGCAGGATCTTGACGGCGATATGGGCCGTCTCCCAGAAGTGCATCTGCGGGGAGTAGATGATCTCCCCGTTCGCTCCCTGTGTGGAGCGGATCGCACAGCCTGTCAGAAAGGGCAGCAACGCCGTAACCAGACTACCATACAGCAGGCGACGACCGGGAAGAGACCGTGCGGACAGGGGGGTCATGAGAGCTTACCTCCGATGTAAAACGGTTTGCGGCGCAGAGACGAACATCCATCCCGCAAGGTGGTTTGCATACCAACGCCAGCGGCGCGATACGGGGCCGTTGCTGGTAAAGAGTACCAAATCCGTTGATAGACTGTCAATGCAGCCGGTGCAATCCTGACGAAAAACAACCCCTCTCCGTTTCAACAGCCCCAGAAAGAGGATTTTTTCGCCTGGCATCAACTAATCGCCTCCGTGTGGATACTATCTCATAAACCATATGGGCAGGAGACCCCCGTGCTTTAGCCGGGGAGGAATGCCCATCCTTTCCAGGCTTCGTGTCTCGGCACCAATGCCTTCTGAAAAAATCTTTCGTCTCTTTCCGGTTTTGAGAAGCGGTTGAGAGTAAGACAATATGAAGGCAACCTTGCGTCTCAAACTGCATACCGACGCTTCGACCCAGTCCATCCTACACGAGACCATGCGTCAATACACCGCCTGCTTCAACGCCGTCTGTCGGTACGGCTGGGAGAGCGGAGAGCGCAATGGCACCCGACTTCACCAAGCTACCTACCACGCTCTGCGCCGCCAGCATCAACTGCTGCCTTCCCAGTTGGTTGTCTCGGCCAGGATGAAGGCTACCGAAGCCCTCCTGTCCGTTCACGAGTGCAAGAAGCAGGGCAAGAAAGTCTCCTGTCCTCAGTCCGATCTCTGCGCGGTCCATTACGATGCTCGCTCCTACTGGACAAAACTGCAGGAGGGGAGCGCATCCCTTGCCACGACCTGTGGGCGTGTGGTCGTCTCTTTCCGCCTGCCGGAGTGCTATCACCAATACCTGACCTGGCGCACCTGCTCAGCCGACCTGTGCTACGATGCACGCAAGAAGCGTTTCTATCTGCATGTCGTCGTGGATACCCAAGCCCCCGAGTTCTCACCCAAGGGTCAGGTTGTCGGTTGCGACCTGGGTATCCGTCGGATCGCGGTGACATCCACCCGGCAGTTCTTCTCTTCGGCTCGGATGCACACCCGCGCAAGGCAGCATCAGCATCTCAAAACTCAACTCCAAGCCAAAGGCACCCAAAGCGCGAAAAGACATCTCCAGAAAGTCTCTCGTCGCTGGACACGGTTTCAGGCTTGTACCAATCATCAGATCGCCAACGCCATCCTGGCTCGCATGCAGGCGGGAGATACCCTCGCTCTGGAAGACCTCACGGGCATCCGTGAGCGATGCAAACTGCGCAAAGGACAACGCGGGCTGTTCCATCGTTGGAGTTTTGCCCAACTTGGAGCGTTTCTGTCCTACAAGGCAGAGCGCAAGGGCGTCTTGGTGATCTGGGTAGACCCTCGTAACTCTTCTCGTACCTGCTCTCGCTGTGGCTACTGCGATAAGCAGAACCGGAAGAACCAGAGCCTGTTTCGCTGTCAGCAATGCGGCTATACGACCAACGCTGATTTCAACGCCGCTCAAAACTTACGCCAGCGGGGTATATCTTCGCTGGCAAGGCTTCTGTCAGAAAGCCAATCGCAGCCGACTGCCCACTCTTCGTCGCTCGCCCAAGCCCCTGAGAAGGCTCTCTACGACGAATGCAGAGGGGAAACCCAGCGAGCCGCAAGCCCACAGGCTTTAGCCGTGGGTATCTGACTGAGGGGCCCTCAAACATGACACTTGACGAGAAAAATCTGGCACGCCGGTTTCGCGCAGGCGAAGCTGGGAGCTTTGAGACGCTGTACCACGGGACACGTATCTATCGCTTCAGTCAGGGCCTCTGTGGCAATGACGCCTGTGCTGAAGACCTGACCCAGGATGTGTTTCTGGCGGCTTACCGGGGAGCGGAGCGTTTCGAAGGACGCTCCTCCCTGGCGACCTGGCTGTACCGGATCGCGCTCTATCGCTGGCGTAACATCCGAAATGTTCAGCCGAAAGTCCTGGAGAAACTCTCGACCCCGCAGCAACGCAAAGAGGACGCGAAGTGGCGCGCCGAACAGCAGGCCCTGATGGATGCCTGGTTCCGCTCTCAGGACGAACGGACCCAGCAACGGCTCGGAAGCTCCCTCATCGGAAGTGGCACTCACTGACAGGAGAGCCGTATTCTAAACTTATCTCGCCGCGCAAAACGAACTTCCTCTGTTTTGCGCGGCGATCTGGTTATGGGGGCGTGATAGGGGAGGATGCCCCTTTCCTAGCCCTCATAGAGGGCTTCGCCGCGATGGAGGCGTTGTGCGATGAGATAGGTCTGCCCGACGGCGCGGGGCGTGGGCGCGTGGGCGGCGAGATAGCGGGCGCAGGCGACCAGCATCTGCGCGCCGACTTCGGTCCCGCGCAGGGATTCGTACTGCCGGAAAGCGGCCTCCACGGATTGGAAGGTGTGGAAGTCGGTGTCCTCTCGCAGCAGGGCGGCTCCGACAGCCTGCTGGAGCGCGGCGTCTGCATTTGGATTCTGTAGGACCGTGGCGACGAGCGTTCCGGCCTCGTTGACGCGCCCCTGCCGGTTGAGCAGGTCGAGCAGGTCGTCGGGGAGCGTGACGGCGTCGGCGGAGGGGCGGGGCAGGGCTGCGGGCGGCGTGTTCAGGAAGCGGTCCAGGTAGACCGACATGGCCGCGTCGTAGACGCCCCGCAGCAGGGCCACGGAGGGCGCGCGGCGCATGGCCTGGTGGATCGCGTTGGCGTAGGTGAAGGTGTGCAGGACCGTGTCCCAGTCGCCGAACTCGTTGCGGGTGTGGAACTGCGCGATACGGCGGGCGGCGGCATAGGCGACCGCTCCGGCAAGCTGTTCGGGCGTCGCGCCAGAGCGCAGGGCAGCGGTGAGGGCCGCGACGGCAGCGGCGGGATCGTCCTGCAGCAGAGTCTCCGCCAGGCCGGCGTGGTCGTTCCAGGTTCTTTGCTTCGCCTTACCGGCCTCCAGAACTTCGGGCAGCGTGGGGAAGGTGTTCCAGAGGAGCTCCGCCAGGTCGATGGGATGCCGCCAGGAGGAGGATTCCTCCATGCGGGAGGAGTTGACCAGGCGGGGCAGCAGGCTGGTGAGGGTGTCGCCCGCGTACTCCCAGCCGATCTTATCCAGCAGTTCAAAGGCTTTGTTGGTGAAGTCCATCGGGTGGCCGATGTCCCGGTAGAAGTGGTCGGTGCAGGCGGTGAAGAGCATGTCGGCGATCTGCTGCTGCGTCAGGCCGACGGCGATGGCGGTGCGGAGGCAGCGCTGTGCCCCGTCCGAATCGCGCCGCTCCACAAACTCCAGGAACCAGCGCTTGAGGGTCTCCGGATGGGTCTCTTTCGTGGCCAGCGGCTCCAGTGGGAAGCGGGGCGGGCGTCCGGCGCACTCGTTGGAGACGTGCATCAGGCCGTGGTAGAGAGCCAGCGCGCGGTCTTCAGGGCGCAGGGAGGGCAGGATATTCGCCATAGCCGTCAAGATAGTGAGGCCCGCGCCCCAGCCGCTGGTGGTGTAGCGCGTGCCGAACTGCGCCCCGACGGTGAGGGCTTCGACCGGGTCGGCGTTGGCGCTCTCCAGGCCCAGGACCGCCTTGGCGATGAGGAGGCGCAGGTTATACCGGAAGCCGTCGTGGAGGCGTCCGCGATGGTAGGCGATGGGGTCGCGGACGGGCGGGTTAGGATCGAGCCAGACCTCCGCCGCATCGCCTTCGCCCCGGACCTCGACCGGATAGCCGCGCACGTCGTCGGCCCAGATGTCGAAGGTCCCGCCGCAGGAGAGGTCGAAGCGGGCGTGGTGCCAGTGGCAGGTGAGAATGCCGTCTTTGAGGGAGCCTTTGTGCAGCGGAAAGCCCATGTGGGGGCAGCGGTTGTCCACGGCATAGACGCTCCCCTGGTGGAGATAGACCGCCACGGTGCTGCCGCGCACCTCCACCAGGAGCGCCTGGTCGGGCTGGAGATCGCGGAGGGCGGCAATGCGGACAAAGCCGCCTCCTGCGGCCTCTTGCGGTGTGATGACGATGGCCTCCGTCATGGCGGGGGCGGTGAGGGTCTCCTGGCTCATCAGCGTTCACTCCTTTGTTTGCGATGGCAGGCAACGTCGGCAGAGGGGACGTTGTGCCGTGTGAGATACGGAAGTTTGAAAAAAGGGTTCGCGAGGTGGAAGGGCGATTCCTGCGTGGGTAGAATCTACCGAAAATGGGGCGCACAGAACTTCCTGCGGAAGGATAGGGAATTCCTATCCGTTCGGACAGGAGACACCGGCTCGCTCAGTCCATTCTTCTCTACTCCTTTGCCCCAGCCTGGATCAACAGTTCCGCTGCCTCTTTTTTCCTCCGTTCGAGTACCTGTTTATCAGGTCCCTGTCTGTTCGATGGTGCGCGTGCATTGTAGAGCGCTGTGTGCCCCCAATCATTTCTTGCATCCACCTGCGCGCCGCTGGCCAGGAGCAGCCGAACATGATTTATCATGCCCCAGGAAGCCGCTGTCATCAGGGGGGTACTTTCCTGGTCATCCTTACCGTTCGGGTTTGCGCCTGCCTTCAGCAGGAGGCGAGCGATGGTCGGATCAGGATCCGTCAGCGGAATCTTATCCGGTTCGATAGCATAGACCAAAACAGGGACTTTGGGAAGCTCTTCTTTGTGGAAGATGTACGAAAGACGCTCTGTCAGAGGAAGGAGCGAATCATAGATATTGCAATTCGGATCGGCTCCTCGGCGTAGGGCGAGGCGAACACCTGCGATATCCTGGTCTCCGACGGCCTCAACCAGCGCCTTATTCGCGGCATCCTGACGCAAAAACGACACCACGCCATCACTCAAGAGGATCAGCAGAAAGAGCGCTGAGAGAAAAACGATCCAGCGTGTTCGTATTTTGCGGGCGCTATCGGACACGGAATATCCTCCCGTTATTGGTGTTTTGGTAGACTGGCAGATTGGGAGGAGAGTTCTTGGCCGGTTTTGGCTCCGGCTTCCCTCAAGCGGTTCACAATGGCATTATGGTCGCTGCCGGAGAAGGTGTATATCGCTACATCAAGCGGTGTTTCCGGAAAGTTAGCCACGATAAAGTGATTCCCGATATTGACGTTTGCCCGATGCTTTACAAGGAATATAACATTCTCAATATTTTGAATGTAACAGGCACGATGGAGAGGAGTCTCGCCATCGTTATTGATGGCATTGATATCGGCTCCAAAATCAAGGAGAAAGCCAATCATTTTGGGTTCGCTATACTCGGCGGCATAATGAAGCGCGGTATTCCCTGCCTGATCTTTCTGGTGGAGATTGCAGCCATGTGCCAGGAGCAGGCGAGCCTTAGAAAGCATCCCATTTTGGGCTGCAATCATCAGTGGCGAGACCAGACTATGAGGATAGTAATCACCGCCCTCGTTTGGATTGGCGCCAGCGTCGAGCAGAGCCTGAACGAGTTGGTCGGATATCCATGGATCTTCCATGCAAAGCATTAATACGGTGGCTCTGCCATCGGGCTGTGGTGTGGGGGTATGCGGCGAGAGGCCATGAATGAACTGTTTGATATGGTCTATGAAGGAGAGCGGTTTCTCCCAAGAGTGGTCGCGAGTGTTTGGATCGGCTCCTGCTTTAAGGGCAGTGAGTGCGGCAGGCATATCATCCTCACTGATCGCCGCCATCATATTGCGGCTGGCCTGTTCTCGCCGGTACGCACGCACCAAGAAGCCTGTTGGGATACCGACCACGAGCAGCAGAGCCAGGAGGGTGAGGAGGAGAGCGCGACGTTTCTTCACCGGCTACTCCTTTGCACCTGCCTGTTCGAGCATCGTCACAATTTCAGGTTTTTTCGGAACATATGTCTTGGCAAACCACAGGGCAGTGTGGTTGCCGTTATCTCGAATGTTGACATCTGCATGATGAGCTAACAGCAAGCGGACTTTAGCAGGGGAAGTATCCTGTACCGCGTCCATCAGGGCTGTCAGACCCGCAAAATCCTGTGTGTTCGCATCGGCGCCATGATCCAGAAGGATTGTCATCGTCTCCTCATCCCCTTGCTCGGTAGCAAGAGAGAGCGCCGTCCCAAGGTGACGGCTTCGCCCATTGATTTGCGCCCCGTGCGCAAGCAAGAAACGGAGGGCCGCGTGTTGACTACCCATTGCCGCCACCATCAGCGGCGTATACCCTGCCCGGCATTGCGCGTTGATGTTTGCTCCCTTAGCCAATGCCACGCTCACCCGGTTCAGGTCCACTGCATTCGCCCCTTGTGATTCAGATGCAATGGTTGTGTCCGTATCGGATGTAACTCCCATTTCCTTGAAGAGCGCAACCGTTTGCGCGTTCATCGTCGGGCTGATTTGTACGGGAACGGCGGGTGCATTGAGCGTCTGCCTGACTTCATGATAGATCCACAATATAATAACCATCACGAAGAGCATCAACCCGAGGAAGAGCGCTCCAAGGACCTTTAGGAGACGCGGTATCCAAATCCTCCAGTGCATAAATCGGCCTCCTCGTCCAGGATAAGAGATCGCGGCAAGCAACGGTGGTGATTGCTACCCTATCATTCGTCGTCTGCCCCTCAACTCCTCCTTTTCACAAGAGCTCCTAACCAAACCTCCCTCCGCCTCGTCGTTTGGGGAGTGATGCGGACGGGACGCCCGCACTCCCAGGACATTCAGGTTTGTTAAAGAGTGTACGGAAATCCTATGCCACGGGGATGAATCCCCGTTCTGTAACGCGAAACCCGCCTGCGCGGGTTCAGGGTGCAGTCCGCGAAGGCGGACTTTGCGTATCAGAGCGGCGTTTCAACGCCGCAGAGAAGAGTTTCCGTACACACTCTTAGGCGCTCTAAAGATTGGAGAGGGAAGGGAGACGGTCCAGCCAGTTGGCGATGGTTCCCCGCGCCCGATCTGGTGCTTCCAGGTGCGTCGAATCCAGAGCTGTTACAGCGGCGTTAGGCCCGATCTGCGCTGCCAGCGCCTCCACGCGCTCTACCGTCAGCAGCACATCCTGCTTCGCGGCAATAAGCAGCGTCGGCAGGGCGTCGAGGTGTCGCGCCGCCTCCAGCAATCGATCCAGCCCGGTCAGAAGCTCCAGGGGCGGCGCTCCGACCACATAGTCGCTCCGTTGCGCCAGCATGGTCTGCCCGATCTGGCTATCGAAGCCCCGCGCCGGCTCCAGGCCCATGCAGAGGCAGATCAGCCCCACCACTGGCGGCGCACTCCTCTCCTGCAAGTCCCAGGCCGCCGCCTGCAGTGCCGCTGCCGCCCCCATGGAGTGGCCGACCAGAACGAGGTTTGCGGCGAGCGTGCGGGAACGCATCCAGGCCAGCGCATCCCGCATATTCTCCGCCGCCTGTTCCGTCCGCGCCATCGCACCACCCGTCGCGCCCAGTTTATGCCCAACCAGGTCGAACGTCAGCGCCTCGTAACCGCGCCCGGCCAGATAGCCCGCCAGGTGATCCAGGCTATACTTGCCGGACGTAAAGCCGTGCGCCATCACCAGGGCCGTCGGCTTCGGCTCACTGTTCGGCGTGTACCGCAGCCCGACCAGGTCCTGTTCCATTCCCGGTATCCGCACAACCTCTAACTTCAATGCCCCCTCCTGAAGCGCAAATTTATCTCTTCGTACTTTTCCAACGCAAGTATTACACAAAAAAATGCCCTTCGTCTCGCGCAACGAAGGGCTAAACCGGAAGAGAAACGCCCCGTCGGCGACGACGGAGCCAAACCATTTGTGTCCACTCTCTACTACATACCACGCGCCTCGCCTCGTGTCACGCCGCGTATGCGCTACGGGCTCCGCTTTCCGGAGAGATGGGATATCTTGCGCCATGCCGGGATCAACAGACCGCCGCCCCCAGCCAGGAAGAGCCAGAGTGAGGTGGGTTCGGGCGTAATCAGCCCTCCCGTCCCCCCGCCCGGCGTAGGGGGTCCGGAGGAAGAGCCTCCCGGCGGTGTGACCACCGGGGGAATAACCACAGGAGGGATGACGACGGGAGGCGTAAAGGCAGATGTGGAGGGCGACGAATGGTCCCCCGAGATTGCTAAAAATGGCAATGCTGCCAATGGGAACAGTAAAACTCCACGGCTCCAATTTCTGACGTGCTGAACCGGGAGTTCGCGATGCATGCGCATTGTGGACGTGTCCGTGGGCGCCTCGGCAGGAATATCCGGGATCTCCACGAAATCCAATGGGGGCGGAAGCTGCGTGCCAGGAGGCACGCTCCGTAAACCGTTCAGCTCCGCCATGAGGTTGGGAGGGGCTGCCTCCAGCGCTTCGTTTTCGTTGAACATAACTGCGGTGGCAGGCAGTTCGGTTTCCGGTGGCGGAGTACCCAGATGGAAGCCTCGCTTGGAACGCACGGGGTTCCCACAGACCTGTACCAGAATGGGAGTGCCATCGGCAAAGGAGTAGATGGGAGTTCCCTTGCGGACACGACGCACCTTGTAACCGATGCGCTCGCCCGTGTGAACATAGTGGACCTGGAAAGTCTGATCCAGTGTCAGGCGTGTCAGCTTCAGATGCGCAAACGCCTCCCGCACCTCTTCTACCGGCATGTTGTAGAGACGCGCATACCGCTGGCAGACGAGTGGATCGGTGACAAGCTGGTGGTTGAGCGCCTGCACGCTCTGGGCGGGCTGGCGCAGGAAGGCGCCGGGAGGCAGAGGGGAGTCGGCGAAGGCTGTGGTACTCCCCACCAGAGCCATTCCAAGGCAGAAGAGTGCCGACATCGCCTCCACACGGAGGATGTGTCGGGCCAGGGAGGTCGCAGTTTTCATGATGGTCATCCTGATGACACAAGCCCGGCAGTCGGGCGTCGGGACCGTTCCGCGAAATAGAGCGGAGAGGCTGCCGGGCGATAGGGCGGTGATCCGGCAGGGCCGGATCCATAGTAATGTATAGACGGCATCCGCAGAAGGAGAGAGTGACTGAATAGAGCCAAAACCCTCTGCGTCATATAGGTGCAAACAGACTGCTTGAATCATTTGATAAGTCTGATATTACCGGGGAATTGTTCCCTGGATTCCGCGTTTTTTCCGCAACAAAAAGAAGGCCCTGCGTCTAATGCGACGCAGGGCAATCCAAAAAAACTGCCTTTCCCGTTTTGACGGAGGCACAACCACTTGTGTTCACTCTCTACTACATACCGTCCATCCTGCATCCTGTCACGCATTGGCTGCAAACAACCGTTTGTGCCAGGATGCAGGGTGGACAGCCGTGTCCTCAACGCTTACGGCGTGACTGTCAGAACCACGGACTTGGACACTCCGTTGAGCGTCGCCGTCAGGGTTACCTTTGTGTTCACCGTAACCTTATAGGCGGAGATGCCGACCG
>DATGIG010000135.1:0-2419 GCA_035295825.1 Chthonomonadaceae bacterium | reverse complement strand
AACCGGCGCGAAGGTCGGCCTGCTGGATGCGGACATCTACGGCCCCTCGCTTCCATTGATGATGGGCAATCAGAAGCGTCCGCTGATGTCCAACTCCCCAACCGGCCCGAAGATCGTGCCGCTCACGGCCCATGGCGTGCTGATGATGTCGCTCGGCTCACTGCTGGACCCGGACAAGGCCGTAGTCTGGCGCGGCCCCATGGTCGCCGCCGCAGTGCGGCAGTTGCTGGGCGATGTGACCTGGGGCGAGCAGGACTACCTGGTGGTGGACCTCCCGCCCGGAACCGGAGATGCGCCGCTGACGCTGGCGCAGCAGGTTCCGCTCTCCGGGGTGGTCATCGTGATGACCCCGCAGCAGGTAGCGCAGGAGATCGCTAACAAAAGTGTGCTGATGTTCCGCATGCTCCGCCAGGGTGGGCCGGATCCGCAGCGTGGAGGAGAACCGCAGGGAAACGGAAAGGAGATTCCGATCCTCGGCGTGGTAGAGAACATGAGCGGTTCGGTCTTCGGCAGCGGCGGCGGCGCGCAGGCGGCGGCGCGCTTCGGTGTGCCGTTTCTGGGGCGCGTTCCGCTCGATCCGGCAATCTGCGAAGGAGGGGACGCCGGCATACCGATCGTACTCTCGCACCCCGAGAGCGAGGCGGCATGCGCCTTCCATAACATCGCCACGGCGCTGGCGGCGCGAGTGAGCGTGCTACAGTACGAACGCTCGCAGTCCGCCGCTTCCTGAGAGGGCGCTGCACGCCCTCTCTTCTCTCTTAGCCTCCCTTGCGATTCCGCACGCCTCCCCACGCAGGGGCAAAAGTTTCCCCAAGAATCAAAGAGCAGAGGGCTTTAGCCCCTTGTTTGCATTCGGACAGGCATAGTATTCTATTATGCTACCAATCTCATCTGGAGGAGCCGGCAAAGTCGAATCTGGCATAAGATGGAACGCAAATTGACTTTCTAAGCACTCATAATTTTCGTAGAACGTGACTCCCAAGACACGCTCTGCGCAGAATGCGTACCTGATCCGGACAGGTTTTTCCTGGGGCCTCCAGCGTTTGCATGCGCGTTGGTGCGGTCGCCCCATTGCCAGTAGGATCCTTCCACGCATTTAAGGAAAAAGCCATGACACTTGCCCTTCGTGCTGCTCGCCGTCGTCAAAGTGGATTAACACTCATCGAGGTCCTCGTTACCATTCTGATTCTCGTGATTCTCATGGCTATCGCCCTACCTCTCTACCTGAGCGCCGTCGCGGACACGCAGTATAAGGTCTGCCGCTCGAATATGCAGACCATCGCCAACGCCGTTGTTGCGGCCCGGGTGAAGACGGAGTCGCAAGACTATAGCACCTGGATCGGGTCGACCGTTGCGGATCTGATCAGTCAGAATAAGCTGCAGGATCTTCAGATCTCTCCGACCTGCCCCAACGGCGCCTATTTCGCCATCTATCAGGGCCATACCATCGACAATACCACCTTCCAGGTCAAATGCTGTCCTCTGCACGGCACCTACGAACCCGGGGTCAATAGCAACTGACGGGTTCTGCCAGCGCCAGGCATTGCCCCTGTTGGAAAACGTCTCGCCCCCGCTTCCAGTTCTGGAAGCGGGGGCGAGACGTTTTCATGTACAATAGAAGGGAAGTCTACCCTGCGCGGAGCGCACTCGCTCGTAAGAAGTGTCTCTCCTCTCCCAATTATGGGAGAGGGCCCCGGGTTGAGGGCCTTTCGCAATCGAGCGGGATAGGAGGCGCTTCGGAGAGGAGGAAGCCATGATTCCCACACAGGGCGCGACACGGCTTGAGACCGACAGTATGGGGACGGTGGAGGTGCCTGCCGATGTCTATTGGGGCGCACAGACAGCGCGCTCCCTGATCCATTTCGCAATCGGTCGCGATACGATGCCGCCGGAGCTCATCCATGCGTTCGGCATCCTGAAAAAGGCTGCTGCGCTCGTCAACATGGAACTGGGTAAATTGTCGCCTGAGAAGGCGCGTTTCCTCGTGCGGGCCGCCGGCGAGGTGGCAGTGGGGAAGTTCGATTCCCAGTTTCCATTGCGTATCTGGCAGACCGGAAGCGGCACGCAGACCAATATGAATGCGAACGAGGTGATCGCAAACCGCGCCATCGAACTCGCAGGCGGCGCGCTCGGCAGCAAGGATTTCCTCCATCCCAACGACCATGTCAATATGTCGCAGTCTTCCAATGACACCTTTCCGACGGCGATGCATATCGCGGCTGCGATGCGGCTGCACAACGATCTGATCCCCGCCATCCAGCGTGTGCGCGAGGCGATCTCGGCCAAAACGCAGGAGTTCGCCGGGGTAGTCAAGATCGGCCGTACCCACCTCCAGGACGCTACGCCGCTTACGGTAGGGCAGGAGATGAGCGGATGGGCGAGCCTGTTGGCGCGCGATATCGATCGCCTGAACCAGGCG
>DATGIG010000134.1:0-6086 GCA_035295825.1 Chthonomonadaceae bacterium | reverse complement strand
TGATACGTTCGGGCTGAAGCAGAACAAAGTCCCCAAACTCCAATTGCCACACCACTCCAGGACCTGCCAGCAACCCGACCACCGCTCGCAACTCCTCCAGGGTGAAGACTTCGCTCGGCAGCCGCATCTCCAACTGCTGCTTGAGTTCTCCCATCCTCAGCAGTGCCTTGCCCTCATCCTTGAGTTTGACGATCTCCTCCTTCAACACCTTGAAGATGCGCGGAGAGGATGTCCAGGGAATTGTCTCCCAGGCGATGTTGCCGATGATAGCATCACGCAGTTCCGCACACCCCTCCCCAGAGAGAGCGCTAGTCTGGAGGTAGGCATCGAAACCGCGCTCCTTGCGGAACTGTTCGACAGCCTCTCTGCTGACCATCAATCCGCCTCGATCACAGCGTCCTGCCACCAACAGTTTCGTGAAGGGACGACGCGCAGCACGCTGGAGATCACGATCCCACTGTCCCAATCCCTCGAAGGGGTTCTCGCTCTGGGGGTTGAAGACGAAGGCAGCCAGAGCTGTCTCATCCATGTAGAGTTGATGGGTGAGGCGATAGTCCGCCTGCCCGGCAAAGTCCCACAGCCAGATTTCGCGTTCAATGTCATTCCCACTGGCATCATGAGGCAGTTGCAGTTGGGTGGCCCAGGCGGCATCGGTGGAGACGGTCGCCTCGAAACGGTCTTCGGCAAGGCGCAGAGCCAATCCGCTCTTACCCACTCCGCTATCCCCCACCAGCAGCACCTTGGCATTGGTGTAGAGTAGCCCGTTGGTTTGCTCCGTAGGGCTCTTGCCGAAGGGAGGCAGATCCCATACCCGAACGGTATTGTCGTCAGAACTCGATACCGCTCGAAGGCTGTCCGAACTGAGGGCAACGCCCCACACATTACTGGTATGTCCTTCGAGGGTGGCGGTGCATTGTCCAGTTTGTAGATCCCACACTCGAACGGTCTTGTCAGCGGAACCCGAGACCGCTCGATGACCGTCCGAACTGAGCGCGATGCCATGCACCGTTTCGATATGTCCTTTGAGAGTGGCGATGCATCGTCGGGTTTGCAGATCCCACACTCGAACGGTATTGTCGTAGGAACCCGAGACCACCCGAAGACCGTCCGAACTGAGCGCGACACCATACACCGTACCAGTATGTCCTTTGAGAGTGGCGATGCATCGTCCGGTTTGCAGATCCCACACTCGAACGGTATTGTCGTAGGAACCCGAGACCGCTCGAAGACCGTCCGAACTGAGCGCGACGCCTCGCACCCAATTGGTATGTCCTTTGAGGATGTTGCCAGGCTGGCGTTGGGCTGCGGGAGTGGTCCTCGGAGTTCTCCTTTGCTTGGGTGGCTGGCAGGAGGCGAGGAGGCGGGCGTACTGTTGGTCGGTGGGTTCTCTCCAGTCCACATAGGCGAACTGTCGGAGGATGTCGGGGATGTCGGTCTGGTCGAGGAGGAGGGGGATGAAACGACGGTCCTTGTTGGTGGGATCGCGGAAGAGGACCGTATGGCGTTCCAGTGTCACCCACTCGGAGGCGAAGGCGTTCTGGGACATGACCAGGATGAGCGTTCGGGACTGCTCCAAGCCCTTCTCGATCTGCAGACCGATCATGTCGCCGGGCTGGATCTCCCACTCGTCCAGCCAGACGCGCAGTCCGTCGGCTTGGAGGCGTTGGGCGAGTTCCCGGACGGCGGGTTTGTCCTGGGAGCTGTGGCTAAGGAACACATCGTAGGCGAAGGCCATGGGTTTCACCCTCACCCCCGACCCCTCTCCCTCCAGGGAGAGGGGGGACTGGGGATTGGAAGCGTGTGCAGTGCGACAGGAAAAGCCGTTGGGCTTGGTATCGGATCGCTGCAAATGATTAGGTGTGATAAGTGTTCCTCTGTTCGGTAGGGAGGGGGGAGATTCCTGCGAGGATTGTTTTTTTGGAGCGCTCTCTGTTATAATAGGGTTACTCCCCTGCAGGCGGTGTTTTCCGGCCTGCCGGATGCCGAAGAGGGAGCAGGGGAATTCGCTTCCGCCAACAGTCTTATGGATGGGGTGCATGGGATGGTAAAACCTAACACGGCTTTTTCGCTGCATCGCTTTGGCTGGCTGGCGGTATTCTGCCTCTTTCTGATCGGATGGGTTCCGGCGGTTCAGGCAAGACAGTCACAGCCGATCCTGCGTGTCGCTGCGGCTGCCGATCTGTCGAAGGCGTTCAAAGAGGTCGCGGACGCGTACCAGAGGGAGACCGGCCAGTTGGTCAAGCTCACCTTCGGGGCGACGGGCCAGTTGACCCAGCAGATCGAACATGGCGCGCCTTTCGATGTTTTTGCCGCCGCCAACGAATCTTATATTGCGGATCTGGATAAGCAGGATCTGCTGCTGCCGGACACCCGGCAGGTCTATGCCATCGGTCGGCTGGCCTTGTGGACCCGCAAAGGCGGCCCGCCCTGCCCGCGCTCCCTTGCGGATCTGACCCAGCCCCGCTACGCGCATATCGCCATCGCCAATCCGAAGGTCGCGCCCTACGGCAAGGCGGCGCAGGAAGCGCTGGAGGCCGCCAGGCTCTGGGACACGCTGCAGTCGCGGCTGGTGTATGGCGAGAACATCCAGCAGACGCTCCAGTTCGCGCAGTCCGGCAATGCCGATGTGGCCCTGATCTCGCTGTCGCTGGCGAAGGATAGCGGCGGGAGTACCGTGCTGGTTCCTGAGAAGCTGTATACGCCGCTCCGCCAGGCGCTGGCGGTGGTGAAGTCCACGTCGCAACCCGAGGCCGCGCGGCGCTTCGCCGCCTTTGTGGCCGGCCCGAAAGGGCGCGCCATCCTGAAGAAGTACAATTTCGCTCTGCCCGAGACCCCGAAGCCCTCCCGGCGCGCTGCCTCTGAACCGCCGCATCGCTCATGAGCGGCCCCATAGACTGGTCGCCGCTCTTCGTCTCCCTCCGGGTCGCCGTGTGCGCGACGCTGCTCTCCTGTGTGATCGGCATTCCGCTGGCGTATCTGCTGGCGCGGCGTCGCCTGCCGGGACGCGCGCTCTGGGAGGGGGTCGTGCTGCTGCCGCTGGTGCTGCCTCCGACCGTGCTGGGCTACTACCTGCTGGTGGCGCTGGCGAAAACCAGCCCGCTCGGGCACGCCTTTCATGTGATTACCCGAACGGACCTCGCCTTCACCTGGCAGGGCGCGGCGGTGGCGGCCTCTCTGGTCAGTCTGCCGCTTCTGGTGCGTACCCTCCAGGCCGCGTTCGCCGATGTCGCGCCGGAACTGCTGGATGCCGCCCGCACGGAGGGCGCCACGGACCTCCAGACATTTCTGCGGATCCAGTTGCCGCTGGCGCGTCGCGGCCTCGTGGCCGGGGTGGGACTGGCCTTTGCCCGCGCGCTGGGCGATTTCGGCGCCACCCTGATGATCGGAGGCAACATTCCGGGCGAGACCCGTACGCTGCCCCTCGCCGTCTACGACGCCGTGAACTCCGGAGAAGACCGCACGGCCCTCATCTTTGTGCTGCTGCTCTCCGGGGTGTGCCTGCTCTTCGCACTGCTCGCCTCCGCCTTCACCCCGCATCACAAACACTAAAACCAGGATTATCCACAGATTAACACAGATTACCACAGATTAAATGCCAGAAGGAGAGACGATTGCTTCTGCAAATGGAGCGGGTGGCCGGTTCTCTTCGTTTGTTTGTAATCTGTGTTCATCTGCGTTAATCTGTGGATCGATCTTTTGCTTTTTCTGTGGATGATTTTTGAGTTTGCCAGTAGCGTTCGGCGAGGATGACGGCGACATAGTCGTCGTAGGGGCGGTCGGGGGTGCGGAGGCTGCGCGGCAGCAGGCGCTGCCAGCCGTGGGGGGGATTCTCGGCGACGAATCGCGCGCGCGCCGCTTCGGAGGTGTGCGATTCGTCCATTTGTAGGATAGGCAAGCCGAAGGCGGCGGCTTCCAGGCGCTGCAGGAGGGGCTTGGAACCGGTTCCTGCTCCGACGACGAGGGCGATGGGCTGCCACTGGGTGAGTGCGGTTTCTACTTCGGATACGAGCGTTTCCGTGGCAACGACACCGCGATGGAGGACCCTGCCGTCGCGGCGGACAACGGCGAGGCCACACTTGTGGCTGCCGGGGTCGATGGCGAGGACCGCCTCCACCGGAATGGCCGTAGGGTCGCTGCTTGTTGCGCCCTGCGCCGATATGGGGTCGTTCACGGCCCGGCAGAACGGAACGCAGTGATCCGCTTTTCCGTGAGAGCTTCCGGTTTATCGCTCACGCGGGTCACTTTGAACTCCAGATTGAGAGGATCGGCGGAAGAGACATCGTGTTTTGCGGTCGCTGTCAAAATCACATCGCCGCCCATCCTCCGGACGCGGTCGGTGAGTTGGAAGAGTTCCGCCGTCCCGATGACGCCGATTTCGGGCATGCCGGTCTCCGGATCGATGCGTGGGAGCGCTCCGGCCTTGATGGCGGCGTCACGCACATCTTTTTGCAGGAACTGGATCAGGTTCTCGATGATCTTATCCACCGGTTGGCGGGCGTCGATATGGCGCTCGGCCACCTTCTCTGCTCGGTCATACACCCGGTCGATCTGGTAGGGCTGGAGTTCTACTGCTACGGGCTCACCGACGACGCTGTTGCTGAGGGTGAGGGCGAGGACAACAACGGGCTTATCGCGCCCGGACAGGTTGTCCGCCAGAGCATCCAGGCTGGCCTGTTCATTCACCTTCTGTACGCCGGTAACGGTGATGAGTTGCTTGGGTACGATCCGCGCTTCCCGCCCGCTTATATCGGGAGAAGCGCCCAGTTTGCGGGCCGTATCGCTGGCGTTCATCAGCAGTTGGAGGAGTTGGTTGCGCACGGCTTCCGGGCGGAGATGGGGCGCGATGGTCAGGCGCGCCAGTTCGCTGTCGGCGCGGATATTCATGCGCGCCCGCTTCAGCATGGCATAGTTTTGCAGGATGTTCTGGTTTTCGCCGGTGACCTGCCCGTATACTCTCAAATCTTCGTCTCGCTGCCGTGCCAGATCGTCCAATTGCTGCCTCAATGCGCTCAATTGCTGCGTCTTTGCCATCATTTCCAGTTCCAGGCTCTTGCTTTTGTTGTAGATCGCCTCGTTTTCTGCGCGAACGCGGTCATTCTGTTTGGTCAATCCGATGTTATCGTGAGTAAGCGTATCGTTCTTCTGCTGAAGGTCCGTACTGGTGCGGGTCTTCTCGATGTTGTCACGCGTGAGAGAGATATTCTGATCGGCGAGGTCTTTATTGATCTGTTCGGCATTCTTATTCCAGATCGCTTCTTTGCGGTTCTCCTGCGTCAGTGCTTCATGGGCGGCCCTATCGCGTTTGATCGTGGCGGTCAGTTGGGAGTTCTGCTGTTGCAGCAGTTGGTTCTGCTTTATCAGTTGCTGCTGCTGTTGTTGGAGGGTGGCAAGCAGAGGCGTCACCTTCGCGAGTTCCTGATTTTTCGCTTCCAGATCGTGGCTGCGGATTGCCAGGGTATGGTTCACGGCATCGAGCTGACTGGCGGAGGCCGTCTTATCCTGCTGATTCTGGGCGAGGATACGTTTATTATCGCGGATGGCGTGTTCGCCGCTCAATATGACGTCGCGGATATTGGGGACGGCGGCCATGATGACGACGGTGCTGAGGACGACGATGGCGCTTCCTGTCAGGATGGTGATGAGGATCGCGGTATGCTTGGGACGCAGGCCGAACCAGGAGACGCGCTTCTTGCCCCAGCGCCTCCCCTGTAAATCGCCGTAGTACGAGACAAACCCGCCCAGCGCCATCAGAAATATGAGAGCGACGATAGTCCAGAACATGAACAGACACCCCCTGCGCCTCGTCGCTTACACGCTTAACGCGAGGCGCGTATCGCCAGGATCAGCCCGACGATAGCCCCGATAATGTCCGCCAGGAAGCTGGCCAGCATGGGAGCCAGCCCACCGTTTTTGCCGACGACGAACATCGCCCGGTAGAACACATAGTAGAGGAACACGATAAAGATCGCCATGCCGAAACCGACGGTGCGGCTGCCTCCTCGCTGGGTATTGCAGCCGAGCGCCGCGCCGAGGATACCGAAGATCAGGCTGGCGAGGGGCAGCGCGATCTTGCCGTAGAGAGATCG
>DATGIG010000133.1:0-14991 GCA_035295825.1 Chthonomonadaceae bacterium | reverse complement strand
GACCCGTCCGCCTGCGGCAAGCATCCAGGCGAAAGGGATCGAGAAAGTGGATGTCGGCCCGTTCACCCTCTCGCTCTTGAAGGCAACGCAGACCGCCGCCGCACTCTCCCCAAAGGGAACCACATTCGACTTCACGCCAGGAGACCGTCTGTCCGGGCGGCTGGGCGACGGCTACTATCACCTGGGCGACTTTACCTTGAGGGCACGGAGCGCCGGCAAGGCGTGGGTCTTGGTCTCCTCAGCGACCTCTGACCGAGAGAAGATCAAGCCTGTTCGCGAAGAGGAGGCGCTGGCCGCTGCCGACCTGACGCCCACCCTGAACGCCGAGTGTCCGGTCTCGGTGGTACGCGCCTGGACGGCTGCGAATGGGACCCTGGCCCTCCGCTTCCGCCTCACCAACCGGACGCAGCAGCCCGTCGAGATCGGTGCGTTCGGGGCTGCCATGGTTTTCAACAACCTTATCAGCGGGCGCTCCCTCGACGACACCCACGACCGCTGCGCTTTCGCCGACCCCTACATTGGCGGCGAGGCGGGCTATCTGCAGGTGACCCGCCTGAACGGACAGGGGCCTGCACTGCTCGTTTTGCCGGAAAAGGGGACCTCGTTTGAAGCCTACCGCCCGCTCTACGACGATCCAACGCCTCGTGATGTGACCTTCGAGGGCTTTTATGAGTGGATGACGCAGACGAAAGCCTACGCGGAGAGCGATTGGAGGCAGGCGCAGCCCTGGAACGCGCCCACCTCGCGTACCCTCCAACCCGGTGAGAGCATTACCTACGGCTACCGATTTGTACTGGCCCCGACTATCAAGGAGATCGAGCCGACCCTGATGGCGGAGCGGCGTCCGGTGGTAGTCGGAGCGCCCGGCTATGTGGTCGCGACGGATCAGACGGCGCGACTGTTCGTTCATGCCTCTTCGGTGGTGGAGGCGGTAGCGGTCGAACCGGCAGGCGCAGTGCAGGTAAAGCCGGATGCCAGGCAGACCGCGAACGGCTGGCGCGGCTACACTCTGATGGGTAAACAGCCGGGGCGCTGCCGCCTGACGCTCACCTATGCCGATGGATTGCACCAGGAACTCCATTACATTGTGACGCCGCCGGAGATGGAGCAGGTACGGCGATTGGGCGCGTTCCATGCCGCAAAACAGTGGTTTACCGACCCGACGGATCCCTTTTCTCGCACCTACTCGTTCCTACCGTTCAACCGCGAGACCGGTCAGATGGTGGTCCAACACTCCCATACCTGGTTCTCCGGACTGAGCGATGAGATCGGAGTGGGAGCCTCCGTGGCGATGGCGATGAAGAACCTGGGGCAGCCGAACCCGGACGAGATCGCGCTTTTGGAGAAGTATGTCAGCAATACGCTCTGGGGCCACGTCCAGAACCCCGACTACAGCGTGCGGGCCAGTCTCTTCTTCTATGAGCCGAGCGCGGTCCCGAATTATCGTTATACGGTGCGCGGCGGCTGGGACAAGGCGCGCACCGAGACCACCTGGCGCTCCTTCAACTATCCGCATGTGGCCGCCGTCTACTGGGCGCTCTACCATCTCTCCCGCGATTACACGGGGCTGACAAAGGCACAGACATGGGACTGGTATCTGGAACACGCCTACCGCACGGCGCTGGCGATACGTCAGTTTGCGCCCGGCTATGCGGAGGTGGGTTTGATGGTCGGCAGCGTCTTTCCGGAGATCGTCCGCGACCTGCGGCGCGAAGGCTGGAACGAGAAGGCGGACGCGCTGGAAGCCTACATGAAGCAGCGGGAGACCCGCTGGGTGGGCCTGCGCTATCCGTTCGGCAGCGAGATGCCCTGGGATTCAACGGGGCAGGAGGAGATCTATACCTGGTGTCGCTACTTCGGCGCTGATGATAAGGCGCAGGTGACCCTCGACGCCATTCTGGGCTACATGCCAACCCTGCCGAACTGGGCTTACAACGGCGCGGGCCGCCGCTACTTTGACGCACCGGTCAACGGGACGCGCTGGCAGCAGATCGTCCGAATGACGAACCACTATGGCTCGACGATCAACTCCATCCCCGTTCTGGACGCCTATCGCCGCAGTCCCGACGACCTCTACCTGCTGCGCGTCGGCTACGCCGGCATGGATCAGGTGCTGGCGAACATCGATAAAGACGGCTTCGGCTCCTACGGCTTCGACGCGGACCCTGCCATACTCCAGTTCGATCCTTACACGGCGGACTATGGCATTGCCTTCTACGGCTATGCCCGCAACGCCGGCTCCTACGTACTCCATCACCCGGAGTTCGGCTGGCTGGGCTTCGGCTGCAAGGTGCAGGAGGCAAAGGGACAAATCCACATCCTGCCGCGCGACGGCTTCCGCAAGCGCGTCTTCCTGGCGCCGCTCCACCTCTGGCTTACGCTGGATGCCGGAACCTTCGAGAGCGTCGCCTTCGATCTCAAGGCGCACACGGTCCAGGTCACCCTCTCGCCTGCGTCTCGCTGGACGCCTACCGCCCATCTTCGCGTCGAGACCATTTCTAACGGGCAGAAGGTCGTTACCACCCCGCTGCTCCCCACAGAGCGTGGGGCGTACACCATCCCACTCTCGGAGAAACCGACTACTCTCAGACTTTTACCTGTGCCTTAAACGGTGCAGACGCATCCGCACTCCAGAACGATTTCGACAGGAGAGAGATGCTGGGACGTACTATTGCGGCGGAAAAGATGGACTTCATTGGAGCGGGGGTCGAGAGTAATCACATCTTTGACGCCCTGGGCCAGATAGAAGGGCACGCCTACCTCAAAATCTTTCGCTTCATAGCCTTTGCTGATGATCTCGATCACGGCTTCGGGAAGCATCGAAACGGATTCATCCTCTTCGTCGGGTTCGCAGCAGAAGATGCTGATATCAGGGCGTTTTTCGGAGCCGTCGGGGAAGAGGATCGAGAGATCGGCATATTGAAAGCAACCGCAATCACCCTCTTCGCTTACAGGGCGAATGGATTGTTGGATACGAAACACCGCTTTCTGATGCCGTAAGACGGGTTGTGCTTCCCATACAGTGAGACCGCCGACGCGCTCTAATTTGATGCCTAGCTCGACAACTCCGGAGAATTGCTCTTCTAAAAGCGGTTTGCTCATATACGTCGGCCCTCCTTCTTATCGGGCTGCCACGTGAACGTGCGTCAGCACGCGCGAAATCAACCCCAACACGCTCGCAGTGAATATCCCCAAGACGGCAACTACCACCAGGCCCAGCATTATCTTGATAGGAAACGACACACGTCGTTGCTTCATGGTATTCTTAACTCCCCTCCAACGCAAGCCGTCCTCGATCAGGAGCGCCCGGAGATGGCTGGCTTTCCTGGGTGACCTCTGTTTCGCTATGGGGTCGATAGCTGTATTATCCGCCGAGTTGGGACGTATTGTCAAGACGAGGTTACTGCTCCTTCATGCCGGAGTGATTCCCTTGCGACAATCCTGCCCTGGTAAGCGTACAGTACAACAGAGGAATTCAACAGGCGGAGATCGAGGAGGCGTAACATCCATGGTATTGGAGTGGTTTGCAGAACATCGGCGGCATAAGATACTAGAGAAGCCGTTTCCGGAGGGATGGTTGGAGATCCTGAACCGGAACATACCGACGTATGCCCTCCTTAACGAAGAGGAGCAGGCTCGACTGCGTGACGATCTGCGGATCTTTATTGAGGAGAAGAGCTGGGAGGGCTGTGGCGGACTGGCGATGACCGATGAGATCCAGGTCACCATTGCAGCGCAGGCCTGCCTGCTGATCTTCCATCGCAAGCACAACTACTTCGCCAATGTCGAGTCCATCCTGGTCTATCCCACCGAGTACCAGGTTCGTGCGCAGCACCGCGATCCTTCCGGCGTGGTGGACCAGGAGATTTCCGACCGCCTGGGCGAATCCTGGAGCAACGGCCCGGTCGTGCTCTCCTGGTTTGATGTCTTAAAGGGCGGCAGCAATCCCGACGATGGGCGCAACGTCGTCTACCACGAGTTTGCACACAAACTCGATGCGACCGATGATGCAATGAACGGGGTCCCGCTCCTGGACGAGGAGGCGCAGGTGGACGAATGGGCGGAAGTGATGCAAGAGGAATACCAGCGCCTGGTGGCAGCAGTCGAGAAGGGACACCATACGTTGATAGATCCGTATGGAGCTACCAACCCTGCCGAGTTCTTCGCGGTCGTCACAGAATGCTTTTTTGAGAAGCCGATCCAGATGCTCCATATGCATCCACGGCTCTACGGTGTACTTCAGGGGTACTATCACCAGGATCCGGCGACACGCCTTCCCTCCGTCCTGGCTGCCACGGCGGGGTAAAGAGGGCAGGCTCTGCGCCTGCCCTTCGTTGCGTTGTTACGAGATCAAAGCGCTTTCATCACTTCCGTGAGTCATGAGCGCGATGGAGGCGTCGGAACTGCTCCGGGGATTGCCCGATGCGTTGGCGGAAGAGCCAACTGAAGGACCCTGGGCTTTCGAAGCCGACGGAGAAGCAGATATCGGTGATCGGGATATCCGAATGGATCAGGAGGCGCTGCGCTCGTTCCAGTCGCCGTCGGATCAGGTACTGGTGCGGCGTCTCATGGAAAACCTGTTTGAACAGCCGTAGAAAGTGGTGCGGCGAGAACCAGGCGGCGGAAGCGATCTCAATGATCGTCACCGGCCGGTCGAGATTGGCCTCCATGAAGTCGCGGGCTCGATGCAGGCGTTGATAGATCTCCGTTCGCGTGGAGGCACGGATGGCGGGGACGCTCTCGATGTCGTTGCGGATATTGCGATGGACATAGAGCAGCCGTTCCAGCAGAAGATGGTTCTGCTCCTCCAGCCATCCGTGGTGAACCGTATCGCTCTCCAGAGACGCGCGCAGACGGAAGAGGGCCGGGGAGAGGATCTTATCGTGCGGATAGAGCTGATTGAAAAACTGCACGGGTTGGAGAGCACTCTCTTTGGGGGTGTCCAGGAGTTGGTCGGTAGGCGTGGTCAGGCTGCGCAGTACGTCTTCGGCAAATCCGGGCCAGAAGCCGATGACCAGAGAATCTACCTCGGTCTCCAGGATCGTTTCGCCCGAAACGCGCTGGCCGAGGTTGTGGATCAAATAGGCGCTCTCATCGAGGACAAAACGGCGTCCATCGATCTCACAGGCCTCCTGCCCCTTGCTCACAAAGAAGATGGAGAGCGGACCGATGTGTTCTCCACAAGGACAGTGGTGCCTGCGACTGCGAATGATCACATTGGTGTTCTCAAAACCTACCAGGCCCTTGTCCATCAGTTCGATGCGGGCATTGGGCCGATCGGTATAAACCTTATAGGGCGATGTAGGAGCCTCTTTGAAACGGGCGACGCTGCGTGGAAGGGGCCTATCAAGAAAATTGCGTTTCACCATGAAGACTTCCTTTGAGTAACATGAAGCAGGATCGAATCCTGCCTGATGACAGCAGTATCATCAAGCTATCTGATTCACGAGTTATCCGATCTGAATCATTGACGAAATAATGCACCGGGGGCATTTATTGAAAATTGCTGTATTTTGCAGGCATGCCCTTGCCGAGGTCGGTTCCGACGCGCCGAATGCAGGAGCCTGGACGCGCGAAACCTCATTTGCCGTGTACCGTCTTAAGAGTTATGGACCCGATATCCGCTTCTCAATTCACTCCGGCGCCTACGCTCAGAACGCAGAGGCGACGTACTCCTCTGTGGATACGCTTGATACGCTCGGCGTTGCTGCTCTGCGGCCTGCTGATGGGTATGTGTCTTCTCTTGGCATGGGATACCGTGCGGCCCAAGCACCAGCGCATGACCTACACCCCGAAAGATCTGAACCTCCCCTATGAGGGGGTCGCCTTTACGTCATCGGATGGCACACCGCTGAAGGGATGGTTTGTTCCGGCAACGGGCAAGGCGAAGGGGGTTGTCGTGTGTTGCCATGGGGTGGACAGCACACGCATGGCGATGCTGGAGCCTGGGCATATTCTGCATGATGCCGGGTACGCGGTGCTGCTCTTCGATTTCCGGGCGCGGGGAGAGAGTGGGGGCGACCGCTGTACGCTGGGCTATCGGGAGACCGATGACCTGCTTGCCGCCATCGCCTATGTGCAGTCCCGCCCCGACATGAAGCGGACACCCCTCGGGGTGTTGGGGGAATCTATGGGGGGCGCGGTGGCGTTGATGGGCACGGCGCGTTCACCCATTGTGCGCTGTGTGATCGCGGAAAGCCCGTTCGCAAGCCTCGATCACGCCGTTGCCAACCACTTTCATGAGATATTGGGTGGGGGCGGGCCGATTCTGGGGGCTCCGACGCAGTGGTTCGGAGAGCGCCTCATTGGAAAGAGCGCCTCGGACATTGCGCCCCTGCGGGAGATCGGCGTGATCGCCCCGCGCCCGCTACTTCTGATCGAGGACAGCGCCGACAGGCTCTGCCCCACATCGGAAACGCAGGCGCTCTTGCAGGCGGCTGGCGACCCCAAGCAGGTTTGGACGGTCGCAGGCGCAGACCATGTCGGCGCGATAGACACCCAGCCCGATGCCTATGCGCGCCATCTGGTAACTTTCTTCAACACCCATTTACGCTAATCTCCGGGTGCAACACTTAATCGTTGCGCTTATCTGTCAGTGCGGCGGGGGGAAGTTCGCTCTTGATCTGAGGGGGCGGGATGCCATGCGCCTCCTGCTGATGGCGCATTTCGGCGAAGTAGGGTTCCATGTGAATATTGATGAAGATGGCGGGGAGCCGTTCCCGAATGCGGTCTTCCAGCTCTTCGGCGAGGTCGTGCGATTGCAATAGAGTGCTGCTGTCCTCGATCTGGACATGAACGTCGGCATGGCGCTGGGACCCGGACTTGCGCGTGCGAAGTTTGTGGTAGCCCAACACGCGGGCATCTCCCTCCAGTATCTGGCGAATGAGGGCGATCTCTGCCTCCGGCAGACGAGAATCCAGCAGTGGCTGCAGCGCTTCGCGGGCCAGGCGATAGGCGGAGCGCAGGATGAGCAGCACGACGACCAGAGCCGTGATCGGGTCGAACCAGACGATATGCGTGAACCGCACCAGTGCTAACCCCACCAGAACGCCGAGCGAAGTGAGGACATCGGCCCGTAGGTGCTCGGCATCCGCTGCCAGGGCCAGGGAATCGGTCTCGCGGGCCACTCGGAACAGATAGCGGGAGATGAGGAAGTTGGTCAGGGCGGAGAAGCCCATTACAGCCAGTCCGGCATCCAGGGTATGTGGATGCCCATTCTCCGGTGCGAGGATTTTCACCGTAATCTCATAAACGATATAAATAGCGGCGGCAAAGATAAGCAGCGCCTCCGCCAGGCCGGAGATGCTCTCGATCTTGCCATGTCCATAGGGGTGCTCTTCATCCGGCGGGATATCGGAGGCGCGCACGGAGTAGAAGGCGATGCCGCTGGCCACCAGATCGGTGGCAGAGTGCGCCGCTTCGGAGAGGACGCTGACGGAACCGCTCATATAGCCTACCACCAGCTTGAGCACGACCAGCAGCGCATTGGAGACGATGGACAGCAGGGCGGCGCGCACCTTGCGTCTCTGCAGTGGCAGGTTGGGGGGCGTGCCGGGCGTCTCCTTCGCGGGTTGTGGGGTGCCTTCTGCTGCCATGCTTTGATTCTAGCCGGAATCCCGCATTGTGCGCAAGTGACATATGTACTTTATTCGCTCTCCGAACCCCGACTCCTTCCAGAGTTTCCTTTCGCGAAAAAGACGGTTATTCCTTGCCACCCGCTTTTCGCAGTAAGGCCGCTACTTTTGCATCGTATTCGCGTGAGACGGTCAGCGGAGTATGCCCATCTGAGCTCCCTATTGCGCTCCAGGCGAACGGCTTCCCGATAGGTCATCAGGCAGGGGGTACCAATGAGGACAATCAGCAACCCGAAGGAAAGATTGAGTATCTGTCTGGAGCGTTTCATGGACTTTCCAATGATCGTACTGTCACGTCGTCTACGGTGTAGTATTGCGCACTGGCGGCGGAAAGGCGAATGACACATCCCATACGCCGGGATTTGGTGCTGAAGTTCGGGTGATGCATGAGGCGTTGCAAGAGTACAGGGATTTCGGAAGCGCGCGCGTCAGGCAAGGCAACGCAAACGACACAAAAACGGTTTGTAATCGCCACTTTCAGCCAGAAGTCGATTTAGTTGATGGTGAGAAAGGTAGGTTCTGCTTCCCTACTAAGCAGCATCAGAATGGCGTCGTCTTTGATGACTGTTCCGGGGCGCAGATCGGTGATGAAGCGCACCGTTCCAGGATACCAACGCGCGATAGCCGTTTCAAGCCCACGGCCCAGCAATTGTTCATCCAGAACGATCATCGCGAGGCCCTATCAGACTGTGGTCAATTCGGGAAGGCTGTTCAAGAAGTGTTGCGTGGCGATGTCTACCGCCTCCTGGAGAGCATAAACCGGAGACAATGCTATCGAGGCTCTCTCCGGCAGCCAACCGGTTCAGCGCCCCGGCGACCTCGATACGCGAGTATTTGAAGGTAGGACGCCCGCCACAGACGCCGAGCGCACGTACAATGTATTGCCCCATCGGCAAATACTCGTACGGTTCGTTCCCGATAATCTCACATGTTAGCATCATCCTGTCCTCATTCTCACATTTCTAGCGGCATGCTTTGCTATTGTACCACACGCCTTCACCAGGCTTCAAACGAGCCATAAAAACCTGAATTTGAACAGTTATTCAGTCGGCAGGAACGGTGTAGAGTGTATCTTGGAGCCAGAAACTCAACCGCTTCCCGTCAGGCAGCCAGTAAATACGTTCGGGCACATTGTCAAGGATCACACCGCCATACTCTTTATTCGGCTTAAGCGGGACGTAGCCAATCTGATGCATCTGGCTGCCATTGATGCGACTGACCCACAGGCTGAACTTCGGCTTATATTTAGGGAAGAACACGGGTAGATAGCGACGCAGAGAGGTCAGAAAGGGAGTCGGAGTGTCTTTCTCTTGCACCAGGGGCCAGACAATACGATCTCCTTGTGGTGAAAACTGCGCATCCCAGCATTCGGCTTTTACAGGCAGATGCACCGAGTAAATGGAAGGGAGTTGCGTAATGAAGAGAGGTGCATGTCGTTACTTCATGGGTTCCTGCTTTCCTGGTTTTCTGCTTGGTTTGGGTTCGTGCTTCGAGCTGCGTCTAACTCTGCACCGGTTTTGGCTCCTGCGCGGCGTAGCAGGTTGCTCATCATCGCCTCTTGGGAGACGGCATCGAGTGCGGTCCGCCCATTCTTATCCCGGATATTGACACAAGCGTGATGTTGAAGCAGTGCCTGGAGGATGAGGATATTATCGAGCATGCAGGCCCAGTGGAGGGGTGTGTATCCATCCTTGTCCTGGGCGTTGATATCGGCTCCGGCGTCGAGGAGCATGGAGAGGTTGGCTGGTTCGCGGTTCCAGGCTGCATAATGGAGAGCGGTCCATCCATTTTGGCGATCTTTGAGATGGCAGTCGCCACCGTGTTGGAGCAGGAGCCGTAGCGTTTCCGGAGAGTGCCTCAGAGCCGCTGACATAACCGGCGAGAGCGTCTTGGTATCGCCAATCAGATTTGGGTTGGCTCCTGCATCGAGTAGTGCGCTGACAAGAGTGCAATTGTCTTCCCGCGCTTCGAGGCTGAGAAGGAGGGGGGTGGGACGTTCATCGGGGCCAGAGGTGGTATGGGACTGCAGGATCCGGTCCAGAAACTCCTTCATCCGTTCACCGAACGAGAGAGGTTTGTCTTGGGTGGGGTCGCGCACGTTGGGATCTGCACCCGCTTTTAGCGCAGCGAGCGCTGCCTGAGTGTCATCCGCTCGGATCGCCGCAATCAGGGCGTGGTTGCTTTGCTCCTGATGGAGAGTGCGAATTGTCAGAGCGGCAGGTATGCCGACAATGAGCAGTAGGACCAACAGGGGGAGGAGCAGTGTGCGTCGTCTCTTCATGGGTTCCTGGTTTCTTGCCCCTGGGTCCTGCCCATCGCTTCGCTCCCCCCGCCTGCTTTGGCTCGGTTCGTTCTACTGGCTGCGTCGAGTTCCACGCCGGTTTTTGCACCTGCCTTGCGCATCCGTTTGATAAGATCATTAAACCAGCCCCCATTCTCGCCTATCACTGCATCAAGAGGAGTAGCGCCGTTCTTAGCGCGGACGTTGATGTTGCGGCAATGGAGCAGCAGGATTTTGATCGCTTCCGGATTGTCAAAACGGCACGCTTCGCGCAAGGGCGTATAGCCCGCGTTGTCGCTGGCTTGTATATCGGCCCCGGCATCGAGGAGGCATTGGATAGTCTGTGCATTGCCTACCCTTGCGGCAAGATGAAGGGGAGTGACTCCCTCGGTATCGTTTTGATTGACATTACTGTGGTGTTGCAGGAGAAGGGAAATGCTCTCTTCCCATCTGTAAGATATGGCCCACATCAGCGGCGTCACACCGTTTTCATCTCCCACATTGGGATCCGCACCATGTTCCAGCAGGGCTTTCACCAGTAGGGGATTATCCGGGTCAGAGACATAGGTATCTGGAAGGCGCCCAAGATAATCGCGTACGATAAGCCTAACATGGAAACAGGTGAGAAGGGCGCTAGAAGGGGGTTCGTTGTTTGTATGGCTGCCTCGGAGTCGGTCGATGAAGCGTTTCAGGATCTCCCGGACGGAGGGAGGGGCGTCACCAGAGTCCTTTGCATTGGCGTCTGCTCCTGCGTTAAGAACAGCCAGTGCGGTGGTCGTGTCGTTGGTTTTGATAGCCGCAATCAGGGCGCGGTTGAGTTGTTCCTGATGGACGGTACGGACGCATAAGAGCGTCAGCATCGCTATTATAAGCAAGAGTGCCGACACAAAGTAGAGGAATCCGCGATAGCGTTTCATCGACCGTTCCTTTGTCAAAGCGTGATGTTTCCTATGGGAGTTAGCGAAATCCGCTGCGTTTTCCTGTATCTATTTTCCAGGGAGCAGGCAATCGAAAGAGGAAAAGGTTCGGAGTTTAGCATTAGGGGAGCAAGTACCTGAAAGGAATGCGCCTGCTCCACGATGCCATGTAGAGCCGTACAGTCGCGTAGGGAGAAGCGTTAATCCGGGGGAGGGGAGCCGGTGAGGGAGAAGAGGATCGGGGCGGCATAAGGGTTTTCGGTGCGAAACTCCAGGTGGGACAGGGGGACCTTCGGACGTGGGTTGGTCCAGCGGAAGAGACGCAGCGTAAGCGCGTTGCCGTTGTCCCAGGGCAGCGCGGACGTGGAGTAGCCGCACTCGGCGGGATCGTCCAGCGCCCGTATCTCATAGCCATATCGGAGCGGGATCTCCACGGTTTTGCCATCCGCATAGACCAGGCGATACGTCGCAACTTTCTCGCCGGTCTCGATGGCATACCCGGTCGCCTGCAGAAAGGCCAGTTCCCGCGCCTTTGCATGGAGCGGCAGGGATACGGCGGAGGGGTAAGCGACCGGGATGTTGTCTCCATAAAACAGCGGCAGAGTGGGAGGATTGAGCAATCCCTGGAGCATGATGCCACCCAGGTGCGGTCCCACGACATGCAGGCCGATGGCGGCGACCTCCGGGATGGAGCCGGGGTCGAGGAAGGTATCGGTGGTGTCCGCCATTTCCTCCCGGGAAGCGGGAGGATAGGCGGACCAGGGCAGGGTGTCGGAGCGCCCGCCGAACAGATTGATGTTGGCGGCATGGCGCAGGCTCAGATACCAGCCGGACCTGGGCTGCAGCCGCAACGGGGCCGCACGAAAAGCACGCGCAAACGCCTCCGAGGCGCGATAGGGAGGCTCACCTGTCTCTCCGGCTCCCTGCCCGCCGTTCCAGGCATACTCCGCAGCCAGGACAAAGGCATAGAACTGCCGGTACTCCGTCTCCAGCAGGCTCGCATTGCTGTCGTACCCGGCCCAGGTGGTCTGCAGCGTGCCCAGTGCGCCGGTCTGCGCCGCCTGTGCCGCCCAGCCACGGATATTTCCCGGCGCAAACCAGGCGCTGCCCAGTGCCTCCAGCCCACTCGCCTGAAAGATACGCAGGCCGTTGCGCTGTTCACTGCCCGGCTCATAGCGCCAGTCGGCGATGACCGCATCTTTCGGCAGCAATTCCCTCAGCCTGATCGCCTCCTCCAGGCTCGGTGCATTCGCCGCCGACATCTCCGGCACATGGGGCAGTGTGGGACCCTCCGTGCGATGGAGCAGCATATCGCCCCAAAGCATCGTGCGTACACCGTGTGCCCGGAGCCAGTCCGCCAGACGGTTGGTGTCCTCGATAAAGAGCGCCGGGATGCCCTTCCGGATGTTCTCCGTGCGGGCCGGATACTTCCCAAAAAGGTCGGACGCCGGCACCTTCACCTCATCGTGGCCGATATGGAACAGACGCGGATGGAAGATGTCAATTGCCTCCTGGTAGACATCGAAGAGGAACTTATACGTATCCGGATTGCTGACGTCGTAAGCATGGGGGCTGGAGACATCCTCCGCAAGATCCAGGTGCTGCCCGTTCTTGAAGATCCACTCGCTGTGTCCGAGGGAGTTGACCAGAGGGATCGGCTCCATGAAGTGGGCGCGAGCGAAGGCGACTTCGGTGCGGAGATCCTCCTGCGGCATGCTGAAGGGGACAGCGATTTCGGGGTGCGACTTCCATTGCGTATGTTCGCACTCGATGACCAGTGTGTTCAGCTTGTAACGGGAGAGGACCCCTTCGATCAGTCGCTCGTGGAACGGAAGGGCGCTCTTGCCCACAAAGAGGTGCGCCCCACGAAATACCAGGCTCGGCCAGTCTACGATCTCTACCCCGGCGAGAGCGGGGGCTGGGCGTGAGGACGGGAGGGCAGAGGAGGAGCGGAGGACCAGTTGACGCAGGGTCTGCAGGCCGTAGAAGGCTCCGGCGGCGTCATGGCCCACGAGAATGACCTTCTCCGGTGAGACGCGTAGCGTATAGCCCTCCGCCCGATCCGGTGTCGGCAGCGCCTCTCCGGTTTCCATCTGCCCGATGCCGCGTACAGTCACATAGAGGCCACGCCCCCTCCATGGTCCGGATTGCACCACGAACTTCACGCCGGTATCTCGCGCCAAGTCGGATATCAGGGCATGAAGCGCCTCCAGGACATAGCCTTCCGCCTCACCTGCCGGAAGGTTCACCGTGACGGGGATCCGTCCATGGAGCGGAAAGGCGGTATCGGTAAAGATCACGTGCTTGGGATTGGGAATGAGCAGTGGGTGGCCGGCGGGATCGAGCAGCGGCGGCTCCGGACGGTTTGCATCCGGGATACGGAGTGTCTGCGCTTCCAGGCGAACGGGATGGGGCGAGCGGGTTGAGACACTCGATGGGACGGGAGGCGCACCGGAGGGGGTGGCCATCAGCGTGATGGTGCGGGTGATCTCCTGCCCCGGCGGCATCTCGGTGCCGAGGGAGCCCAGCCAGAAGAGTTTATCATTTTGCAGATAGGGATCGGTGCGTGCGTCGAATGCGACGGGCAAGTCGGTCGTATCGGGCGAGGTGAAGTTCAGGGCGCCGAGCGCCGGCAGACGCAACTCCAGGCGCGTCCAGGGCGGTGCGAGCCGACTGGCGGGATAAGAGGACCCGAGGGGCTTCAGCCCGATCCGTCCGGCTACCGAGCCGCCCTCCGGAGTTTCCGCCTGGTAGGTACTGCCCACAAGCGGATAGGCCCAGAGCCGAATCGGGTTCCACTCCAGAATGGCGGAGTCTTGACCCTCCCAACGCGCCCGAATCGTGAATATCACCCGCCCTTCCGGATGGACTTCGATGCGCTGCAAACCCTGAAAAGCGTTCCCATCGCCCTGATAGACGAACTGCGCCAGGTACGCTCGCCCACCATCCGGCAGCAATTCGACCGTACCGACAGGCGGATTGGAACCGGAGCCGTAGTAGCCCCGGCTATAGTCTTTGGCAAAGACCTGAGTTATGCCGCCCTTCAGTACCGGGATACCGTCGTAGTTCAGGAACAGACCGCCCTGAACAAAACGCGCCGAGAAACGCCCGATTGAGATAGGCGTTGCAGCATCCGATACGGAGGCGGGTTGGGCGAGGGAGGCTGAGAGAAGGCAGAAGAGTGCAAATGCGCTGAAGAGCGCCCTCAAAACGATGGATCTCATACCGGAACATTCGGCGTTTCGGGCGGGTTCTCCTGCCGAGGGGAAGCGCTCGGCAGGACTGCCTCTCTATCAAAATGTCGCTCGGACGGTTACGGTACGTTCACGCCAACGACGATGTCGCCATTGCTCTGCACGTCCGGTCGATAACGCGCCGTTGGATTGCCCGACGACACCTTGCTGGGATCATCTATCGGTCTACCGCCATCGTCTACACCGTCCGGCCCGACGCTATAGAGGAGATAGGCGACGCCATGGCTTGGATCCTTTGCCTTACTCTGATAGAGGAACATGCCCTGCTTCGCCATCTCATCCTGGGGCAGCTTGGCGAGATAGCCGGGGACGAGTTCCTGCAGCGTGTTGGGATAAGCGCCATGTTCGAGTTGGTAGGCGTGGAGGGCCAGCGCGGTCAGGAGGAGATGGTTCTGCACGTTACTGGAGGCAACATTGAAGTGCGCCTGGGTGAAGACAGGACAGATGATCTGGCAGATCGGGTCGTTGGGAACCGGAGGGTCGGGAACGTGCGCGCCATAGGGCTGATGGTTATTGGCGATCAACTGGTCCATGTAGTGCGTGTAGTCCGCCATAACACGCTCTTTGCTGTACGCCAGCCAGAAGAGTTGCGTGAAGTCTACCGGCGGGTTTCCCCCTGAATTGCTCTGGCCGTTCGCGCTGGCCATCATTTGTCTGATGGCGTTTTTCTGCCGAAATACCTCCAGCAGGGCGGACTGTCCGAACCACTTCTCCTCCTGGAGCGTATCCGCGTAGGGCACTTGTCTTGCGAGGATGCTTTCCAGGCGCTGGATGGCTTTGCGGGACTGGCCTGCATTCAGGTGATCCATCTCGCTCCAGATGTCTTTGCGTCCGATGGCCTGGCACGCGCTCCCTACCAGTTCGCCGATAAGCACGGAACCATGCGGGATCTCCACTCCCAGCTT
>DATGIG010000132.1:0-2393 GCA_035295825.1 Chthonomonadaceae bacterium | reverse complement strand
AGGATCAGGCGCTCATATTCGCGAATGTGCAGGGAGGTGCTGAAGAGCTGGAACCGGTTACGCCCCTGCTGCTTCGCCTTATACATTGCGACATCGGCATGCCGTAGCAGGGTAGCGGCCTCGCGTCCGTGATCGGGAAAGAGGCTGACACCGATACTGACTGTCGCCAGGAGTTCATGGCCGGGGATCAGCGGAATAGGATGCGCAAGCAGGTCCAACCACTGCTGCGCGATGCCGATGGCATCCTCTGCGGAAGCGACTTCCGGCAGAAAAGCAGTAAACTCATCGCCTCCCAGTCGCGCCAGCGTATCGTCCGTACTCAGGCAACTCTTGAGGAGAGCCGTTAACTTTTGGAGCAGGCGATCTCCGGCAGCATGGCCCAGCGTGTCGTTTATCTTTTTGAAATGGTCTAAGTCCACAAAGAAGACCGCCACGCGGCGGCCTTCCTGCCCGGCCAGCGCAAGCGTCTCCTCCAGGCGCTTTAAGAAAAGCTTACGATTGGGCAATTGGGTCAAAGAGTCGTGGTGGGCCTGTAGGTCTAACCTCGCTTCCTCTTGCTTGGCGTGCGTGATATCCTCGACAATACCTTCGTAGCAGAGAATGCCGCCTGTTTCGTCTCGTATGGCCCAAACGGTCTCCGCCGTCCAGCGTACCCCGCCGTCACGAGGGCGCACAGAGACTTCAAACCGCTGCACGGTTCCGTCTGCCTGCATCGCTCGCAGGAAGGTTTCCCGATAGGTGGGGTCTGCGTCGAGATGATAGCGATTAGGACAGGCGCGCCGAAGCGCCTCCGATGACTCATAGCCATAGAGACGCGCAAGGGCCGGATTAACACAGAGCCACCGTCCATCCGGATGTGTCTGAAAAAGGCCCTGTTCCGTCCTTTCATAAAACCGCTGCAAGGAGGCCTTACCAATTTTGGCTGAAACCCCGATCTTAACGCCCCTCTCCCGCATCGCGCGACGTCAGCGTCTCCTTCCCGCACGTCCCGATGGGGATTGGATCACGTTGGCATATCTATTCCATAGATCCGTTAAGATTTTAGGTAAAAAGGAATCAGGACCAAGCAGCGTGAATTTGCCGGCGTATTTTCCGAAGTTTTGAGGAGCCTCCTCGATTTACTGTGAGAAAGGGAGAACGGATGCGTGGATGGATGTGCGCTCTCTTGGTCTGCATGACGGTAGCATTGGCGGCCACGGGCAGGGCTGACGACACAAAGTTCCCGCCAGGCCCCGGCCCCTGGATCTCTATCGCGGGCGGTGACGGCCCCGGCAAAGGGAAGTTGATTGTCCTGATCGCCGCCGATGAGGAGTACCGTTCGGAAGAGACCCTGCCGCAGTTGGCGCAGATCCTGGCGAAACGCCATGGGTTCAACTGCGTGGTGCTTTTCGGGATCGACCCCAAGGATGGCACGATCTGCCCCAATGTAACGGATAACATTCCCGGCCTGGAGATCCTGAAGCATGCGGATCTGCTCATCATGCTGATGCGGTGGCGCAACCTACCGGATAGCCAGATCCAACAGATCGTGGATTATGCGGAGAGCGGCAGGCCCATGATCGGGATGCGCACGGCGACGCATCCCTTCCAACTGATGGGGAGCGCCTATCAGAAGTACTCCTGGGACTACAAAGGCGCGGATTACGAAGGCGGTTTTGGCCGCCAGGTATTCGGGGAGACCTGGGTTGCGCATCATGGGGAGCATGGCAAACAGGGCACACGCGGTATTTTCGCTAAGGGCCAGGAGAAGCATCCGATCTTAAAGGGGATCGCTCCCGGCTCCATCTACGGCGTGACCGACGTGTATGGCCTCCGGCTGCCCCTACCGGGAGACAGTCAGCCGCTGGTACTGGGCGAAGTGACGGAGACCCAGCAGCCCGATTCTCCGGCGGTGCCCGGCCCCAAGAACGACCCGATGATGCCGGTCGCATGGACCAAGACCTATCGGGGTGCTTCGGGGAAAACGGCGCGGGTGTTCATGACCACCCTGGGGGCTTCCCAGGACTTTGCCTTCGATGGGACGCGGCGCATGCTGGTGAACGCGGTCTACTGGTCGCTGGGGATGGAGAAGCGGATCCCGGCAAAGAGCGCGGTGGATTTCGTGGGGGAGTTCAAGCCCTCGCCGTTCAAGTTCCGGACCCTTCAGGAGTGGAAGCCGGGCCAGGCCCCTGCGGATCTCCTAAAGTCAACGACCCCGCCCTAATGGGTCAGGGCTTGCCCCTATCCGAGAGTCAGGCTCACGGATGGAACCATAGGCCGGCTGACATGTGGCCTAAATTTTCGGGGGTAGATCACTACTTAGGTAACTCTACCTAAGTGAACCACTTATACCGATAATACCTGAGAACAGCCTGCCAGATTACGTACAGTCTCTCTGTGGCTTCGCCGGATAG
>DATGIG010000131.1:0-6349 GCA_035295825.1 Chthonomonadaceae bacterium | reverse complement strand
AGCAATGTCGAAATGACGCTGCAGACCATGCAGACGCTCGATACCATTCTGGGCGAGATCAACCGCGTCATGTCCCGCGTTGCGGTGGGCGACCTGACGCCGCGCATCCGGACCAAGGCGGCGGGCGAACTGCAGCGCCTGGCCGAAGGGATCAACACCTCGCTCGATTCGCTGCAGAAGACGCTGCGGCTCGTCTACGACAACACGCTGCAGGTGACGGCGGCTTCCACCCAGACCTCCGCGACAGCCGGGCAGGTCGCGGAGGGCGTCCATTCGCAGACAGCCTCTGTGAGCGCTCTGGCGCAGTCCATCGAGCAGACCACGCAGGCAGCGCTGCAAGTGCTGGAGCATACGGAGAGCGCGCGTCAGCGCTCCCGGCAGTCTGCGGCGCTGGTGCAGCAGGGGCAGGACCGGGTGCGGCAGATGCTCGACAGCGTGCGGGCCATCGCGGAGAACAGCAACGAGATCGGCGCCATTACCGCGATGATCGCCGACATCGCCGCTAAGACCCAAATGCTCTCCCTCAACGCCAATATCGAAGCGGCGCGCGCCGGGGAGCAGGGCCTGGGCTTTGCCGTGGTCGCCAACGAAGTGAGCAAATTGGCCCTGCAGGTGACGGAGCGAGCGGGCGAGATCAAGACCTTTGTCCAGCAGGCCTGCCTCTCCTCGCAGGCGGGGGTAAAGATCGCGCAGGGTGTCAGCGAGGAGATGAACCGCATCGTTCAGAATGTACTGGAGACCGATGGGATGTTAGAGGGGATCGCCGTTGCGATAGAGCAGCAGACCGGGATCACGCAGGGGATGCAGAGCAGCGTTCAGCGCCTGCAGACCATTGCCGTCGCCGACGCCGATGCCGCCGAACAGATGGCCGTCGCCATGACCGACCTCACCCGCCTCGCCACCCAGACCCGCGAACAGATCGAACAGTTTCAGGTCGCCTGATTCCCCAACTTCAGGATGCATTTTCCGTATCCGGGGGGCGCATCCAGGTGCGTCCCCACTCCGCCAGAGCCTCGAAGATACAGTTGAGGGCCATCCCCTTCTCCGTCAGCGCGTACTCGACATTGGGCGGCATGGTTGCGATGACCGTGCGCGTCACCACCCCCTCCTCCTCCAACGCCGCCAGGCGGTCGCGCAAGGTGCGCGGATTGATGCCGTTCCGGCGCGCGATCTCGTTGAATCGCTGCTTACCCTCCAGCAGTGTCCGCACGATATGCAGCGTCCAGCGCTCATTGAGCAGATTCAACGTTGCATTCACCGGGCACTGGAACGGATCGTGCGCCTGTGGGTCCTGAACGTCCATGGAACTCGCTTTCCGGGGCCAGCACTCCTTCCCCTGCTTCTTACTTGAAAAAGTATTGTACACTAAAAAACATGGTAACTTACGATTCGGCGTGAAGATTTGGGAACTTTTGCATGGTTCGATCAGTAATTCAAAGACAAAGCGCAATATAAAATATAGCGCTATAGGATATACTAAGGAGGTTCGAACCATGGCAACGACAACGACAGGCAGCGGCCCCATCACACGCACCGACGCCCACGCTTTGACGGCGCTGGACTGGGCGCTCTTATTTCTCCGCATCGGGCTGGGTGTAGTCTTTTTCGCGCATGGCGCACAGAAGGTTTTCGGCTGGTTCGGCGGCCCCGGCCTGGCCAACACCGTCGGATTTATGGGGCATATGGGCATCCCGGCCCCGCTGGCTTATATTTCGGCCTTTACCGAGTTGCTCGGTGGCCTTGGCGTCCTGTTGGGCGTCCTGACGCGCCTCGCCTCGCTTGGATTGGCAATCAATATGCTGGTCGCGATCTTCCACGTCCACCTGGCGAATGGCTTCTTCGCGGACAAAGGAGGGTTCGAGTATCCCTTCACCCTGCTGATGATCGCACTGGCACTGCTCGCTGCCGGTCCAGGCCATGTCGCCTTCGGGGACTGGGAGCCGACCTGGCTGCGCCGCACGACCGTGCGTTCGTAGGCCAGTAGCTCATCGGGGTTTCGGATTGGGAACGAACGGGATAGCGGCCTCCGCATGCACATGGTCTTCTGTGGAATTATAGAGCACCTGGCGACACTCGACCGGAACCCAATGCCCTTGGATCTTGCGCACCTCAACGTCGTAATACACGCTGGAGGCAAAATCATCTGACTGTTCCCAGCCGACGCGCACCCGGTTTCCATCGGCGGAGCGTTCATAGGGAAAGTAGTTCCGAAAAGTGCGTGGAGGAACAAGGGGCTTGTCGCCGGCCCCATCGTTCCTTTCGGTAAAGGGATCGTTCGAATACGCGAAAGAGATGTATTGGTCCTCCGGATCATGGAAAACCCCGACAAGGTCTATATGCGGGGGGGTGAAGCAGGAGTTATCCCCAAACTTAAACGCTCTACGGATATATTGGGGATAGCGATTTCTCCCTCCCTCCCGTGGGTTACGGAACAGGACCGGCCCCGGATGCCCGAGGATCCGCACCCCATCGCTTCCCGGCGGCGGATACAGGACCAACGGACTGCTGCCACCAAACGGGACGGGTTTGTAGAAGACGTCGGGTTTCGCTCTGCCGACCTGGCAGAGCGCCTCCACGACCGCCTGAAAGATCCCCTGCTCATCGGTCAGAGCGTGAGGTCGGTAGGCAGGGTTCTTGTTTGGATTATTGGGGACCCCATCGCCGTGGGTATCGGGGTTTCGGGGGTTGGTTCGGAACTCCTGCTTTAGCAGATCCGTCAGCCCATTTCCGTCGCTGTCGCGAGAGATATCCGCCAAGGCCAGCCGCTCATGATGGGGAATGCTCTTTACCCCATGCACAAGGGATAGATACTCCTCTTCCCACGCTATCTCCATAAAAGCGCCCTGGCATCGAATGGTCGGCGATGCAGGCCATCCACCGGTCGAACAGCGGGCGTTCAGGTTCAGGCCGAATGTCGGGTGGGTCCAGTGCTTACCATCGGAAGAGCGTACGAACCAGAGATCTCCATAGTCGCCGAGATAGTCGCAGAAGAACGCCGCCCACCACTCGCCTGTTGTGCTTTGTGTGCGCGAAAGATAAACCTGATTAGGAAAGCCCTCCGGCGGAGTGTTCACGTGAGTAGGAATTTCCGCGTTCGGAACGATAACGATAACGTCAGGTTGTGCAAGCTCCGGTAGCAGGCCATTACTCGACGGAAGTCGCTCATTGCCCTTGTGCTCATCGGTGAGGGTGATGCCGCCCATCAGAAACCGCCCATCGCCTCCGCTCTCAAAGGCAGCGAGCGCCGCCTGTCGCTCCGGCTCGCCCCGCGCATTGAGGAGTTCAAAGCGGGCAAAGAGACGCAGCCAGGTAGGAGCGCTCCTGTTGGCCAGGGAGGCCAGGAGATAGGCCGTCACCTGCGCCTGCGGGAGTACGGTTTCCGGCGCACGGCAGACCCAATAGAGCGCGTCCTGCCGCGTGTCTGGACAGTCCGCTTCGGATTGCGCATAGCGGAAGAGGCCGGGCACGGCGCGCAGGTCGCCTAGCCGGATCAACGCCTCGGCGAGCAGGCGGCGGGAGTCGGATTGCTTTGCGTGGTCCAGTTCCTCTATCAGCGCAGGAACGCACGCGCGATCTCCAATGTCGGAGAGGATATCCAGCGCATCCGACAAAGGGTCATACATAGGAGTGTAGCACTCTGGGCCGCTCACGTGGCGCTGCCCCATCTCACGTAGCGCTATCTCGTGCCGGATATAGTCCAGCAGGGGGGGCACGCTATCGGGGCCTAACCGGAGCAGGGTCGGAACGGCCTCGTTCCAGCGCTTTCTTCCAAAATCGTCGTGGTTAAAGATGAAGCGAGTGGCAACTCTCTGCTTCGCGATTTCGCGTCGGCGCTCCGGCGGGCCGGACAGCAGATCGGACGCCCCTGTTTCCACCGCCCGCACGGATGCCCCATCCGAAATATAGAGCCTATTGCCGTCCGAAACGATCCTGCCGATCCCACGCCCATCTTCCGGCTGCCATCTCCACTGCTCGCGCCCTGTGGCAGGGTCGCGCATCACGAGGGTATCGAGCGGCCTTGAACAGGAGCGTGCGCGCCTCTGGACGCCATTCACGAGTGGCAGGCTTCCCCACACCTCAAAGAGTGCACTCTCGAAATGCGCATTACTCCCCGTTGCGTGTCGCCAGGGAAGTAAGATAGGGTCGTGTTCGAAGTAATCCCCGCTGTTACGCTTTTCGACCCAGGCCGTGTGTCCATCCTGCAGGCGGACGGCGACCCTGGTCCCATTCGGATCTGCCAGGATCAGGTCGCCCATCGGAGTGACAGGTCCGTTGAGGCGACCCCCTTCCGCATGTCGCATCCAGAGCTGCCGACCGGACGTCGCTTCCAGCGCGACCAACCGGGTCTCGGGAAACCAGTCCCACGCATTCGAAACCATCTCGCTCGAAGCTATTTGCGCATAGAGGATACCCTCCCTGAGCGCCATCCCATCCGGCTCTCCGCCCTCTATCGAGCGACCGGTTTGCGGGTAAGACCAGAGTTTTGCGCCATCGCTCAGGCGGAATGCGACCAGGCGATACGCGCCGACCTGTGCAATGCCGACCCTCTCGGTTGCCGCCAGCGCGATACGGATCGTATCGCCGGGCTTGCGGTAATCGGTAGTCATGACCCGCTCACACCAGACGGGCTTGCCGCTGGTGTGGTTCACGGCGATCAATGTGCCGTCTTTCAGAGGAACGAGCAGCAGATTGGCGGCCAAACAGAGGGCGCCCAGGAAGGGCTCCGGCAGAGCGCACTCCCAGCCTGGTTTGCCGTTATCTATGCGGAGTGCGCGCAGGCGATAGGAAGTTCCAGGTGGGGTAGGATTGTAGTGGAGAGCCCTCTCCGCGACATACAGGAACCGATCATCCACGGCAAGCTGAGACCAGGCAACGGAGGCTTGTATAGGGACGTTAAAGCTCCATGCCTGTTGTCCCGTAGACTTTTCGATACAGCCGATCTCGCCTGCGCAGGCATAAAAGATCCTTCCCCCACGAAGCACCAAGTCAGAGATCCGCTCATCGTAGGGGCCGCGACTTAACTCCGGTTGGAATGTCCAGCCGGTGTGCATGGCGTGCCAGACGGGGTGTTGTGCGCCCTGCTGTCGGGCGACAGTCTTTTTCCTGAGCGTACCGGAGCCTGACTGTGCGAATACTCCCGTCGCAAGCAGCAGCAAGGTGAGGAGGAAGCAAGGCGTTTCTAAACGAGGATGGTTTCGCATCGCTTTACCTCGTCTCGGGCGGCTCTATCCACAGAGCGGGAAGTTCTCACCGTTCATCAGCGCGCCATCCGGAAGGTGCAGGTAGCTGGTGCAGGGATGGTTGGGCGACTGGGAGTGCTTGTAGTGCGTGCCGTCCGGCATGAAGATCATCACAAAGGCGCGGCGCTGGCGGTCGGTGGTGTTCTGGGGCGTCATATGATAGTTCAGGCAGTGGTGGAACATGCACTCACCCGCCTTCAGTTCGACCGGCTTGGCCCGATCCGGCATCCAGGTGCGCACCTCATCGTAGAGACTGGCGGGCTCTCCCGGCCCCAGCGGGGCGGGCGCGAGGTGCAGATCCTCGGTAAGCTCGCAGCCGACGGGCTGGAAGCGAGGGTCGCGATGGCTGCCGGGAATGACGTGCATACAGCCGTTGGCGGGGGTCGCGTCGTCGAGGGCCAGCCAGCAGGTAATCATGCTGGGGCGGTCCAGCGGCCAGAAGTAGAAGTCGTGATGGCAGGCGAAGTGCCCGTTGTCCCCCGGCGGCTTGGAGATCACCTGATCGTGCCATAGGCGCACTCCCTGCCCATCCATCAATTCGCTCACCGCGCCCACGATCTGCGGATTGTGCAGCAGGGCGCGGTACTCCGGCACGACCTTCCACATATTCACAAACTGGTGAATGGCCCGCGCCGGGCGGGCGCCGTTCTGATCTCGGCGGTCGTGCCCGTAGGCGAACTCGGGCGGCAGGTCGCTATAGTCCTCTCGCGTCAGCTCCTCCTGGATCGTGCGATCCAGGGCGGCGCGCAATTGCTCTATCTCGGCATCGCTAATGACCCTGCGAAACCGCAGATAGCCATCGCGATAGAACTGCTCTCTCTCTTCCGGTGTCAGGACTGCCATCGGCGTTGATCTCCTTCTTACCAGGCGGTGTTTCCCTATCCTTCGCGAAGCAGTGTGTACTCTCCTGCCTGACTTTTCACCGGGAACGCACTCTCTCTCGGAAATCGCGCATCGCGGCGCAGGAGTCGTAAGCAGGCATGTCGAACTCCACAGCGAGTAAATCCGAGGACGGAGAACAGGCGAACGATGACAGCAGCAAACGAGAAAATAGTAATCGGCGTGGTGGGGGTTGCAGGGCGCGGCTTCGGGTCGCACATGCGGACTTT
>DATGIG010000130.1:0-2643 GCA_035295825.1 Chthonomonadaceae bacterium | reverse complement strand
TCACCGGCAGCAAGGACGTGGGGCTGCACATCAACCAGCGCATCGCGGAGCCAATCTCCGGCCAGCGGTGGCTAAAAAAAGCGATCCTGGAGATGGGCGGCAAGGACGCCATCATCGTGGACCAGGATGTCAATCCAGACGTGGCCGCCGAGGGCGTGGTCGCCTCCGCGTTCGGCTTCCAGGGGCAGAAATGCTCTGCCTGCTCCCGCCTGATCGCCCATGCCAAAATCTACGATGCGCTCGTCGCCAAAGTGGTCGAGCGCGCCTCCCGGCTGACCGTCGGAGACCCGGCAGACCCCTCTAACATCCTGGGCGCCGTCATTGACGGCGACGCCTACAAGCGCATCCTCGCCTACATCGCCATCGGGCGCAGCGAGGGCAAATTGCTGCTGGGCGGCCAGGATTCCGAGGAGGTCAATAACGGCGGCTACTTCATCCATCCGACCCTCTTCGCCGACGTGGAACCCAGCGCCCGCATCGCTCAGGAAGAGATCTTCGGGCCGGTGCTTGCTATCATCCGCGCCAACAGCTTCGAGCACGCCCTCGACATCGCCAATGGCACCGTCTACGGCCTGACCGGCGCCGTCTACTCCAACAACCGCGCGCATCTGGAGCGGGCGCGAAACGAGTTCATGGTCGGCAATCTCTACCTCAACCGCAAATGCACGGGCGCGCTCGTGGACGTGCAGCCGTTCGGCGGCTTCAATATGTCCGGCACCGACAGCAAGGCTGGCGGGCGGGACTACCTGAGCCATTTCCTGCAGGCCAAATCCATCGCCGAGCGCTTTTAGCCCTCGCCTGCCCTCACCCCACCCGCCGCTACGCGGACTCCCTCTCCCACCTTATGGGAGAGGGGGAAGCTAATGTCCTCACCTTCGCCTCTACCTCACCTCCCACGCTCTCCGCTCTGCTCACGCGAGCGCGGCTCGCACCGTATTGGGAGAGGGGGGCTTCGTCCCCCTCTCCCCCTTCGCAATCTCCGACAAGAACCCTGGAATCGACGTTTCTACGCGGCTGTGAGACAGCAACATGCCTGCACTGGCGGAGCAGGTAAACTGGCGGAGACGGGAGGGAACGATCGGCGGGGCAGCGCGTAAGGAAGATTTATACACACCTCACCTCCATGGATGGAAACGATGGAATCCCACTCGCTGCCCATTGCCTTCCGCCTGCACGAAGCGATCGCCCGCGCCCGCGCGTTGCGCGCCGAGGCACGGGCTACCTGCTCCCAGGCGTGCGAGGCCCGCCTGTGCGCCCGGAACAACGCCTGGCTCGCCCGGCAGGAACGCGCCCGGTCCGAGGAATTGGAGATTCATTGCCTGCTCTATATGGGGATCAAGGCGCTCGTTTTACAGGTGATCGAGGAGAAAAAAGCGCTCAAGCGGAAGCAGGACGCCCCGCGTTCGGTCTTCGTCTTGCCTGGACTCCAGCCGGCGTTACGCGCGGATGCCGCCTTCTGGCAGTGGCAGGCGCAACTGCTCACCTACAAAGGAAGCGTTCAGTAACGCTCCTGTGCCACGCAGCGCGACATATTGACAATGCCGCCACCCTCTGCTATAATTTCTCGGTGACTTTGGCCGTGCCGACGTAGCACAGTGGTAGCGCAGCTCTCTCGTAAAGAGCAGGTCCTCGGTTCGAATCCGAGCGTCGGCTTTTCCCCGCTCGCTTCCGCGCGATTTCGTGCGTAAACTGAGCAACTCTTACTCGTCTCTGCCGTCCTTTCCAGCCCCGGAAGGGACGCAAAATGCAAAAACTGAGCAACTCTTCTGTCAATTTCGAGACCTCCCTGCCGGTCGCGGAACTGGCCGGACTCGCCCGGAATTGGCTGATGGATAGCGAGCATTCGGACCGTTCCCCCAAGACGATCAAGAGCCGCCGCGACGTGCTGGACAAGCTCCGCTGATGGCTTGCGCGCCGGGAGTGTACGGCGTGCGGCGTCGAAGAGCTACGCGGTTACTTCCTCTATCTTCAGAAGGGCCACACCGATGAAATCGGTGGCCTGATGAACTTTCGCCGCCAAAAAATGAGTCGCTAAACTTTGCGTTCGAGCGTGAAAGTTAAGCGGAAAGTTAACCCATGAGAAAAGCAGGGCCGGGTATTGTTGCCGCCCGGCTCGGACCCTGTACCAGCGGGCTAGTGCTGCATGGCAACTGCCTGATGAGACTGCGCTTTGTTCTGAGACGCCTCCACCAGGGCGGTTAATTTCGCCAAGGCGGCGCGTTGCTGCTGCTGCGATTGCTTTAACGCCGTCAACTCCGATTTCAAGCCAGCAATCTCTTTCTGCTGAGCCTGATTCTGCCGATGCTCTTTCTGCAGTTCGTTGAGGAGCATGGGAGTGAGCAGGTGGTAATAGACGGTGAAGGGTTTGCCCTGCTTGTCGTACTGGACCAGGTCAGGATAGACCTTTGCCACCTCTTCGGCGATCAGGCCATACTGGAGGGGATGGGTTCCGTCTTCTGCCGCCTCTTTATAGCGGAAGAGTACGGGGCGTAAGTTCATGAGTTTGTCACTCCTGATGCCCATGTCCTGAATGTCGTATTTGAAGCGTTGGGAGGAGGTGACGGTACCGAGTTGGCCGTTGGCGTTGATGTAGACGGGAACTGCGCCGCTGGCAGTGACGCCGTTGATCCCAGCAATGTAGGT
>DATGIG010000129.1:0-3228 GCA_035295825.1 Chthonomonadaceae bacterium | reverse complement strand
CCGCAAAGGCTCCGTGTCTCTCATCTCCGCAACGTTGGCGAATTCGGGTGGCTTCAGCTACCAGCGGTCGCGCCTGGGCGTGCCGGAGGAGGCGGTCGAGTGCCTGGTCGGCAGCCCGTTCGATTTCAAGCGCCAGGCTATGCTCTATGTGCCCGGCGCGTTGCCCGCGCCGCCCGCCCGCTTTACCGAGGCGTATGTGGATCGCATGGTGGTCGAGATCGAAAAGGTGCTGGCCCTGACGGAGGGGCGGGCCTTCCTGCTCTTTACCTCGCGGGCGGTCCTGAACGCCGTCTACGAGCGCCTGAACGGCAAGCTCCCGTTTCCCCTCTTCAAGCAGGGTGACCTCCCACCGGGCAAGCTGGTCGAGGCGTTCAAGGCCAGCGGCAACGGCTGCCTCTTCGGGGCGCAGACCTTCTGGGAGGGCGTGGACATCCAGGGCGAGGCGCTCTCCTGCGTTCTCATCGATAAGCTCCCCTTCGCCGTCCCCGATTCGCCCATCACCAAGGCGCGGACAAAGGCCATCGAGGAGGCGGGCGGCAACTGGTTTCGCGACTACTCCATTCCCCAGGCCCAGATCCGGCTCAAGCAGGGCTTCGGCAGGCTGATCCGCACCCGCTCCGACAGAGGCATCGTCTGCATCCTCGACTCCCGCCTCATCAACAAAGATTATGGGCCGGAGTTTGTCCGCTATCTGCCCCAGGCCTCCCGCGCCAGCAAGTGGCCCCGCGTCGAAAAGTTCTGGAGCGGCGAGCTGGTTCCCTCCGAGAGCGAACCTCCGATAACCCCTTCCGCCACGGACGATGCCACAAAGGAGTAGGCTCTCCTGCTCTATTTCGTTGGGAGCTGTCAAGGCGTCACAGCAAACGAACACGGAAGTGAACTCTGGATGCATCTTTACGTCAAGGATTTCAACAACTGTAACCCGATACTTCCCACAATACTATCAGAGGGGGATCACAACATGACATGGAGACTGGCGGCAGGCACGATCCTGGCTCTTGCCGCATGTGTCGCAGGGAGCGTAGCGCAGGCGGATTCCAGGCCCTCGCTCGCCCCGACAGCCATAGACCGTATGATACGCGCCGAATGGCAGAAAGAGGATGTCACCCCCGCCGCCAGGGTGGACGACGCCGGCTATCTGCGCCGTATCTATCTCGACATCACCGGTACGATACCGCCCCCGCAGGCGGTCGAAGACTTTATGGCGGACAAATCCCCGGATAAGCGCCAGAAGGCGGTGGATGCCCTGCTCGACAGTCCCAGGTATGCCGATCAGTGGACGACCTATTGGGACCGCGTGCTGATGGTGGGCGCGGCGGGTAACGCCCGCAATGTGGATCGCTTTGCCTTCCGGCAGTGGCTGCACGCCCAGTTCGACAACAACACGCCCTGGAACCGATTCGTCTATGACCTGATCACGGCTACCGGTCAGAACAGCACGGGGGGCAATCCCAACGCCAAAATGATGGGGCGGATGGCTGCGGATGACAATGACCATCCGGAAGACGCCGCAAAAGTCAACGGCGCGACCAACTGGATCCTGCGCTATACGGGCAAGCCGGAGGATCTCTCCGGCAACGCCTCCAAGGTCTTCCTGGGGGTCCAGATCCAGTGCGCGCAGTGCCACGACCACAAGACCGAGAAGTGGAAGCAGTCCGACTTCCGCAGCTTCACCGCGAACTTTGTGAATACCCGCCCGCAGTTGATAGACCCGAAGAACGCCAAGGGCAATAAGGACTATCGGACGATGCTGGTGGATATCAATCGCCCGTTTGTGCCCCGTGGGAAGAAGGCGGGCAATACCGCCGACTATGTCTCCTCGGTCCCCATGGCCCTCGATGGCACGGATTTCTCGAACGCGCCCAACCGCCGCCAGGCACTGGCGGAGTGGATGGTCGGCGACCAGAACCCCTGGTTCGCAGAGGCGATTGTCAACCGGATATGGGCGCACTTTATGGGGCGCGGGTTTGTCGAACCCATTGACGACTTTCGGCCCTCCAACCCCGCCGTCATGCCCGAACTCCTGCAGGCGCTTTCGGAGGACTTCAAGGCCAGCGGCTACGATCTGAAGCACCTTATTCGCACCATCTGCGCCACCCAGGTGTATCAGGTCTCCTCCATGGGGGCGGCCCGGGCCGATTCCGACAACAAGCTCTGGGCGAAGTTCCGCCTGAAGCCGATGCGACCGGAGCAACTGGTGGATTCGCTGGTGCTGGCGACCAATATCCATCCGCTTCTGGAGCGGGTCGCGGGCGGCAATATCGATGCCGTGAAAATGCAGCTCAACCGGCAGTTCGAGTTCCTGTTCGATGTGGACGAAGAGTTCGAGCAGAAGGATTTCGAGGGCACCATTCCGCAGGCGCTCCTGCTGCTCAACGGCCCGCTGGTCAACCGCTCCGTGACGCCGATCCCCGGCACGGCGCTGGCGGATACCCTGGCGATGCCCGACAGTGACTCCCAGAAGATCGAGGCACTCTATCTGCGCACGCTCTCGCGTAAGCCGACCGCTTCGGAACTGCAGCGCTGGACCGCCTTCGTCAACGCGCCGCGCGAGCTGGTAACGGAGGAGAACGCGCCACAAGCGCCGCCCAACCGGGCGAACGCCCGCGCCGACAACAAGCAGATGAAGCAGCAAGCCGGCAAGAAGAACCGCAACACCGGGTTCGACCCCCTGGCCCGCGCCAATGGACGCCTGGCCGGCGTGGCGAAGTCGGGGAAAGAGCAGGCCTACGAAGATCTCTTCTGGGCGCTCCTGAACTCCAGCGAGTTCCTGTTTAACCATTAACAAAAACAACCGTCCATTTTTTACCGAGCCGTGAACGACCCGTCTCTGGGGCCTACGGCCAACCGCCCTGCGGGCGGACAATGCATTCCCGGTCGCAGACCGGTTGGCGGCTACGCCGCCCCCCAGACAGGTCGTTTACGGCCTGGCGAAGAGAGGAATAACCTATAATGAAACCTATGAACATAAGCGATCCGGTTGAGTTGGAGTTCCTGGAGGACCAGGAGGAGGAGCGCCTGCGCGAGGAGAACGGCGGGTGCTGCCCCGGACCGGTGGATTCGTTCGCGACCGCTATCGGACGGCGCGACTTTATCAAGGTGGGCCTGGGCGGTATGCTCAGCCTGATGCTGGCCGGTTGGCTCAATCTCAAACCGGGACAGGCGCTGGCGGCTCCCGCGCCCGGCACCAAGGCGAAAGCCTGTATCCTGCTCTGGATGAATGGCGGC
>DATGIG010000128.1:0-8042 GCA_035295825.1 Chthonomonadaceae bacterium | reverse complement strand
AACGGTTAAGCCGATAGCCAGCCCCGGAACCGCTCCGTTTGCCCGCTTGTCCGTTGCAACCGCGATAATAACCAGCATGAGGAAGAAAGTAAGAGCCGCCTCTACACTGACCGCGCGGAGGAGCGGCCCTGCGGCGGGAATATGCACTCCATGCCCACTTCCGAAAAGCAGCGCGACGAGAGCTGCCGCCGTAATCCCCCCCAGGAATTCCGCGATCCAGTAGGGGATGACATATTTCCAGGGGAAGCGACGGGCGACAGCAAAGCCCAATGTGACCGCCGGGTTAAAGTGAGCCGCTGAGATGTGCCCCAGCGCATAGATCATGGCGAGGACAACCAGGCCGGAGACCCAGGCCGCCGCCATAAGGCTGCTATCTCCGCCGGAGAATTTGCCCGTTGCGGAGAGAGCAATGGGCGCGAACACGATGCCGAAGGTTCCGACATATTCAGCGATGTAGCGGCGCATCATGCCGTTCTTCATGACGATCCTTTCGGGTGGCAGCAGCCCGGCCCACAACACTACGCGGGCTTTGTAGCGCGAATAAAGGCTCCCATCACGCGGCCGTCGAGCGCCGCCTTCTCCTCGGCGGGGAGCGCGGCGACATCGGGCGAGCAGCACGTTGTCGCTTCCAGATCCCCGAAGGTATAGCGACGGGTAGGTTCGATAGTAGCGTCTACAAATCCGGCGCGGGAGAGCCGCGCCAGGTAGTCGCTCCTTTCGAGCGCCCCTGCCACACAGCCGACATACGCCTCCATATCGGCGAGTATGGCAGCGGGCAGTTCACCATCAACCACCACATCCGAGACCGCGAAACGGCCGCCAGGTTTCAAGACGCGGTAAGCTTCCCGCAGAACGGCGTCTTTATCGGCAGACAGGTTGATGACACAGTTGGAGATGAGGACATCTATTGAGTTGTCAGGAAGCGGGATCTCTTCGATATGCCCTTTCAGGAACTGCACATTGGCAGCGCCGGCTTCCGCTCTGTTCTTCTCAGCTAAGGCCAGCATCTCATCGGTCATATCCAGCCCATAGGCGAACCCGGTCGGGCCGACCCGCTTTGCGGAGAGCAGCACGTCGATGCCGCCGCCGGAGCCGAGATCGAGCACCACCTCGCCCGGATTGAGCGCCGCCAGCGCCGTAGGGTTCCCGCAGCCAAGCGAGGCCAGCAGGGCAGCTTCGGGTATCTCGGATGCTTCCACATCACTGTAGAGTCCGCCCGTAATGGAGTCGCCTCCGCAGCAGCTCTCCCCGCCGCCGGAGTTGCCTCCGCAACAGGCAGCGCCTCTTCCTTCCAGTACGGTAAGCGCCGCCGCACCGTACTTCTCCCGCACCACTTCGCGTACATCGGCGCGATCCGTCATTTTGATGGTTTCCGCCATGGTCATTCTCCTTATGCGTCAGCAGCAAGTGCCGCTTTCGCCCTGGTTCGAGACTACGTGGCCCAGATATACAGCAAGCGCGGCCACTGCCTCACGGTTTACGCCGCAGATCATGTTCTTGCCTCGGCGCTCAACCGTGATGAGACCGGCAAGACGAAGCTCCTTGAGATGATGTGAGATTGTCGAGTTGATCTGCTCCGCGCCCGTCACGTGGCAGCAGACCTCTCCGACCGTCGGCCCGGTAATCGGACGAACGGCGCCGCTCTCCTCCAGCGCGACCGGGCAACAGCAAGCGCACAGAAACTCGAAAATGCGCAGCCGCGTCGGATCTCCCAGCGCTTTGAACATGGCAAGTACGTCTACTTGCGCATTGGCTTCCTGGTCCATTTGTTGTGTCTCATTTCGCGAAATATTGAAATGATGATACTACAGAGGATGTCCTTGTGTCAAGAGATATTTCAAGAAAAGTTGAAATGTTTATGAGAATGGAGGTATCCTGAACCCGGTCTTAACATAAATTTAATGTTTTCTTAACATTTCCTTAACAATAGGCCATCAGAATATTGGGGGACAGTGCGCTGTGATCAAGTGTGCCCTGTCCGAAATGTACCATGGTACACAGAATTTACCAACCCCTAAGAACAGAATTTATCAGCCCCTGAGAAGGAGAGAAGGCTACTATGTCCATTCGTAATTTCGTGAAAGGCGGGGTTGTGGTCGCGACGTTGCTGACTGCCCTCGCGCTTTATCGCCCCGCAAACGCCCAGGCGCTGCAGGGAGCGGGCGCTACCTTCCCCGCACCTATCTATTCTAAGTGGTTTGCCGATTACGCCAAGGCCACCGGCACGACGATCAACTATCAGGCCGTCGGTTCCGGCCAGGGCTACAACTCCCTCAAGACTCAGACGGTGGACTTCGCCGCCAGCGATTCCCCGCTCTCGGCATCGGAGGAGGCCGCCCTCCCCGGCCCGGTCGTCCATATTCCGACCGTCGGCGGCGCCGTCGCGCTGGCCTACAACCTGCCGGGTATCAATGGCCTGAAGCTGACGGGGGATGCTGTTGCCGGCATCTTCATGGGGCGCATCAAGACCTGGAACGATCCCGCAATCCAAGCCTCCAACCCCGGCGTGAACCTGCCCGCTACCGTCATTCATCCGGTGCATCGCACGGATGGATCGGGAACCACCTATATCTTCACCCACTATCTGAAGAAGGTCAGCCCCGCCTGGGCCACCCAGGTAGGCGCGGGCAAATCGGTGGAGTGGCCCGCCGGCGGCTTCGGTGGAAAGGGCAGCGATGGCGTCGCCGCCGATGTACAGCGCACCATGGGCGGCATCGGCTATGTCGAGCTGAACTATGCCATCGAGCACAAACTTCCCTATGCTTCCGTCAAGAACAAAGCAGGAAAGTTTATCGCGCCGAGTGCGGATAGCACCGCCGCCGCCATCAGCCAGTACGCCGCGGAACTCAACAAGGACATCAAGACCCCGACGGTAGATGCCCCCGGGGCCAACAGCTACCCCATCTGCAGCGTCACCTATATCCTGGTTTACAAGAACAGCCCCAAGGGCGCAGCCGTCGCGAAGCTCTGGAGTTGGGCCATGCAAGCCGGACCACAGGCCGAGGCGAAGACACTCTACTATGCGCCGCTGCCTTCCGGGTTGGTCAAGATCAATCAGGCCACTCTGAAACAGCTTCGCTGATCCGGGGGGCGAGAGCGTATCGTCATGTCAGAACACTTCCTTGAAAAACAGACCCGGACCGACGACGCTCCTCCTCCCTCCACGCCTCCCATCGTGCGAAGCGGCGGTTTTGGCAAGGCGCAGGTCACCGACTGGCTCTTTACCAACGCTACCCGCTTCTTCGCCCTGACGACGGTACTGCTCATTGTGGGCATCGCGTTCGCCCTCTACTGGATCTCCCGCGACAACATCCACCACAATGGGCTTCAGTTCCTCACCACCACGAAATGGGACCCGATCCCTCCGGATGAAGATAAGCCCCACGGCAACCTCTTCGGGGCGCTGCCCTTTATCTACGGCACGCTCATTACCTCGGTCATCGCGCTGGTCCTGGCGGTCCCCTTAGGATTGGGCGCCGCCATTTTTCTCTCGGAGGTGGCGCCACGGTGGCTCAGCACGCCGCTCTCCTTTCTGGTGGAACTGCTCGCCGCCGTGCCCAGTATCGTGTATGGCTTCTGGGCGCTGAAGTATCTGGTCCCGCTCTTCGGGCAGCACCTGGAGCCCTGGCTGAACACCGGTTTTGGGCAGGTCCCCTTCTTCGCCATGCCGCCCGAGAGCTTCTCCGGGCAGGACTATCTGGTAGCGGGCAGCGTGCTGGCGCTGATGGTGCTGCCCTTTGTGACCGCCATCTCCCGGGATGTCTTGCGGACCGTCCCCAGCTCCCAGCGTGAAGCGGCCTATGGCCTCGGGGCGACCCGCTGGGAGACCATCAGCAAGACCGTCCTGCGCTACGGCAGCAGCGGAATCATCGGAGCCGTGATGCTGGGGTTGGGCCGCGCGCTCGGCGAGACGATGGCCGTCACCATCGTCATTGGGAGCGCACCGAACTTTCCGGTCGCGGGCGATCCCGCCACCTTCTCCCTGATGCGTCCCGGCTACACCATGGCCTCGCTCCTGGCGGATCAGTACCCGAACCCGAACCCGCCGCTGCACCCGACCGATCCTCCTCTGCACGCCTCCGCCCTGACGGAGATCGCCCTGGTGCTGTTCGCCGTCACCATCGTCGTCAACGGGCTGGCGCGCGGATTGGTCTGGCTGATGGCGACCCAGATGGGCGGTAAGACGGAGAGTGAATTTACCGCGCGCGCCAAGTCCGTGGTCGGCCTGACGCTGCGCTACGGTTTCCTCCTGCTCCTGGCTCGTCTGCTGCTGGGTCAGATCGTGCAGGATATCCACGCGAAGGGGATCCTGGGCGGGCTATTCAGCGTTGCAACGCTGCTCAGCCTGGCGCTGATTGGCCTGGCGATCTTCAATCAGCAGGTCAAGGGAACGCGTCTGCACAGGCCCTGGCGCAAGTTGTGCAATGCGTCTGCCCTCAGCCTCTGCGGCCTCTGTACTTTGATCGCCTCCGGCGCGCTGATCGTGCTGCTCCTGTTTGTAGCCAAGGACGGGATCTCGGCGATCCATCCCCAATTTTTCCTTCCGCCGAACCCCACCGATCCGCAACTGGGCGGAATGCTCCATGCCATGGTCGGGACCGGCTTGCTGGTGCTCGCCGCTTCGGTCCTGGGGATACCACTGGGGGTCATGGGGGGCCTGTTCCTCTCCGAATTCGGCGACAGTCGCTTCGGAGGCTTTATCCGCTTCTGCACCGATCTGCTCAATGGCGTCCCCTCCATCGTCATCGGCATCTTCGCCTACATCCTGATCATCGTGCCTACCAAAGGCAATTTCGGCTATGCCGGCTCCTTTGCGCTGGGGGTGATGATGATCCCGACGGTGATGCGAACGACAGAGGAGTTGGTGCGCCTGGTGCCGATGTCACTGCGCGAAGGCTCGCTGGCGCTGGGGGCGACGCGGGCCTGGACGACCTGGAAGGTGATCCTCCCCGCAGCGCGCGCCGGCATTATTACGGGGGCTCTGCTGGCCGTCGCACGCATCGCCGGAGAGACGGCACCGCTCCTGATGGTCGGCTGCAACAGCAGCCTGTGGGTCACCAACCTGGCCGAGCGGATGTCTTCGCTGCCTGTACAGATCTATGTATTGCGCGACAACCCCACGGAATTGGCCGCAAGCCAATCCTGGGGGGTCGCTCTGGTCCTGGTGATGCTGGTGCTGGTGTTCAGTCTGCTGGCACGCTTCTTTACCCGTGAGAAGATGCGCATGACCGCCTAAGTAAGGTAATCTCAAAACAGATGAGTACGATAAAACCCGGCGTTCCAGCCGAACCCAAATCCGTAGAGAGACTAATGAACGAATCTCCCAGACCTAGCTCCAGCGTCTCGCCCGATAAAGAGGGCAGGCCGCCGAAACCGGTGCGCATTGCGGCAAAGAACGTCGATTTCTACTATGACAAGTTTCATGCCCTCAAGGATATTACGCTGGACATCGGTTCCAATCAGGTAACCGCGCTCATCGGCCCGTCCGGCTGTGGCAAGTCCACGTTCCTGCGCTGTATCAATCGCATGAACGACCTGATACCGAATACACGCCTGGAGGGCCTGGTCACGCTGGATGGGCACGATCTCTACGCCCGCAATGTGGATGTCGTCGCCCTGCGGAAGCGCATCGGCATGGTATTCCAGCGCCCCAATCCCTTCCCGATGTCCATCTACGACAACATCGCCTATGGCCCGAAACTCCACGGAGAGAAGGATCGGAAGCGCCTGGATGATCTGGTGGAGCGCAGCCTGAAGCAGGGAGCGCTGTGGGAGGAAGTCAAGGATCAATTGCGCAAATCGGCCTTTGATCTCTCCGGCGGCCAGCAGCAGCGCCTCTGTATTGCCCGCACACTGGCTGTCGAGCCGGAGGTCATTCTGCTGGATGAGCCCTGCTCTGCGCTCGATCCCAACTCCACCTATCGGATCGAAGAGTTGATGCGCGAATTGGTGACGCAGTACACCCTCGTCATCGTCACCCACAACCTGCAGCAGGCAGCGCGGATCGCCGATATGACGGCCTTTTTCTTGAAAGGAGAGATGATTGAAGCAGGTCAGTCCGCACAGATGTTTGCCCAGCCGCGAGATCAGCGCACGGACGACTACATCCGGGGAAGGTTCGGTTGATACCTCAAGTGCTGTGGTCCAGGTTCGCAGAAAGGAATCTCATGCTATGAAAATCTTAGTCGTAGACGATGAGATGCCGATAGTCGAGGTCATCGCCTATAATCTCCGCAAAGAGGGCTACCAGACCCGCACGGCCAACGACGCGGAGCAGTGCCTCGATATTGCGCGTTCGGAGAAACCCGACCTGATCATTCTGGATGTGATGCTGCCCTCCGCCAGCGGCTTCGATGTCTGCCGGACGTTGCGCCGGCAGAGCGACATCCCGATCATCATGCTGACCGCCCGCGCCGAAGAGACGGACCGCATTGTCGGATTGGAACTGGGAGCGGACGACTACATCACCAAGCCCTTCAGCACCCGGGAATTGATGGCGCGCGTCAAAGCGGTTTTACGGCGCACGACCGCGATCGAACCGGCCCCCGCGGAGGTTGTGCAGGCGGGCAATCTGGTAATCGACCCCCAGCGGTATGAGGTTCGCGTGGATGGCAATCGCGTGGAATTTTCGCCCAAGGAGTTCGAATTGCTGCGCTTCCTCGCCACCCACCCCGGACAGGTCTTTACGCGCCAGGCGTTGCTGGATCGGGTCTGGGGCGCAGACGCCTACGTCGAAGATCGCACGGTGGATGTCCACATCCGCTGGCTGCGGGAGAAGATCGAGGAGAACGCCTCGCACCCGGAACGGCTCTTGACCGTGCGCGGCGTCGGATACAAGTTTCGGAGTGAGTAATGCGGAGTGAGCAATAAGGTATGAACTGGCTATACTGGGCGGTGTGTCTGGGCAGTGGCGCTGCCGCAGGCTATCTGATTCGGATGGTGCAACAGCGCGCGCAGGTGCGGGCGCTGGAGGAGACGCAGCACAGAGCGTTGGAAGCCGCCTCGGAACGCCAGCAAGCGGAGGGCCGGCTACAGACGCTGCAACAGGAGTATGATGCCCTGCTGGTCGGCTGTGGGGCGGGCGTCCTGATCCTGAACTCCTCGGACCATATCGAGCGGGCGAACCGGGTCGCCGGCCACCTGCTGGGCACTTCCGCGCAATCCCTGGTGGGAAAGTCGCTGCTGGAAGCGACCCTCTCCAGCGAACTGAACTCGCTGGTAAAGACGGCGCGGGAGAAGAATGTCGCCCAGCACCGCGAAGTCCGGACCTCGGGCCTGAACGGCCAGACGCTCAGCGTCACGGCACTGCCCATCGGGAACGGCACGGCAGAGAAGTACCGGTTCGTCGTGATTGCCCAGGATGTGACGGAGTTGCGGCGGCTGGAGACGGTTCGGCGTGATTTCGTCGCCAATGTCTCTCACGAGCTACGCACCCCGCTCGCTACCATTCGCGCCATGGCGGAGACGCTCCAGGATGGCGCTCTGGAGGACGATTCGGTCTCCGATCACTTCCTCGGCACCATCAATGCGGAAGCGCAGCGCCTGACACGTATTTCGGAAGACCTGCTTATTCTCTCGCAGGCGGAATCGCGCCAACCGGAGAAAGAGCCGTTCAACCTGTCTCTGATGCTCACGGAAGTCGTCAGCCGATTTCAGCCCCAGGCGGAGAAAGGGCTGCTCACCCTCTGTGCGGAAGTGCCGCCCGCGCTTCAGGTCATCGCCAACCACGATCAGATCGAACAGGTGCTGGTCAATCTCGTGGATAATGCGCTCAAATACACGCCCCCCGGCGGGCGCATTCTGGTGACTGCGGAGAAAGACGAGGATATTCTGGCCGTTCATGTCTCGGATACGGGGATCGGAATCCAGAGCCAGGACGTACCGCGTATCTTCGAGCGTTTCTACCGTGTGGACAAGCACCGCTCCCGCCAGTCCGGCGGCACCGGGTTGGGGCTATCCATTGTGAAGCACATTGTGGAGGCGCATAGCGGCCAGGTGACCGTGGACAGCGAATACAATCGGGGTTCGGTGTTTACGTTCAC
>DATGIG010000127.1:0-7631 GCA_035295825.1 Chthonomonadaceae bacterium | reverse complement strand
GATGGGGAAGTTCCAGGGCGTGATGAGGCCGACCACCCCGACCGGGACCCGCTGCGCCATACAGTAGATATCCTCCCGCTCCGAGGGGACCGTGCTGCCGTTGGGCAGGCGTCCAAAGGCGGCAATGTAGTAGGCCATGTCGATAGCCTCCTGCACGTCGCCCCGCGCCTCCACCAGCACCTTGCCCATCTCCGCGACCATCTGCCGCGCCAGGTGCTCCTTATCGCGCTCCAGCAGTTGGCCCATGCGGAAGAGGATCGCGCCGCGCTTCGGGGCCGGCGTGTGTCGCCAGGAGGGGAACGCCTTTGCCGCCGCTGCGACCGCCGCCTCCACATCCTCCCGCCGGGACCGGGCATATACGCCCAGCACTTCCTCGATATAGGCGGGGTTCACCGACTCGAATGTCTCCCCCGTCCGCGCCGCCTGCCACTCTCCGGCGATATAGTTGGTCTTGCCTTCATGCATCTTGCGAACTCCTCTGAACCGCCCGGATAAAATTCGGAAACCTTCCGGCGATCCGACCGTCCTATGTAGCGGTGACGCAGCGGTTGGCCCCCGGCGCGCGTCGGTCCCGATTCCCATCGGGCAGGACCCATCCATTACAACACAGGTTAACACAACCGACGGAGACGCGGGTGCATCCGCCCTTGTTTGCCATCCGTCCTCCCGGGAAGGAGGTTTGTTTGTATGTCTCTACGTAAAGCCACGACAGGCGTCGTCCTGGGGCTGGGGGGGATTGTGATCGCCCTGCTCTCCGGCTGCGGCGGTAACTCCAGCCTCGGTCCGGGCGCCAATACCACCAGCCAGTTGCGCTCGATCAACACGCTGGTCTGCGCCAACTACAACACGCTCAACTTCGCCCAGCGCACCGCGTCCATCAATATCGCGACAGGGGTCGTTTATGGACAGACCACCAGCTATACCACGGTCCCCTCCGGGAATGGGGTCAATGACTTCGCCGTGCAGAACGGCGCGGTAGTCGCCCAGAACGCCTACGATCTCCAGCCCAATAGCACCTATTCGCTGGTAGCGACCGGAGACTGCTCTCAGTCGTCCGGCAGCGGCGTCGGCCCGGCGCTGCTCCAGTTCACCGACAACCCACCCACCGCCGCGCAACTGGGCAGCAATGCGGGCCTCCGCGTCGTCCATGTCGCCCCGATCTCTAACGCAACCTATCAGACCATCGACCTCTACAATGCGGGGCAACCGCTCAACGGCCTTACCAATATCGCCTACGGCGGCGCGACTGGCTATGCCGTCCTTCCCGCCGCCATCTATAACCTGACCCTGCATAGCCATGCCAACAACAGCCTGCTCGCCCTGCCGAATGCCACGGCGACGGCGCTGTCGAGCCTGACCCTATCGGCAGGCCACTCCTACACGCTGTTTGTCATCGGTACGACCGGCGGCGTGGCCAACGAACCGTTCGACGTCAAGGTGGTGCAGGACAACTGACCTCACTCGCCTACCGTACCATGCTCTTCGCGCGCAGCCCTGGCCAATCGCCAGGGCTGCAGCAGTCCCAGACTGCGCACCTCCGTCGGCTCCATCGCCGAAAAATCGTAATCCGCCCCCTGCAGGGCGTAGCGCATTACATTGCTCACCACGATCTCGCCCGGCCCCGCCAGCTTCAACAGGCGGGCGCTGATGTCCAGGGAATCGCCGATAGTCGCCAGGCGCGCATGGTCCAACGGGCGCATGGTGACGACATGGACGCGCCCCATCGCGATCCCGATGTGCGCTCCCCGATGGGGCTGCACATGGTCGATCCGCCGCTGCCAGTTGTGCGAGACCGAGGCCCCGATATCCAGCAACCGCAGCGCCGTCCGCATAGCCTCCTCCACATAGCCGGGCCGCTGATCGGGAATACCGAAGAGCGCGACGACCGAATCGCCCACAAACTGGACCAGCATCCCGCCGCCATTGATGACCTGATACCGTGACTTGGCATAGAAGCTGGTCAGGATCTGCCGCACCACCGCATCCTCGTAGGTGTCGTGCATAAAAGCGGAGAAGCCGCACAGGTCGGCCATCACCACTACCACATTCTCGTACAGTCCCGGCGGGACCAACTCCGTCGGCAGCGGATTGCCCCGCATGTGCCGCAGCTCCCTCAGCCTCCAGGTTCCGAAGTGCCAGAGCAGGTTCTGGCGCAAGATGCTCTCGCTGTACCGCACCGCCGGTTTCGTCCCGAACGCCAGTCGCTCCTTGCCCTGGTCGATGCACTCCCGGATGCCGATATAGTCGTGGCAGGTAAAGGTCGGGATCCCTTGGCCGAAACACTCCGCCATCTCATGATGGAGCCTCTCTTCGTCCCAGACTTCCAGCGCCAGCGTGGGGTCCAGGGCGTTCCGCAGGGATGTCTCCAACGAAGGCCAATCGCTATGCTCGGAGGGCTGCACCACCAGCACCACACGGTCCTCATCTGTCAGACCATAAGGGTTGCCATACTTGCGTTTGATTAGATTGAGAATGGCCTGCGCCGAATAGCCGTGCTTCACCTCCACAAAGTAGGGAGGTGCATTGCAGGGTTCGACCCGGATATCGGCGTAGTTGCCCGTCGGCCCCAGCGCCCACTCGCGATCGATGCGCACGGCCCCGAACTGGGTCGCGTCGCCTCGCGAATGCAGGAAGCGCATCAGGTCCGTGCAGACATCCTCCAACAGCAGTCGGCTCATATTTTCCAGATCGTTTGCAACATCCATCTGCACATCCTTCATTCACCGGGGTGGTTTAATTTCGGGCGTCGGTATCGCGGATGATGGCGCTGACCCCGGTCTTGTTGAACCCCTTGAAGCCCTCCCAGCGCTGCAGGATCTCCAGATGGCTGCCGGCAGCGCCCTGTGTTATGAAGCGTTCTGCCTGTTCGGGCGTAATGGCGTTGCGGGCGACGAGGGCCGCAGCGCGCTCCGGCGCTACCGGCCACATTTCGGCCTGCGTGAACGCCTGTTTGAGCATTTGGAGGTCGGTAAAGGGCGGCATGACCCCGAACCCCGCCGCCTCGAAATTCGATTTCGCTCGCTCGAAATCGAATTCGCACTCGATATGGTGCATTCCCGCCATGCCGATGCTGTCGCCATGCAAGGCGCACCAGAGGCCGATGGTCCCCAGCTCGTCGCGCGGAGCAAGGTCGGTGTTGGCGAAATCGATGTTCAGCTCCTCCGGGGCGATGTCCAGATCGGAGAAGATGACGATCCTGCTGACAGGGTGCTCCAGCACCTGCGCCCCCCATCCCGCTTCGGCCCCCGCATAGAACCGCTCGCGGGAGAGGAAGCCCAGGGTATGCCAGAGCTGCATCAGTGCGCGGAATGTGGAGCGGGCGCTGCGGTAGGTGTGGTGGTCGTGATTCGCCCAACCGAAGCCGAGCGCCTGCTGTTGGGCATACTGCCACTGCGCCGCGCGGTTGCGGGGCAGGTAGTAGTCCCGCTCGGCGGCGAAGAACTCGTCTGTGGCTCGATCCAGCCCGATCTCCCCAATGATACTTTCGACCAACTGCTGTGTCTTACGGAGCACGGAGACATCTTCACCGCTTCGGTCACGTTGGCGCAGGGCGGTGCGTATATGGGTTAAAGCCCTGGCCGAGGAGGCGCTGAACTCCCCCGGTTTGAAACCGCGATAGCCCTGACGCACAACCGCCGCCAGTTCCCCGTTCGGCATGGGGTAACGCGCCTCCTCATAGCCGGAATCCGGGTCGCCATGCTGTCCGTTCGTCGGAAGTTGATTGGCCTCCGCGAGGTCGGCAAGGGAATCCACTGCCAGCGCCAGGCGCGGCGCATTCAGGCCGGGTTCCAACCGGACGCGGGGCAGGCGTGCGCCGGGATGCTCCCAGGCGCAATCGCCATCGGCGGTCGGGGTCTCAACCAGTCCATAGCCGGTCAACTCGGCAGCGAGTTCGGCGGAGGCGGGCAGCGCCCAGTGGTCCACCAGGTTCGTTAATTTCACGCCTGCGCCGTTGAGAAAGCGCGTCGCCATCGCTTCGATTGGCGGATTGGCGGCGCTAAAGGCGCTCAGTTGGCGTATAAAGAAGGCTGCGGCTGCGGGGCAGCGCGGCCAGGATTCCAGAGACGGCGATGTCATGGTTTTGTACCTCCTACTTCCTATTATACCTTACCGCCCCTGCCGCTTCCGGGTACGGGAACTGTCCCTCCAATTATGGGCGAGAACCCGCCGTAAGCCGATAGACGCAGTATCCCCCGGCCAGGATCTGTGCGGCAAGGCTCACCCATAGCAAGGGATCATTGGCGGCTCGATGGTTGGATTGGAACGGCAACAGCGCCCCGGAAACAAGCGCCAGGCCGGAGAGTATCAGTTGAACATAGCATGCCCAGCGTCTGCTGGATAACACCAGAAGCATCACCGCCAGTTTCAATGCTGTCTCGAACAGCCGAAATACGAGTTGAGGCGGCGTGAAATGGAGGAGGGTTCGATACCATATCAGCCCCACATCCAGCAGCACGGCGAGTGCATAGAGATACGCAAGAGAGGTTACAGGCATCCCCTTCTCCGGTTCGGGCACAGCGTTGGGCATGGCGAGAGATCCTTTCTGGGAGCGTTTTAGTAGTGGTTGATCGAATACAAAGTACTTTGCTAGCAAAAGTGATTCTGACAGGGTTGCTGCCCTGATGTCAAGAGGAAACCCCGGTTCCGAAGCGGAATCCTTCCACGGATCTCATGATGATAGGAGCAAAACGTTGAACACTATTCCGGAGCGCCGAACCCAGGTACAGCGCTCTCTTCCCTTGATTGTTACCTGCACGGCGCTGCTCTCCTTGCTAATCACGCCGCTTCACTCTATACCGTTGGCTGGAGGCGCGGGGCGAAGCAGACCGGTTCAGAATGCCGTTCCTGTGGAGATCGAGAGCCTGATCGCGCAGGCGACCCATGCTGTCAATCAGCACCGATTGGAGGCGTTGCGCACCCTGAGTACGGAGGAGGCCGCCACCGCCTTCGCCTGGACGAAGCGCTCTACACTGGAGTGGGAAGGAGACGCGCTACCGGTACCGTCCGGACCTTTTGCTGAGAAGGAGCCGACCTACCTGGCCGTCTTCCACGCGTGGCATCTCTGCCAGAGCGAAGGCGACCATGTCTATCGCCTGGCGCATACAGAACAGGGCTGGAAACTGGGCGATGAGATCCCCGAAACGGAGACGCTGGGATTTCGCGTCCGGGATCATAATCTTCGCGTGACCGTGAATGTGGCTCAGAAACTGGCGAACATTCGCGATCAGGTTCGGATCGAGCGTACCGCAGGCGGCGTGCCGGCCTTCGCCCTCCTGCGCCTATCGCAGGACTTTCAGGTGCAGTCCCTGAAGCGGGAGGATGCCGACGCGAAGCCCGACATCTCCTTCAAGCAGGTCGGCGGCGTTCTGGCGTTTACTCCGCCTGCCGACCCGGCCTTCACTCTCGGGTTGCGCTACGAAGGGTCCCTCAACCATCGCGACGGCGATTTTATCCATACGGATGAGGCGGTGTTGGATTCCTACTGGTATCCGCATATTGCGCGTCTGCCCGCCACGGCGACCTTTACAGCAACCGCGCCACCGGGATGGACGCCGCTTGCCCAGGGTGAACTCCTCCACTCCGACCGCGCCGCAGATGGCTCCCAGACCGTTACTTATCGCAATGAGCTGCCGGTTAGCTACTTCACCCTCGATATGGGCCGCTATACGGTCACCTCTCGGCAGGTCAAGGGCCGCACGCTCACCGTCTATCTGATGTCGCCCAATAGCAGGCTCGCCACCCAGTGCCTCGACGTCACCGAGCACGCCCTGGCCTACTATGAGGAGCACTTCGGCCCGTTCCCCTACACCCGTTATGGGATCGTGGAGACAAAAGGCCCTTTCAACGGCGCACTGGAAGCCTACTCTTTCTCCACCTATGGCCCACAGAATCTGCCGGGCACGATAGAGCATGAACTGGCGCATACCTGGTGGGGCGGGATTGTGCCCTGCACCTATACCCATTCGATGTGGAACGAGGGGTTCGCCAACTATTCGGAGGGGCTTGTCGAGCGTAGCACGCAGCAGCCCTGGAAGCCCCATCTTTTGAGCGTGCAGGAGGCGAAAGATCTGCTGGGCGCACGCCGCATATGGGCGCGCGCCTACAATGCCTCTCCTCTGTCGGAAGCCTACGATACCAATGAATCCAATCAGGTCGCCATCGGATACGAGAAGGGGAACGAGGTACTGCGTGTGCTGGAGGAGGAGATCGGGCAGGAGGCCATGCTGCGCAGCATGAAACGGTTTATCGCCGATCACAAGCGGGGCGAAGCGGCCGATTGGAGCGATTTCGAGGCTGCCGTCAAGCAAGCGACCGGAAAGGATATGCGCTGGTTCTTCGCGCAGTGGGTCGAACGGAGCGGGGTTCCGTCCCCTGCCCTGGAGAGTGTACAGACGCGCCGTGCGGGCGGCAGCACTATCATCGAGGGAGACATCATTCAATCCGACCCGCCCTATCGCATGAAGCTGCCCATTCTGCTCTCCCTGCAGAACGGCGATTTCATGCTCACCTCGGTGGAAGTCACGGGAGAAAAGACCCACTTTCAACTCAAGGTCGCCTCGCCGCCCGCGCGTCTCGTGCTCGATCCGGAGGCGATCATCCCGTTTTCCGTTCCTGCCTCCGGCGACCCGACTACCTACGACTTCCCCCAATAAAGCGTTAAGAGACCAGTCTAAAACCGCTTACCAAATTTCGATGCGTAGAACGTCCAAAATCGCACTGCAATGGAAGCTCATGATGGATGACGCTTATAAGGGAGAATTTCAGTGACAAGAGGCTACCATATAATTGAATCGGAGGATGAAACGGTTGTATGGCAGGACATTCTACAGTCATTCAAGGTAGCATAAGAGTGTGTAGGAAGCCCTAATTATAGCCAAGCGATACAACATTCGATTGACGATCATCCAGCGAATCATGGCTTCACTGCTGTGTAACGCAAACACGAACACCGCCCAGCCATAAGCGTCAACCTTGTAGGAAAGAACATTCCGGATTCCCCGGCAAAAATACCGATAATATCGGAGGGAACCGATTGCAAAAGCGGGCAGAGTATGCTATACTGGCGACTGGTCGTCGTAAGCAGGCCTGTCCGCTCTGCCGATCCTTCGCCCCGACGGTGAACGATCCTGCCCTGCGAAGCGCCTCCTCCCCCGGAGCCCGCTTTCACAGCAGGGCCGACAGCCCGGAACCCTTTGTCTTATCCCCCCCGATTTCGCATTTCGAAGGAGGGAATGCTCCATGAAGCAGATCCGTTTCTTGCTCGTCGGTGCAGCCGCGCTGACCCTCTGGGGTTGCGGCGGCGGTGGCGGCACTGCCGGGCCGCCATCCGGCAACTCTCTGGCGAACGGTCGCGCCGCGCTCAACAGCATGGCCTCCGGGTCGCAGCCGACCTCATCCCAATCTTTGCAATCCGCACTCACGCTCTTCCAACAGGCGACGCAGCAGGACCCTAACAACACCGAAGCCCAGTGGGGCTCGGCTGTCTGTCTGGCCGGGCTGGTAGCCCAGGAAGTAGATGGCGCCCAGACGACGGTAAGCCAGACTGTCAGCAGCCAGCCTACCGCTTCCAAGGCCGCCGCAAAGCCGCATACCCGCTCCGACCCCAACTATCCCCCGCCCCCGCCGCCCCC
>DATGIG010000126.1:0-6754 GCA_035295825.1 Chthonomonadaceae bacterium | reverse complement strand
GGAGCGGCATGCGCCATCCGCCAATCTCCGTGGTGGGAGTGGCCGCCGCACGGCTTATTTTGCTCGCCGAACTGATTTTGCTCGCTGAGCGATTATTCGGGTTCGAGTAAGTGAGGGTGACGCCCTCCGCGACATTGACGAGGATCCAGTACCCCTGCCATGCCTCCATTTTGTTCTGGCGGTAGTTGGCGCCGGTCGGGGGCAGGGTGGTGAGATCGAAGTACCCCGACGTCGGGTCCCAGCCGATGACGCCGGCTGTGACCAAATTGTTCGCCTGCGACGCCGCATCCGGAAGTGATAGAGGCGTACCGCCCAGATACTGGACTTGCAGGTCGCTGGTAATATCCAGGGGGGTGTTGTAGGGCGAGCCGATCTGGTTCCAGCCGAACTGCAGCGCCACCGTAATATCCTTCTGGTTGTCCTGCGAGATGCCGATGATCGAGGCCGGTTGGATCACATTGGGGGCGTTGACGGGAAAGTCGGTCCAGAGGCCGTAACCGGGCTGATAGCGCGGCAGGGAGGGATAGCGCAGGTAGTTGTCCACCGTGTTCAGGTCCTGGCGGTACTGGGCAATCAGCGCCTGGGTCGGGTCCGCGCCGATGGCCCTGGCCAGGTCGGAACTGAGCAATTGGAGCGGGATCGAGATCATCTGCGGGCCGGAGAGGAAGGAGTGCGTTAAGGTCGAGGTCGGGCCGGGCGCAACCAACTGAAAGAGCGGGGCCACCGAACCGGGCTTGATATAGACGTTGCGCTTGTAGGTGATCGTCTGCGTACCGGGCTGCGAGAGCTGGATGGTCGTGGCGCTGAACCCCTCTTTGATCGCTCCGTTGCTGTTGGCGCCGAATTCGCCCTGCGTCACCGTCGCCTTCACTGTGGGCAGTGCACCGCCGCTGGTGAATGCCGCCGACAGGTTGCCGCTGTCCTGCCCGATCACCACGCCGGAGAAGTCGTTCGGTGAGTTGGGTTGTCCGGTCCCCCCGGCGGGGAAGTAGACGCGGACGTACTCTTTGTTGACAGGGAAATCCATGGCGACGCGCATCTGATCCGCAGGAGTGCCGCCCAGCCCAGTCAGGAACGGCGCGACGGTGCCGAACCCATTGGTGATGCTGACCGTCTGGAAACCGAGCAGAGCGAGGCGGTTCTGGAACGTGTAGTCCCAATAGACCGCCTGGGAGGTGCCGTTGAGGTCGAGTTCATCGCCCGAAGAGGTCGTCTGATAGTAGATCAGGTAGACCGACGCGCCGCCGTTGGGGTCCTGCTGCGTCCCATCGGGGAAGAGCGGCGTGGTATAGGCGTAGAGCTTGTTCCCAATCGTCACGCTGCTGTCCAGTACATACTGCTGCTCGAACCAGGCGTCGAACTGCTGCCCCTCCACATTGGGCACGGCGCTGCGGGCATAGCCGCGCAGGGCGTTCACATCGTTGGCGACGCTGCTATTGCCTGCGATGCCCGCATAGAGCGCGTTATTGAAGGTGATAAAGAAATTGGGGTTCTCGATATAGCACTTGAGCCATGCGGTGCCCGACATCTCCAGGCGGGGCACCAGCATCCCGCCGAACTGGGTCGGGTTGACCGTAGGACCGGACTCCCCACCCTTGGTGGGAGGGGTGAAGGTGCTGTTGGCGAGCGGCGGCTGGTTCAGCATATCGTAATTGGCGGTATAGTAGAAGCCGTTGGCGGGGTCGAGGGGGGGGGTGACCGTGTTTTCAAGATCCTTGGCTGCGATAATGGCGACGGCGCGGGCCATGCCCTTCTCCCAGGCATCGTAGCCGATGAGGTCCGGGCCATGGTAGGCCTGCGCCATGATCTGCGCCATCGCCAGAAACTGGGTCTGAGAATCGGTGAAGGAGGGGAACTGGATCGTGTAGTGCTTGGTCGTGGTATCGAAGAAACCCAGCGCGCCAAGGATCTCATTCACCGTGTGCAGATCCGGATCCTGATTGAGCACGTCTACCGTTCCTGTCCAGGCCGGAGGGCCATAGACGGTGTTCAGTTCGTGCTGCAGGCTGGTGATGAGCGCTTGCAGTTGCGCCGCCGTGCCCGCGTCCCATTGGCCGGGATTGGAACCGATGGGTATATTGAAGGTGAGGGTGTTTCCGGAGCGAGTACGCTGCGCAGGGGGCAGCGCCAGTTTGCCGTTGTGGCGGAGAATGACGGTATCTACCAGGTCGAACTGCCGTCCCGGTTTGATCACGCCCCGCTGGCGCATCGCGGCCAATTCCCGCTGCAGGGCGGGCATGCGCGCCTGGAGCGACGCGGCATAGGCGTCATGTACCGCTTTATGGACGGCCTGGGAATCGTTGAGGTCGTTCACATCCACGATGAGGGCGGACTGCGGCCCGTTGCCTACCGTGCGGAAGTGCTGATTGACGATGTTGTGGTACGCCTGCTGCGCTGCGGCGGGCCGGGCAAGCCCCATGCCGAACAGGGCGCACAGGATTGCGGCCAAAACCGCATCCGGACGGCGAACAAGTAGTTTCAAGCGGGAACCCTCCTAATAGTGAGCATGAGGTTAAAGTGGTAAGACACTCCTCACGTCTGTGCCTGGCCGGGGGCGGGCCAATGGGTGTATTGTAGCCTTTTCGGGGGTTTTTGCGGCGTACTCTCCGTAATTATACCATAAGGATGCCTCTTGAGAAGTCTCAAGAGGCAGGTAGTGCGTAACTTTCTAGCGGATGGCGAAGAACATTCCTGTCAGGTTGCCCACATACAGGGTTCCATCCGCTCCCATGGAGAGGGAGGTGTAGATCAACGGACCCACATTGAACTGCCACTTTTTTGCGCCGGAGATGGGATCCAGCGCGTATACTTTTCCGTCGTTGCTGGTGAAGTATACGGTCCCATCTGTCGCCACGATACCGGACGGATCTACCAGGTCACCCGTGGTAAAGGCCCATTTTTTCGCGCCCGTGGCGAAGTCCAGGGCGTAGATGTTGTGATCCCAGGAGCCGACAAACACGGTTCCGTTGATCCCGATGGTTGGAGAAGAGACCACTTCCGCGCCGGTCTGAAATTCCCATTTCTTGACGCCGGTCGCTCCATCGAGCGCATAGACTTTGTGGCTCTTGGAGCTGATAAGGATCGTGCCATCGTCTGCGATAGCAGGAGCGCCCTCGATGGTTCCACCGGTATCAAACTGCCATATCTTGGCGCCGGTCGCTCCATTGAGCGCATAGAGGTTGTGGTCACTGGAACCGATATAAACGGCGCCGTTCGCCCCGATTGCCGCCGAACCTCCCACGCCTGCGCCGGTCTGAAACTCCCATTTTTTGGCTCCTGTCGCCGGGTCCAGTGCCAGAACACGCCCATCAAAGGTGCCGCCCGGCTGTGGGGGATTGCCGACAAACTGGGTATAGAAAGAGCCAAAGTACACCGTTCCATCCAGGCCGATGGCAGGGCTAGAGAAGATCATCCCGGTGGTCTGGAAGTCCCATTTCTTGTGTCCGCTGGAATCCAGCGCGTAGAGCTTGCCGTCTGCGGAGCCGATGTAGATCGTTCCATCCGGGGCGATGGTGGCCCCCGCACCGAGCATCGGGCCAGCCTGGAACTGCCACTTTATGGCGGCGGTAGTCGGATCCAGTGCGTAGAGCTTGCCGTCGCCTGAGCCGATGTAGATCGTTCCATCCGGGCCGATGGCCGCCGTTCCAAAAATGGCGCCGCCCGTCTGGATCATCCACTTCTGAATACCCACCGTGCCCTTGCCAGCGCCCCGCCCCAGGTTACGTATCCCGTTGCGATACGAAGACCAGGCGCTCTTCCCTACCGATTGCGATCCCCCACCCCCCGTACAGCCCGATAAGACCAGCGCCATCCCGATGCAAAGGACACCAGCGTATAGTCCTTTCGGTAAGCGAATCCGTTTCATAGTGCTCTCCTTCGTCCCTTCTGAGTGGGTGTCGTCACTGCTTGCAGATCGCATGCGGTCCAAGAGCAACTTGCCGACAGGGACAGCCGTGCAAAGCGGTTTGGAAATTCTACTCGGGCAGGAACCATCTGGTAGCGGCTACTGGCTATGAAGCGCCAGGTAGTCCGGACCAATGCCGGTGGCGATGGCGCCGAACTGGGTCAGGCTGCCGTCCGCGTTGATGTAGTACTCCATGATCATGTTGGACCCGGTTGCAGGGGCGAGTTGATTGGCGCCTGTCACCGCCACATACGCATGGATGCCGGCTGCATCGATCAGAACCTGTACCGGTCCATTTCCCACCGAGGGGGTACCGATAGGGGCAAGCGTGCCATCCGCATTGATGCGATACTCGGAGAGCGTCGTATCATGCAGGTTGCCCACGTAGGCATAACGACCGTTCGGGGTAATCGTCAGGAAGCCTGGCCCCGTTCCTGCTGCGACGGAGCCGATCGAGGTGAGCGATCCATCGGCATTGAGACGGTATTCCGAAACCGTGCCGGGAACCGGGGCATACGGAGGTCGGAGACTGCCGAGATTTGTGACATAGATATACTGGCTGGCCGGATCCATGGTCATGGCAAAAGGACCTGCGCCGGTGGGGAGAGAGGCGCCCACCGGTCCGGACAGGGTCCCATCCGATTGGATCGTATAGCGGGAGATCGTGTTGGCGAAGTAGCTGGTAATATAGGCAAAGTGTGCTCCCGGCCCGATCAGGATATGGCCGACATCACTTCCGGTATCCAGCTTTGTCATTAAGGTCAGGGAGCCGTCGGCATTGACCCGATATTCGGTAATCTTATGGTTGGTGTTGCTCTCGCTGCTGGCATAGGCGAAGTTGCCCGAGGGGAGAAAGGTCAGGATGGAAGGCTCCGAGTCCGGATCCATCGCCACTGAGCCGAAACGGGTAAGTTTGCCATCCGCGCCGACCGTGAAGATATCAATCGTGCTGGCGCCCAGGTTGGCAACGTAAGCATGATGCTGAGAGGGATCGAAAACGATGGTCTCCGCGCCGGGAAAATGCAGGTTGTTCGAGGAATAGGTTATGTTGGGTGCGAGGGTGCTGAGCGCGCCGTTCCTTCCCGCCTGGTACTGCGAGATGTCATAGCTAAAGGCATTCGTGGAGTAAAGGTACGTCTGGACCGGGCTGCCGCTATCGCTCCCGGTACATCCTCCGCTACCGAAACAGAGAGAGACGCCGACAGCCGCGACAACCCCCATATGTGCGACCTGGCGAATGAGAGAAGAGAAAGTCAACATGCCAAACTTCCTTCCAGAGAGACAAGCAACCGACCTCACAGGCAGATGGTTGTGCAAAGCTGACAATTACCAACGAAGTATTGCTGTATTGCTCATTCAGAGGCTGCAGAGTGCGCGGTGAGAAGCAGCGCGGGCCAGCGTGGAAAATAGGAGAGGTTCTACATTATACAGCATTTCACCTGGAAAGAGAAGGGAGTACGTCGAAAATAACGCGCACGGTCCCGTATATTTTTGCCGGATTGTGCGCATTCTGGGCGGGGGGTTTTCCCGAAACATTGCGCAAAAATCCACCCCCGATGCCAGGTATCGGGGGTGGATAAGAGCATCGAACCGTAGAACAGACTACTGTGCGACGAACGACTGGATCGGGCTGATCGTGAAGGCCGTGATCGTATTGTTCGACGTCAGGTTCTGACCGATCACCACCCAGTAGTAGGTATGCCCGTGCGTCAACGCCACCACGCCCGAACTCGGATAGGTCACCGAAGTGCCGGTCACCTGCGCGCTGCCGGGATTGGTGGTATCAGCGGGCCAGATCGGTTTTACGCCGTTCGGATCGGTATCCGATTGGAAGGAGGGGAACTGATCGTAGACATAGACCACGTAATCGGTCGCCCCGGTGACGGCAGGCCACGAGAAGGTCGGCGTCGTGCCTACGGTTGCGCCGCTTACCGGCGCTGTCTGCGCGATCGGCGGCAGCGGAGTTACCTGCACCGCGTCCACCGGGTTGCCCTCCTGTCCCGTGGCCGGGAAGTTGATCGTGTCCAACCGCGCGACGCTGTAGTAGTAGGTCGTGCCCGGAGTGAGCGACGGATCGATGTCGGAGAAGCGGTCGCCCAACGGGTCGCGCAGCAGCGCAATGGAACTAAACGAGCCTGCTGGCGGCAGCGTGGTGGCAAACAGGATATCGTAACCGAAGACATTGTTCAGCGACGGGTCGTAGTCCCAGAGCAGCACATCCTCCACGATGGAGCCGGCGGGGGTGCTGCGCGTGAGGCTGCGCCACTTTCGGGTCGTCTTATCGGGGTCCGCGAGGCGGTGGTTCAGCGCGCCGCGCCGCGCCAGGATCGTCTGGCGGATCGCTGCCAGGCCCTTCTGCAGGGGCGTAGCCCCGGCGGCGCGGGTGGGCACGGTCGGCATGGTCAGCGAGAAGGCAGAGAAGTTGGTCACCTGGGGTACCGACGAGTTACCGCTCGGCGCGGTCAGGCTGAGGTTCACCGTGGTCGTATGCTGCGCCGTGACCACGACATTGCTGGTCGTGGCATTGATCTGCCCGGCGAACGAACCGGTCACGGTGTAGTTGTTGAACGGCGCCAGGGCGGGAATGGTGTAGTTGCCGCTGGCGTCGGTGTAGACGGTATAGGAGCTGAAGATCGTAAAGAACGTCGTTCCGCTGGTGGTGTCGTGATAGGGTCCATCCGCCGCAAAGACGCGGCCATTGGCGACCGGTTTGCCGGTGGAATCGCGTAATGTGCCGGAGATCGCGCCCTGGTTGGCGGTCGGCGAGATGGAGAGGTGTATATTGGCCGTCTCCGGCTCTTTGTAGAGGACCTCGACCGTATTCTGTCCGCTCCATGCCTGGTTGTTGAT
>DATGIG010000125.1:0-4854 GCA_035295825.1 Chthonomonadaceae bacterium | reverse complement strand
CGAAAGCCGCCTGCCTCGCGCATCAGGTCTCCGGCCCGCGTATAACGCGTTCCGAAGCCGCCGATCCGCACCCAGAGGGGATAGTGCTGCCCATCCGTGGCGTAGCCGCGCGGCAGGATGACGCCCGCCCGCAGATACATGGGCCGGCCCCAGAACTTGCTCAGCAGCGCAGATTGGAGCTTGATGTATTTGACATACTCGGTATCCGGCGGCAACTGCTCCGGGCCGACCTGCCGGCTCAGTTCGAGTTTGACGGGATTGGCCTGCCTGGGGTCCAGGTGCGCCTGCAGCGGCGGGCTGTAGTAGTTGCCGGAAGCGTCCAGAGAGCGGAGGTCCTTATTGACGGCGAAGACGGCCTGCACGGTATAGTCGCCGGGCGGAAGGTCGCTGAGATGGGCTATCGGGGAGAGGATCGCAGTTCTATCCAGAGTAGCAAAGGTCCCCGGCACGAATTGCAGCACATCCCTGGCGCATACGGGCGGCGCATCCCGATCCATGCTCCCGATGGAGAAGCGCGGCTCCCCACGACCCTGCCGGCTCATCACCACAAAGAGCCGCCCCTTCTGCGGCGACGACGCCATCGCTTTGGGTAGAGTGACATCAAAGCGCAATCTGGCCGCCCCCGAAGCCGCCGCACTTGGTCTCTCCTGCGCCCCGCATCCGGCCCCCAGCAGTGCAAAGGCCATCGTAATCGCCCCCAACCTCGCCCATCTTCCCTGCATTCGCCTTGTCTCACTTTCCGCATACATGGCGCATTATAGCCTCTTGCGTGCTAAGGGGTCAAGGCCCCCACCCCCGCCCCTTCCCCCATAAATGGGAGAGGGGGGACTGTAGATATGGATGTTGGTGCTGTGCGGAAGGAAGAGGACAATAGGAAGCAGTCATTTCTTTCTCAAGGCTCGTGCATTGTAAAATCTATCAGAGCTGAGTCCCCCCTCTCCCATTTATGGGGGAAATCTGCGGGGGAAGAGCAGATTTGGGCTGCACCGAAGGTGCGACCTTTTCAGTCGGGGGTGGGGGCCTAAGATCATTCCAAGCAATAGGGGGCGGTATTGCTCCTGTAGGGACAGACCTGCGTGTCTGCCCAATTCGCCCCATTGTCTCCCTGGGCGCATACGTCATAGAGAGGGCGCACACATAGGTGCGCCCCTACGATGGGAAACGATTTCTGCGCCCCATCAAAGCCTGCCTAGGACCTGGGCGCTGCGGGCAGGGAGGTAGAGCATCAGGCTCTGGCCCCGGCCCTCGGTGGGAACGTCCTGCCAGGGATAGACCATGCTCTCGGTCACCAGGCCCTTGCCATCGTATTCCCGGTCGTCGGTGTTGAGGAGGACCCGATAGTCGGCGCGGTCGGGGACGGGGATACGCAGGTGGGAGTAGGACTCTGTAGGATGGAAGTTGAAGGCAAAGACCAGCGGGCCGCGCCGATAGACCAGCAGTCGGGCGTCCTCATGGACGGCCAGCCGCTCGATAAACGGATCTTCCAGCAGGTGGCAGTCGCTGTCCAGCCGCAGCATCGCCTTGTCGAAAGCGCGCAGCCCCCCGTAGCACAGCGTGGTATCGTCGGCCAGGGACCACTGCCGACGGGCGTACTGGAAGGAGAAGTGGTTCCCAGCACGCGGAAAGTCGATCCACTCCGGATGGCCGAACTCGTTCCCCATAAAGTTCAGATAACCCTCGCCGCCTAAAGAGAAGGTAATAAGCCGGATCATCTTATGCAGCGCGACGCCGCGATCCACGACCACGCTGGGGGTGAACTTGCTCATGCTCCGATACATCTCCGACCCCATCAGCCGGAACGCGATGGTCTGGTCGCCTACCAGGGCCTGATCGTGCGATTCGGCGTAGCCGATGTGCTTCTCGCCATAGCGGCGGTCGAGCAGCCGGTGGTAGAGATAGGCCAGATCCCACTCCTCGTCCTTCTGCTCCTTCAGCAGCTTGATCCAGTAGTCGGGGATCCCCATCGCCAGCCGGTAGTCGAACCCCAGCCCGCCCTCCGCCGTCGGACGCGCCAACCCCACCATGCCGGAGACATCCTCTGCTATGGAGATCGCGTCCGGATTGACGGCGTGCATCACATCGTTGGCGAGCATCAGGTAGGAAATGGCGTCCGGGTCCACATTGGCGGAGAAGTAGTCTTCGTAGCTGGTAAAGGTACGGGCCAGGCCGTGGTCCAGATAGAGCATGCTGGTGACGCCGTCGAAGCGGAAGCCGTCGAAGCGGTACTCCTCCAGCCAGAAGCGGACATTCGAGAGCAGGAAGCGCTGGACCTCATAGCGGGCGTAGTCGAAGCAGAGCGAATCCCAGGCGGCATGCTCACCCCGCTTCCCGGCGTGGAAGTACTGGTACTCTGTGCCATCGAAGCGATTGAGGCCCTCCCGAACGTTCTTGACTGCGTGGGAGTGGACCAGGTCTATGACCACCTGCAGCCCCATGCCGTGCGCGGTATCCACCAGGCGCTTCAGGTCCTCGGGGTCGCCGAACCAGGAGGAGACCGCATAGAAGCTGGAGACATGGTAGCCGAAGGAGGCGTAGTAGGGGTGCTGCATGATCGCCATTAATTGGATGGCGTTGTAGCCCAGGTCGGCGATACGGGGCAGAACGTTGCGGGTGAACTCGTCGAACGTTCCGACCTTTCCCTCCTCCTGCGCCATGCCGACATGGGCCTCATAAATGCGCAGCCCGCCCGTGCGCTGCGGAGCCGGATGCTGCCAGGTGTAGGGCGCGGGCGGCTGCCAGTACTGGGCGGTGAAGGTGTTGTCCGGCTCCTGGACGACGCGGCGGGCATAGGCGGGAATGCGGTCCAGCGCGCCGTTCGCGGCGACCACATGGACCTTGACCCGGCTGCCATGGAGGAGACGCTCCCCATAGAGGGCATCGGACAGGAAGACGGACCAGACGCCCCACTGGTCGCGCGTCAGCGGATTGGCCTGGCGATCCCAGCCATTGAAGTCGCCGATCAGCGCCAGGGACTGAGCGCCGGGCGCCCACTCGCGATACCAGACGCCGGGCTGGCCCTCCTGCTCGCCCCGGTTCAGGCCGAACCGATGGTGCCCCTGGCTGATCGGACCCAGTAGCCCCCCATCCCGCTCGATGCGGGCGCGGATCGCCTGGTAACGGGAGAAGCGCTGTCGCAGCTTCTCTTGATGCGGAACCAGCCAGGGATCCAGGGAGATCAGGTGGGCGATGTCGCCCTGCGATTGTGATGCGGATTCGGACAAGGTACGATTTCTCTCTTTGCACGATTCTTCAGGCATTATAGCCCTTTGTGCTCCGCAGGTCAAGCGAACGGCTTGCCTTCTCCCCCATCGGCTCCGAAGACGCTATGGAACTTCTCACGGTTCGGAGGCGGGGCAGCGCCAGACGCTGCCGCCGAAGGTCGTGACATAGATCCGGTTCGGGTCGGCGGGGTCGAAGGTGATGCGCTGGGCGTTGCTGAAGGGCAGGCCCATCATGGGTTTCCAGGTCGCGCCGTTGTCCTGGCTGAGCCAGAGGCCCGCGCCGGGCGCGCCCTCCGTGAGGGTCATGTAGATCCAGCCGGGGTGTTTTGGGTGGAGAAACGCTCCGAAGTGCTCCGAACCCTGCCGCGCCAGCCGCTTCCAGGTGTCGCCGCCATCCGTGCTCCGATAGAGGCCGCCCTGCTCCTGCCCGTTGGCGTCGCAGGCGCTCAGGTAGAGGATGCGGCTGTTCTGCGGGTCCACGGTGACGCCCTTCGGCCAGAGCAGCGGCGTGGAGGCATTGAGCTGGCTCCAGTGCTCCGCGCCGTCCTTCGAGCGATACAGCCCTACCCCATCCGATTGAAAACGGCCACTCTGCCGGAGGGCGGTCACCAGGGCGAAGAGCGTCCCATCGGAGTGCAGGACCACCTGGCAGACCCGCCGATTGTTCGCCGAACCCAGCCCCGTATTCTGCGCCGACCAGGTCTTGCCGCTGTCGGTGGATTTGTAGACGCCCCCGCCGAACAGCCCCGCATAGAGCACCCGCGCACCCTTCGGGCTGTGCGGGTCCAGCACAATCGAGGTGACCGGCAGCGGCGGGAGGCCCGCATTGGAGGACTTCCAGGTGTCGCAGTGGTCGGCGCTCATCGCGATGCCTCCTGGCAGGTCGCTGCGGTGACCGCCATAGATGATGTTGCCGTTCGGGATGTCGTGGGTGTTGGAGAACGCGCCCCAGACCCGGCCCGACACCTCCGGGTCGAACGCCAGCGCGTAGCAGGTATTGGTCCACTTCGGACGCCCCGCCTGCGCCCACCACTGCCAGGACTGCCCCCGATCCTCCGAGTGCGCGAACCCGATGTCCGTATAGCAGATATAGTGGCGCTCCGGCTGGAACGGATCGATGTAGTAGTTCCAGGTGGTGGTCACAACCAGGCCGTTGCAGAGCCAGCGGGGCGGTCCACCTGCGGTGTCGGTGGGAGCCGGTCGGGTGTGGCCGCAACTCCAGGATTTGCCGCCGTTTGCGGTCACATAGCAGGCGCCCATCGTCACCAACACCAGACGTTCAGGATCGGTCTGCGCGATGGCGACAGAGGGCACGTCCTGATAGTACTGCCCATCCACAGCGACGGTGTAGTCCTTTTCGACATTCAAGCCCGGATAGCGCGGGTCCGCCTGAAACGTGGCCCGCCAGGTCTGGCCGCCATCGTCGGAGCGGTAGACGGAGGCGTGGTGGGGCGGCGGGATGCCTGTATTGGTGTTGAACGCATAGACAGTTTGGGGGCGCGCGTTCGTGGTCACGACATGCTCATACTGCGCGACCGGCCCCATGGCCCACTCATCGAACGCCTTGGTTTCGAGGTTAAGGCCGGTGCCCAGCGCCGGCTGCCAGGTCTCGCCCCGGTCCAGGGAGCGATAC
>DATGIG010000124.1:0-7537 GCA_035295825.1 Chthonomonadaceae bacterium | reverse complement strand
CTCCTGCGGAAGCGGGATCATACGATGCTCTCCTGTACGGCGGAGCCGTTCCTGGAGAAGGAGCCACCGCTGTTAAGGCCGGAGATCCTGTTCGAGGACTTTGAGAATGGCTACGGCAAGTGGAAGGCCGAGGGAGAGGCGTTCGGCAAAGAGCCGGCGAGCGGGACGCTGCCAGGCCAGCAGGGGGTGAGCGGCTTCCTGGGCAAACACCTGGTGAACAGCTTCCTGGGCGGCGACGACACCACAGGCAAGCTGACCTCCCAGCCCTTTACGATCTCACGGCGCTACCTCAACTTCCTGGTGGGAGGCGGCAGCCAGGCCGGGCGGACCTGCGTCAATCTGGTGGTCGACGGGGCGGTGGTGCGGACGGCGACCGGCCAGGACGACGAGCGGCTGGAGTGGACCTCCTGGGACACGCGGGAGTTCGAGGGGCGGCAGGCGCATATCGAGATCGTGGACAGCGCCAAGGGCGGCTGGGGCCACATCAACGCGGACCAGTTTGTGTTCAGCGATACCCCGCCCACACCGCTCCGCAACCTGACGGAGCAGGAGGACTACGGCTCGATGGGCCTCGCCCTGCTGGGCGGGCAGAACGCTTTCGGGCGGACGCATGTGCCGGACGACCCGGCGGAGGTGATCTTCGGGGCGCAGGGCGAGAAGTCGGAGGGCGCGGCGACACAGCCATTCGGACGTCGCTTGCTGGGCGCGGTGGGCAGGAAACTGACGCTGCAGCCGGGCGCGCAAGAGGACGTGACGTTCCTGGTGGCCTGGTACTTCCCCGGCCTGCTGCGCCGGACGCTGGGCGGCCTGCAGGAGATCGGCAAGCTGAAGCGGGCCTACGGCAAGCGGTTCAAAGATGCGGAGGCCGTAGCGCAGTATGTGGCCTCAAACTATGAGCGGCTGGCGGGCCAGACCCTGCTCTGGAACAAGACCTGGACCGATTCCACACTCCCGCATTGGTTCCTGGACCGGACGTTCGCCTCGCTCTGCACCCTGGCGACCAGCACCTGCTACCACTTCGACACCGGGCGCTTCTATGCCTTCGAGGGGGTGTACTGCTGCCAGGGGACCTGCCAGCATGTCTGGAACTACGCGCAGGCCGTGGCGCGCATCTTCCCCACGCTGGAGCGCGACGTGCGCCAGCGGACGGACTTCGGGACGGCCTGGCACGAGAACGGCGCGACCGACTACCGGGGCGAGTGCGGGCGCAATGTGGCCCATGATGGGCAGTGCGGCGTGATCCTGCGGGCGTATCGGGAGCACCAGATGGCCCCGGACAGCGCCTTTCTGAAGCGCACCTGGCCGCATATCAAAAAGTCCATCGAGTACATGATCGGGTGCGACGGCGACGACAACGGCCTGCTGGAGGGCGTACAATACAACACGCTGGACGCGGCCTGGTACGGCCCGATGGCATGGATCAGTTCGCTCTATATCGCCTCCCTGCGGGCCGGGGAGGCGATGGCGACCGAGACGGGCGACGCAGAGTTCGCCGCCCGCTGCCGGACCATCGCGGAGCGCGGCACGACGGGCCTGGTGAAGAAGCTCTACAACGGCGAGTACTTTATTCATATTCCCGACCCCAACCACCCGGAGTCGACCAACACCAACATCGGCTGCCACATCGACCAGTTGATGGGCCAGGCGTGGGCGCACCAGGTGGGCCTGCCACGCATCGCGCCGGAGCCGGAGACGCTCTCCGCGCTGCGGTCGCTCTGGAAGTACAATTTTACGCCGGATGTGGGGCCGCTGCGGGAGAAATCGGTGATCCGGGGCGGACGCTGGTACGCCATGCCGGGCGAGGGCGGGATGGTCGTCACCACATTCCCCCACGGCGGTGCGGACAGGGCAACGGGCCGGGGCGGCTTTGCGTTCTACTTCAACGAGGTCTGGACCGGGCAGGAGCATCAGGTCGCGGCGCACATGCTCTGGGAAGGTGAGGTCGAGAAGGGGCTGGCGGTCACCCGCATGCTCCACGACCGGCACCACGCCCTCCGTCGCAACCCTTACAATGAGGTGGAGTGCTCCGACCACTACACGCGGGCGATGTCGAGTTATGGCACGTTCCTGGCGGCCTGCGGTTACGAGTACCACGGCCCGAAGGGGCATCTGGGCTTCGCGCCTCGCCTGTCGCCGGAGAACTTCCAGGCGGCGTTCACGGCGGCGGAGGGGTGGGGGACATTCGCCCAGAAGCGCACCGGCGATACCCAGCACCAATCTCTGACCATCCACTGGGGCCAGGTGCGTCTGCGCTCCCTCTCCTTCGCCCTCCCGGACGGAAAGACGGCCCGCACCGTTCAGGTCACTCACGATGGCAATAAGGTCGCCTCCACCTTCACCCAGCAGGGCACCCTCCTCCTCCTGACGCTCCCCTCCGACCTACTGCTCAAGACAAACCAGCGTTTGGAGGCGACGATAGATTGATTGCCGATGAGCGACAACTTGAACAGAGGTAAAGCAGATAGGCGGATTTATCATACTCCTGCCGCAATCAATTCTCGCCATGAGATTGTTTTCGCGTCCGTGAGGACGCTTGGTCGGAGGCCCTCCAGACGGGTACGTTCTGTGCCCGGTTCGTCGAACCGGGCAGAAACCGAGAACTGAATGATCTGTTAGAATGCATACGATAGGTGAGTAGGAACTGTCATAATCATAAAGGTTGCCGCCAATCTACATCTTGAGGTAAAAAACTGTGCCAGTAGACATTACACTCGCAGAAACACGTATTGGATATTCTACTGGGAATGCGCGAGCAGGCGAGAAGATAGGAATAGAAGTAGGGGGCTTCTATACTACAGAAGATGGATATGCCTTTATCAAGCGCCTTGAGGGGCTCCCGTCGCAGATACTGTTGCTGCTGCCTACTCAAATACGCCCCTCACAGGTCGATCATATGTTGGTGATTATCCGAAGGGACAAATCGGCGACAGTTTACGTGAACGAATTAGTGTTCAAGTTGGATGTTCGGTTTAAGAAATTCGAACATCTTTTCTGCTTAACCGATGATGAATGGGAAGCGCTGATGAGCCAGATAGAACTCTAGCCATCCGAACGATGATCAGGGCCGCTGCAGAAAACATAATCGGTATTGACGCGGTACTGTGATATAATGAGATCAAAATGGTCAGAGGTAAGCACTATGGCACAGCCAGAGGTTTTAGAAGGACAATGGGAAGATATCCTTGCGGGCAATGCCGCGCGATTGGTAGGTCGAAAAGTGCGAATCACGATTGAACCGGAAGAGAATACAGAAGAGGCTCCCACGCTTGAGGATGCAATTACCAAACTGAATAGCCGAACTCCCGAAGAGATTGCTGCCGCCAGGAAACGTATTCTTGACGCGTCTCCTGAACCACGCCCGTTGCCAGAGGGCAAAACCCTTGCAGAGGTTGTCATGGGGCAATGGCCTGGAGATGAAACGGACGAAGAGATTCACGAAGCACTCAGGAAACTCTCCTAAATGCCTCCTCTTTACATTCTTGACACAAATATCCTCGTTTATCTGGTTCGGCGGGATGAAACAGGACAACGAATCCAGGCTCTTTATGATCCCCTAATGATAGAGCCACGCCCGATCCTGAGCGTCGTGACCGCCGGTGAACTCCGCTCCCTTGCTTATCAATTCCACTGGGGTAAGAGCAAAATAGATCAGGTTGGTTTCCTGCTGAACTACTTCAAATGCATCTCCCTTGATGATGAGGACATTATCGAGGCTTATGCAGTATTGGATGCCCATACGGAGAGTATCGGGCGATCTATGGGCAAGAACGATCTATGGATTGCTGCTACCGCCAAAATTATGGGAGCTACGCTGCTGACGGCCGATAGAGACTTCGATCATCTGGATCCACTTTTTATTACCCGTATATGGATCGATCCCGAATTGGAGACAAGATCATAGGAGAGCAATGTCATTGAAACTCCTTTTCCTTGGTAGTTTTCCGTTTCTGTGCGCACTGACGGCAATCTCATGTCACCGTGATCCCGCGACCCAACCCCATACCGTGGATGGGATCACGGTTGCTCCGTACATTCAGAAAAATGAGGAGTTGGCGGATGCCTTGGGCGGTGGGGTCTGGCGCTTTGATGTTACCGCGACGGATGTGCTTTGCGAAATTGAAATTTAGGAAGAGGGCAAAGCCGCGACGAGCCTTGGGGGATTGGCGACCGATGGTAGACGCGATAACTCGAAAATAGACGAAAAGGTGATGGTAGGTGCGGTCCCCATGGGCAGATCCTGGCAGGATGCAGAGGAGATAAAGGTGATTGCGCGCCTCGGCAGCGCGAGGCTCACGCAAGTGGTAGCCAGCCCCTTCCAGGGCGCTACAGTCACAGTCTATTCGCCTCCTGAGTTTCAAGAAGACGGCACATGGCGCTTACTCCGCATTACCCGAGTAACGCCAAAGAGTGGTTCCACGCCCTCCACATGGGGTAAGGTCACTCTCGCCTGCCGTTTCAAACATCTTCCCGCAGACACGAAACCGCTTTCCAATCCGTAACCGACCCGGCAGACGCGGGAAACCCCGATATACTCCCTACACAGGCATCGAGCGGAGCAATCATTCATAGAGCCCCAAGCGCTCTGTCTCGGCAACTAACTCCTCCATCACTCTTACGCGTCGTGCTTCTTCTTCCTGAATATAGCGCATGATATCGCGATACAGAACACGGCGATGCGCTCCCACCATGCGGTAAGGAATCTTGCCCTCTTCCAGCAACTTAATGAAGAAGGGGCGCGATACCCGCACCAGATCGGCGGCTTGTTGGGTAGTTAACTCCGCATCCGTAGGAATTAGGGCCACGCTCTTGCCTTTCCCCATCTCTTCCAGCACGCCAAGCAGCAATCTGGCTGCGGAGCGAGGGAGAGCAATATCGGCTTCTTGATTGCCTTCGGCACAGACGCGAAAACGAACCTCCTGATCTGCCTTCATAAGCGAAGCAAGCGCCTGGCTGGACTTGCGAGCGACTTGTGCCTCCTGATCGCTAGGCGTCGTGGGTTCGGAATGAACAGAACTAAGGATAGACATGGGACCTCCGCGACAACTCCTGTTTCTCCTATCAGGATACTACGCAATCGCAATATACGCAATATCCGGAATAATCAAAACGCCTACTGGCTGAAATGACAACACTGAGTTTGACCCTATTCCGCAAGAGGGCGAAGGCTTCTTTCCACTAATGCGATGAGGTCTTCTTTGGAAAGATTGCCTTCTGCGACCCGAAGCGTCATCTCTTCCGCTTCCTGGCTGGATAGAGTGAGTTCATGCCCGTTAAGCCGCAAGAACGCTTCACATGCAAGAAGCCCTGTTCGCTTGTTCCCATCCAGGAATGCATGGTTTTGACACACATGAAAAAGATACGCTGCCGCTTTTGCTCCTAGCGTCAGGTGGAGGTAAGTCCCACCAAACGTCTGCTCTGGCATCTGAACCGCACTCTCCAGAAGCCCCTGGTCACGAACTCCATAACTTCCACCGTGCCGCGCGATACTCAGATCATGGAGGCGCTTCACATCCTCGACCGTCAAGAACTGAAGGGTTCCTTCACTTGGCAAGGTTACTCAGCGCCTCCCCATATTTCTTATCAATTGCTTCAAAAGTTTCATCGATCAGACGCTGGCGGGTCGGATCGCTCATCGCGAACAGGTCCTTGGCGATCACTTCCTGCACATATTGTTGGGTATCGCCGCCATGCGCTTTGAGGCGGGCTTCAAACCGTTGCCTGAGCTCCTCGGGGATGGATACTTCTATCGTGAACGTCTGCATAGGGCTTCTCCTTGTGCTTGGATTTCTTCCCATTATATCACGAGAGGCGGAAGAAATCGCCTTGCCTACTACCCGCCGCCTACCAAATGACCCTGAACGTCAGATTGATCCGAGGCGTATCGGGCCAGGCGGACCTCCTAACTGGACCGGGAAATCGGGGAGAAGCACGCCTTTCTTGACAATCCTCGCTACATAGTGTACAATCCTTACAATGTAGTACGAATGAGAGAGGAGATCCCTATGTCTCAGGTCGTTAGCCTGCGCCTGCCTGATGAGACTGCCGAACGCCTGAAGGTTACAGCTCGGCGTACAGGCCGAACCCTTAACGAAGCCGCTGCACGCTCCATAGAGGAGTGGCTACGCCAGGAGGAGTTCGCCGACATCGAGTTTCGTAATTTCAATGGAGAGCGTCACGCCTGCCTCAAAGGAGCGCTTCCTATCTGGCAACTCATCATGGTCGCCAGAGACTATGGCATGGACATTGACAAGACGGCGGCCCATTTCCGTTTTCCAATTCATCGTGTGAAAGCTGCTTTTCACTACTATGAAGCGTATCCTCAAGAGATTGACCAGGTGATCGCCGATAACAACGCGATGACCTTCGATAAGCTCAAGCGCCTGCTGCCACAGTTGGAACCGATCCCCATCCCGCAATCCGTGCTGGATGGAGAGAACGCGTCCTAATGTTGTCCCTGCTGCTCGACCAGCATATCTCCATGGAGGTCGCCGAACAGGTGCGCGCCAAGCGTCCGGAGATTCCGATCCTGAGCCTGTATGAATGGCGTGACGGCGCTTTTATCGGGATCGTGGATCCACTCATTTTACAGGCGGTTGCGGAAGAGGGATTGACGCTGGTCACCTACAACCGCAAGACGATCCCACCGGTTCTCGTGGAGTGGGGCATATCGGGAATTGAGCACGGTGGGGTGGTATTCGTGGATAACTTCACGATTGCTTCCAGCGACTTCGGGCGGCTCGTTCGCGGGCTGATCCATTTCTGGGATCAGGAGCATACCCGCGATTGGACGAACCGGATCGGGTTCCTACCGGCTCCGCCCGGCTAGTTGCGACGGGATAGTTCACGGTTGGGGCGTGTGCAGGTCGATGTTGGGCGGGCTCCACGTCTGCTTGAACGTCTTGTAGCCGGCGTGTCCATCGCAGAAGACCCAGTTCTCGCCGACCACATGACGGTGCGTCGCCAACGCGCCCACAGTCTCGTCCATCTCGTTGATCAGACTATTCGCGTTGCCGGGCGCGACATTGGGGTTGTTCGCGTTGAACCACGGATGGTAGATGTCATCGCAGTAGGGCGGCTGCGAGGGATTGCCGGCAGCCACGCTGCGGCGCTCGCCAAAGATGATCGTCTCCGCCTGCCGCCCCACACCGGCATCCGTCAGTCCCCACACAAAATAGCCGTTGACCAGGTAGGAGATCACATGCGGCCCGCCGATGTTGATGATGTCCGGGCAATTGGGATCGAAGGGCGCCGGGTCGTCGGGACAGGCAAAAATCTTCTGCTGATACAGTACGTCCTCGCTGCTGCCGCTGCCATGCCCGGTATAGGGCAGGATCTTGGCGAATACGGAGCCGTTGTCGGGGTTTTCGATAGAGCCGTCATAGTCGTCTATCTGGGGCTGGGAGTCGGTCTGCTTGGACTGCGGGAATCGATCATCGAAATCTTGCATATACATTCGGGTCGCCATGCCGATCTCGCGCATATTGGAGAGGCAGGCGGTCTTACGCGCCGCTTCGCGGGCCTGGGCAAAGACGGGAAA
>DATGIG010000123.1:0-5311 GCA_035295825.1 Chthonomonadaceae bacterium | reverse complement strand
CGCTCCGCATGGCGCGCCTGCTTATAGACCAGGAGCGGCTTCGCCTCCTTCAACTCCGTGGTGAACATCGGGATGATTGCGCTGCGGTTCGCACCGATACTGACCGGAAACGGCGCGGTATACTCCACTGCATCGCCGATCTCTCTGGTCTGCGCCTGTTCCTGTAGCGCCCTTTGTCCATAGTCGGCTTTTGCCTGAGCTACACCTCCTGCTGCGTACCTGGCCAGTGCTCTTCTCGGCATGGCGCCGCTCGCCCCGGCTATTGCGGGGGCTGACGCAACATTGCCCCGCTCTTCCGCTTCCAACAGGAACTGCGGCTCCGCATCCTCAAGCATTACGGCGTCCAACGCCTGATCCGAGACCACATTGACGCGGCTGCGGCGCACGGGCCGGATCTCGGCAAGGTCGGTGGCAAAGCTGATGGGCGACCCGGAGACCACGGAGACCAGCACATCGTTCCAGGGCTCGTCGGTGCTGTTGTCCACCACGGCCTGGCCCTCCAGCTCCCACTTCCCCTCCAGCCCCCGCAGGCGATAGCTGATCTTCCACGCGCCAAGCTGGGCAACCGCGTACTGGATGCGCGTCTCCACCTCGCCGTCCCGGTTGGGCACAAGCGTCAGATTGACGAAGGTGCTGTTGGGCTTGATGGTCTCGAAGGCGCGCTGCAGGGCCTTGTCGATCTCGGTCTGCACGCTCTCCTCGGTAAAGGTGAGAGCCGCGATTTCACGATCCGCGAAGGTGCGCAGCGCGCCGCTGTCATCGAACAGGGCGACATGAAACCGTTCGATAAGATGCTCGCCTGCCGTTTCGTTGAATGCCTGGATGCCCGCGATCCGCCCGCTGACAGTCTCGCCTCCAACTTTGATCGCGACCCGGGCTCCGCGCAGCTTGGTGGCAAGGTCGCGCGTAACATCGTCGGGATTGATTTCGAGCGTGCTGGTGTCGCTGCCGAGCGGGGTATAGCTCGGCGGCTCCGTGAGGGAGACATCGCCGAACACCCCGATGGAAGCCACCGCCTCGTCGAGCGAATCGTTGCGAATGGGTATGGAAACGGTGAGTGGCTCCCGGTTCCGAATCGTATAGACGCGGTCGAAGACGCCGGTTCCGTTGCTGTAGAGTTTCACGCTGTTCAAGTTCCGCCCCTCCTTCATCGGGCAATACGCACGCCAAGCTAAATTCACCACCTGCGCGTAGATTCCCTTGCGTGAGGTCCATTTCAGAAGGATTTTCGCATGGGGGAGAGGAATGAGGGAGTGTGTGGCGCGGCGGGTTGCTCAGAACGCGCTCATTCTGAATGGGAGGTGAGGACCTATGGCAGTTATGACCGGGCTTTCGGGTAATGAGATGTTCTGTCTGCACAAGAAGGGCCTGCAGGCCGGTGATCTGGTCATTGGCAACAGCGTCTTCTCGGTGGGAGTTTTCGGCAGTCTGGGAGCCGGGCTGAATACCCTGGCCGGGGGCGAGGTAACTCAGATCACCAGTGTGATCCATGATGGTCGCCAGAATTCGTATCTGCGCATGGTGCAGGAGGCCCAGCGGCATGGCGGCATCGGCATCAGCGGGGTCAGCAGCGAACTGGTGCAGTACTCCGGCAACGTGGAGTTTCTATCGGTCGGCTCCTGCATCCATCGCGAGGGCGCCAACGCAGAGCAGATCGAGTTCTCCTCCTCCGCCGATGGGCAGGAGCTCTATTGCCAGATGGACGCCGGGTTCCATCCTGTCAAATTTGTGTTCGGTAATGTGGCGTACTCGATCGGGGTCGGCGGCGGCCTGTTGGGCGCGTTAAAGAGTTTGCAGCGGGGCGAGGTGCACCAGTATTCGCAGGTCTTCAATGAGACCCGCCACCGGGCGCTGGAGCGCATTCGCGCCGAGGCGCGCGCCGCCGGTGCGAACGCCGTGGTGGGCATACAGACCTCGATCATTCCGTTCCAGGGGATGCAGGAGATGGTGATGATCGGTACGGCCTCGCACCATCCCATGCTGCCGCCCGAATACGCCAACCAGCCGATCACCAGCGACCTGACCAACGAGGAGATGTGGAACCTGGTTCACATGGGGTACATGCCCCTCCAACTGGTGCTGGGAGTCTCGGTGTATGCGCTCGGCGTTGTGGGAGGGATCACGGCGGCGATCAAGGCGCTGGGGCGGGGCGAGATCAACGAACTGACCACCCTGATCTATGAAGCTCGCGAAAACGCCATCTCTCGCATTGCGGCGGACGCGCAGGCGTGCGGCGCAGACGACGTGGTGGGCATCAAGACCTATGTTTACCAACTGGGCGGCGGTAACATGATCGAGTTCATGGCGATCGGCACCGCCGTCAAGCGGATGCCCGGCCTGACTACGCTCTCCGAATCGCTGCCTCCGCAGGCCATCATCAAGGACAAGGACACGCTCATCAACACCGCGGAGACAGCACTGGGAACCTCCTTGAACCAGGCCACGAGCGGCGTCAGCGGGCATTAGCCCCCTCAACCCGCGGCTCCGCCTTGCCCCTCTCCCGCAAGGGGAGAGGGGCTATAACACCCCGTCAGTACTTTGCAACGGAGGGGTCTACCGCGTCACTCCAGGCCAGTACCCCTCCGACAACGTTCTTGAGATGCTTGAACCCCTTCGATTTGAGGCGGTTCAGGGCGTCTGCGCTGCGCTTACCGGAGCGGCAGTAGAGGAGGATCTCGGCGTTCGGATCCAGTTCCCCGGCCCGCTCCTCGATCTGGCCCAGCGGGATCAGCTTTCCGCCGGGTATCTGCGCGATGGCGAGCTCATAGGGTTCGCGCACATCGATGAGGGTTACTTTCTCGCCACGGTCCATGCGGGCCTTCAACTCGGTTACCGTGATCTCTTCGGATTCTTCCACCGCCTGCGCCTCCGTCTCCTCGCCGCGTATGCCGCAGAATTGCTCATAATCTATCAGTTCGGTGATGGTCCGATGCTCCCCGCAGATGGGGCAGTTCGGGTCTTTTTGCAGTTTCAGTTCGCGGAACTGCATCTTGAGAGCATTGAACAGCATCAGCCGCCCGATGAGCGGGTTGCCCACGCCCAGGATCAGTTTGATGGCCTCGTTGGCCTGGATGCAGCCGACGATGCCCGGCAGCACGCCCAGCACGCCGCCCTCCGCGCACGAGGGGACCATGCCGGGCGGGGGCGGCTCCGGATAGAGGCAGCGATAGCACGGCCCCTTCTCCGCCCAGAAGACCGATGCCTGCCCCTCGAACCGGAAGATGGAGCCGTAGACGTTGGGCTTGCCCAGCAGGACGCAGACATCGTTGGTCAGGTAGCGGGTCGGGAAGTTATCGGTGCCGTCAATCACAATGTCGAAATCTTTGACGATCCGCATGGCGTTCTCGGAGGTGAACTGCTCCTCGAAGCCGATGACGTTCACATGCGGGTTGATATCCTGTAGGGTCTCCTTCGCCGACTGCATCTTGGAGCGGCCCACATCCTTTGTGCCGTGGATGATCTGGCGCTGCAGGTTGGTATAGTCTACCGTATCGAAGTCCACGATGCCGATGGTGCCCACGCCCGCCGCCGCCAGGTAGAGTGCCAGCGGGGAGCCCAGGCCGCCCGCCCCGATACACAGCACTTTCGCCGCCTTGAGCTTCTTCTGCCCCTCCATATTGACTTCGGGCAGGATCAGGTGGCGGCTGTAGCGGAGGATCTCCTCATTGTCCAGCTCCGCCGCCTCGGCCCGTTCCGGAGTGATGACGCTGATCGGGCCGGGCAGGGGCTTCGCCGGCGCGCCGACGCCTCCCGCGATGCTCGGCACGATGCTCAACTCATCGTCGGCAGCGAGGGGCGTCGCCAGGCCCTGAAGGGTCCGGGTGTCCTCGGCGCCCTTATAGAGATTGACGAACTGCCGCAAGTCGCCTCTGTCGTTGAACAACTGCTTCTTCAAAATCGGATACTGCGCCGCCAGCCCGTCCAGAACCTCCTGTACGGTCGCGCCGCCGATCTCCAACTCGTCCGTCCCGCCTGCATACTGTTGCAGGGCAGTCGGTATCAACACCTTCGCCATGATGCGTTTCCTTTTTCGCTATATATGTCTTCTTGATTCTTCTCTGAGGGAACGTCGCTACGGAAAGAGCAACCGCAACGGCATCTCAAAGCCGGGAAGCACATCCTCTCCCGTTACCATGCCATCCATGCCGATCTCATAAGGCTCTTTGCCGGGGCGATAGACTGTCAGCACGCGTGCATCGAGATCCAACTCCCATCCGATCCGTACTCCGGATTCGATCCAGAGGCGCATCTTCTTCACGACCTCCGATTTCCGATCCGAGGGGGACCGCACCTCCAGGATAGCATCCGGGACGCGCGGAACGGAGCCTTTGCTGCGTCTCTCTCCCAATCGCTCCTGCACCACAAAGGCCCAGTCCGGGGCGATGACTGTATCCGGATCACGCTCGATAAGGAAGCGGGTCTCGGCGGCATAGCACTGCCCCAGGTTATTTCGTTTGACGAAACCGGTGAGTTCAAAGGCAAAATCCGATGTTGTTGCTCCGTGATCCTCGCTCGGCGGTGGGGGCATGGGAACCAGTTCTCCTCGGATGAGATCGTAGCGCCATTCGGGATCGAACTTCTCGAAATCCTTTGCGGTGATCGGCTTGGCGCGAAGCATGGTGCTCATGGCGCGTCTCCTTTCGAGACGGTCTCTATCGTTTCAGGCTGAAAGGAAGTACTGTCCTCATCGAGTTGCCAGGCGGTCAGGTCGGCGGGTCGGCCTCCCAGGATCGAGACGATGATATACGTGTACCAGGGCGAGGCCCAGACGCGGTCGTACTCGCTGGGCCGGGCCGGGTGGTTCGGATGGGAGTGGTAGAAACCCAGGATCTTGCGCTTCGTCCGCCGCTCCTCCTGCATCAGGGCGAACATCTGGTCGGGCGAGACCAGGTAGCGCCGCTCCTGCCCCACTTCCGCAACGGCGGCATCGGCACCATTCGGAAGAATGGATGTCTCGAACTCCGCACTCGGCTCGAAGACATTGGGCAGAGGCCGCAGCTCCCGCACGATCTTGACGCCTTCCTCGACATCGCCCAGGAGCGCGCCGCAGCACTCATTGGGGAAGGTCTCGACGCCGTGCGCCCGGATCGCCTCCTGGTGCGCCTCAGATAACCGGATCACCCAGCTCCTCCTCCCGCCAGAAGCGCTCCGAAAGATAGCGGGTCCCGCTGTCGCAGAAGATGGTGACAATAACGCCCTCCTCCAGCTCATCGGCGAGGCGCAGGGAGCAGATCAGCGCGGCGGCGGCGGAGATCCCCACGAGGATCCCCTCCTCGCGAGCCAGGCGTTTGACCATCTCATGCGCCTCCTC
>DATGIG010000122.1:0-11653 GCA_035295825.1 Chthonomonadaceae bacterium | reverse complement strand
GCACCAGGGTATTGAGATCCTGCATTCCCTGCACGCTGTCCCAGAGGAAAGCACGCTGCGATACCAGCTCTGAATACCAAGCGCTGTAGCCGACCACCTGGTCGAAGCGGTTCAGAGCGAGCGCTTCGGATTGCATATCGCCAGGGAGTACGCCCAGGTCCGTCATGCTGTCGCGCCAGAAAAAGGCGTGTACCGCCCCCAAAGCGGTGTTCGCCCAGCCCACCACCCGCCTGCCATCGTTGATCGCATTCGCCCTGCCGTCGGTCCCACCCAACGTCCCCAGGTCAAGAACGGTAAAAGTATCCTCCAAGGAACCCTTTGCGCGCGCCCATAATGCCGGATGCATTTCGTTGTTTCCGATATCCATCGCCCCGACCACCTGCCGATACGAGTTCACGGCTTGTGCCTGACTCCACGCCCCGCTCGGAACAGGATAGAGGTAATGCGTTCCGGTTTGCTCGTCCCAAAGAGCGCCTAACGTAGAAGCAGAAAAGGTGTCCACGCCGACAACAAGGCCGTTATGGATGCCGTTGATCCAGGTCTCCCCGGATGTCGAGAACATGAAAGGCGATACCTGGTCGCCTGTGCTGCTGGGAGACACCAGGAAGCCCTGAGAGATCATTGAGTTCGTGTCGGCAAAAATCGAGCCTGCGAGAGCGCCATCCTCATCGATGCCTTGTGCGGAAGCCATGTAGACAACGTTGGCGGCGTCACGCAGCCCGGCGATGGTAGAGGTGAATGTTTCCATGCCGGTGTTTGGATCCCAGCGGAACGCAGATTGAACTCTGCCTATTGTCAGATAGCCGCTTACCTGGCCCTGATTGTTGATGCCCGTAGCCTGAACGGTCGCACCAGGCAGGCTCGAAGAGATCGGCGTCATCGTATAAGCGGCAGCAGGGGAGCTACTGCTGCTACTGCTGCCGCCGCTTTGGGCAAAGGCGGGGCCAGTGCTCACCGTTCCCAATCCCAGAGTGGCCGCCACGGCCAACGTTGGCATAGCAAGGTTGCGAAGCACCTGATTGAAACCGAAAGACAGGGTATTCATGACAATCTCCTTTGTCTGAAGTGAGGGGCGCGATGGCCCGAGTTGGTCAATGCGTTTTGAGTATAGGGCGCGCTGCGTGACGCATGCGTGACTACCAAAAAGTTTGCGTGACGGAAAAGAGAGGAAAAGAGGGCAGAATCCCGTCACGCAATAATCACGCAGCGGTCACGAAGGAGGGGTTATCCTGTGCTTGACTTCGCCGGAAGCGACGTCGCAGCACAATTCAAACGGGGGCAAACGCCTCTGCAGGCTGTGACCGGAGCTTCCCAGATCAAGCGACAAAAGAGGAACAGGATCATGCAAACCAACACATCACGCACCCACAAAACCGGCATCTTCACACAGCAGGGCGCACGCTCTCCTCTGCTGCGCGCCCTCGGCTCACTCACGTTCGCCGCTCTGACCGTGACCCTTGCGGGCTGCGGCGGGGGCAGCGGCCTGGCAGGCAACTCCAATCTCGCAGGGGGGGCGTCCCGCCCGGCAGCCACGACGGGAGCAGAACAGACGCTGCAGGTGGGACCGTTTCTCACCCGCGCTGCCGGCGCCATTTCACCGCCCGTCACTGCAGGCAGCAGCGGCGCTGTGACGACAGGTATCACCGGCACCATCACCGGATTGACCCTGAACGAGACGGTCCCGTCGCAACTCGCGTCCAAGATCTACTTCATGAGAAGCCAGGATGGCGTCCATTACTCCATCTGTTCCGCGAACCCAGATGGATCCAATATCACCACGGTGGTGACCCCCGCAAATGGGACGCTCTATGGTTCGTTTGCGGTCTCGCATCACAACACCTTGATCGCCTATACTGTCCAGACCACCGATTCGGCAGGTAAGATCACTTCGCAGGATATTTATATTGCGAAAGCGGACGGCTCCTCGCCGGTGGCGCTTACCGCAAAGGGCATCAACGATTCCCCCTCCTTCTCGCCCGATGGCAGCAAAGTCGTCTTCCGCCGCCTGACGACAACGGTTGCGAACGGCCAGAGAAGCACCGTTGCGGACATTTATACACTGAAGCTGAATGCCACGCAACTGACCAATCTCACTAACAACGACGGGACCGGTGTGGACACCTACCCCTCCTTCTCGCCCGATGGCAGCAAGATCGTCTATGTACGCCCTTACGTTCAAGGCGGCGAAAATCACATTTATGTGATGAATGCGGACGGTTCGGGGGTGACCGAACTGACCGGCAATGACAGAACTTCGTGGGACGCTCCTGCGTTCTCACCGGATGGCAGCAAGATCGTCTGTATTCACATCGTCGTCGGCAACAATGGTACCAATCATGATGTTTGCCTGATGAATTCGGACGGCTCGGGCCAGACCACCATCGATGACGTCCAGAATTTCTCCTACGGGGATTCCCATCCGGTCTTTTCGCCGGATAGCAAAATAGTGCTCTTTGGGACGGATTTCAGTAATGGTTCATGGCTCACCAGGGTCAATACGGATGGGTCCAATCGGACCTACCTTACGAAAGGGATCTATGACATTCTTCCCGAATGGGCATCCACGTCACCTACCCTTCCGCTAATCGGTTCCAACGGCATTTTCGGCGCCTCGGCGAATGGCTTTTTCTACAGCCAGCAGGACAGCACCGCCGTCCTTCCATGTCTCGCGACCTTCACGGTCGGCACTAGCAGCACGGCGCAACTCACCGCGTTAAGCGGCATCTCGGCGGCCTCGCTGCTGATGGCCTTCAGCCTTCAAGCCGATAGTATCACCTCGCTGACCTATGTTAACAACCTGGTGAACCTGACCGGTCCGATAAACCCCTCCAACATAGCGCTCCCCAACGGGACCAATAATGCCCTATTCACCTTCAACGGCACGACCGGCCAGTTCGCCGGTATGTTCTCAGCCATCACAAAGGGCGGACCGGGGACCTTCACCTCACAGAGCGGCGGAGCGCCAGGCGTGCCGCTGTCGATCTTCAACCTGCAGGCAAGCAGCATCACAGCGGTCAATTACGCCAATGCCGGTTCGCTTGAAATCCCACCCGTCAATGTGGCCCTGGGCGCAGGAATCAACAACGTTCTCATCACCTTCAGCAATTCGACCGGCCAGCTCACCAGCGTGCTGCCCTTCACGGGAACCCGCGCCGCCGCACCCCAATCTACCTTTGCTAACGGCGCGTGCATCCTGCACGGCCACTTCACCGCCGTCTATGATGCAACAGGCGCTAATCTGGCCCACCATGGGGCGACGGAAGTACAGATGGACGCGCATACAGGCAAACTGATCTCCGTCAGATAAAGCACAAGGGCGACCTGGCCGACCGACCCTGCCCTGAATCGTGGTAACAGCCTCCTCTCCTCGCGAAAGAAGGCTGTTGCCACGTTTGGGTTTGAAATATATTTAGCCTCTGAAAAGGGATTGAGAGTGCAGGCGAAGAATAGGTGCGGTAAGAATAGTCACGCCGCAAGATCGGAGGTGCATTCGGCCTATGCCCTTTCAACCGACGTCACCGCCCCTCGAAGACGACCGTGGGGCCACACTGCGAATCCGGCTCTTCGGCGTGCTGGAAGCCCATGTTCAGGGCGTGCCCGTCGCCGGTTTGCGCCTGCGGGAGGGCGAGCGCCTGCTGGCTTATCTCACCCTCCACCATGGTGAGGAGATCGCCTACCGCTCCCTGGCCCAACTCTTCTGGCCCTCCGAAGCCCGCGTCAACATCGGCGCAACAGGCGATTTCCCCAATACACGGCAGGCCATCCGGGCGCTGAGGCAGGCCCTCGGCAGCGAGGCGCACCGGCTCGCCAGTCCGGCAAAAGGGATCGTCTCCCTGGATCTGACGGGAGCGGAGGTGGATCTGATCGCCTTCGATAGCCGCTCCGCCCAGGACGACACCCGGGCCTGGCGGGAGGCCATCGCCTTCTATCGCGCACCTCTCCTGGACGGCTGGCCCGAGCGCTGGGCCGTCGAGGCGCGCGCCCGGCGCAAGCGGTCTTTCGACCGGATGGTCAAGCAGGTGATTCTGGAGTTGCTGGAGCAGGGGGATACGGCGGGCGTGGAGCCCTACCTGCGGCAAGCCGTCGCCTCCTCGCCGACCGATGAGCGCCTGACTCGCGACTGGATGACCACTCTGGCGGCGCTGGGCCGGTATCCGGAGATGGAAGAGGCCTATGAGGCCCTGCGGTTTCGCTGCACGGAAGCGAGCCAACCGCTCGAAGCGGAGACCGAAGCGCTTGCCGCCGCACTGCGCACTGAGATGACAACCGCCGTTGTCCGGACGCCGGTCACGGCACGCCAACCGGTCGGCGTCCCCACAGGCCCTGCATCCAGCACCGGCGAGAGCGCGGTGGAGCGCGCGGCGCACCAGGCCGCCCTCCTCCGCGCGCTGGAGGAGGATACGGAGACCTCAGCGGAGCCGCTTCGCCTCGAATCGGTCGGAGGTGCGGTGGCCCTGGACTCGAAGTTCTACGTCGTCCGGCCCACCGATACGGAGTTTCAGAGCGCGGTAGAGCGCTCCGAGAGCATCGTGCTGGTAAAAGGGGCGCGCCAGATGGGCAAAACGTCCCTGCTGGCGCGGGGGCTGCAGCAGGCGCGTGACCGGGGCGCTCGGGTCGTCCTGACCGATCTGCAGACCCTCAACGAGTCCCAGTTGGATTCCGCGGATTCCCTGTTTCAGGCCCTCGCCGTCGCCATTAAGCTGCAGCTCGACCTGGATGTCTCCATAAAGAAGATCTGGGATCCGGACTTCGGCGCCAACATGAACCTCGAACTCTTCTTAAGGCGGCAGGTGCTGAGCGCCTTCCCGGAGCCGTTTGTGTGGGGATTGGATGAGGTGGACCGGCTGTTCGGGCATCCCTTCGGCAGCGAGGTCTTCGGGCTGTTTCGCTCCTGGCATAATCTCCGCTCTCTGGAGCCGACCGGCCCCTGGTCGCGCTTCACGCTGGCGATCTCGTATGCCACCGAAGCCCACCTGTTTATCACGGACATCAACCAGTCGCCGTTCAATGTCGGGACCCGGGTCGCCCTGCAGGACTTCACCCGGGAACAGGTGGAGGAGCTGAACCGGCGGCACGAATCCCCGCTTCAGAGCGCCGAACAGCGGGAACGCTTCTATCAGCTCCTGAGCGGACACCCCTACCTGGTGCGCCTGGGCCTGGCGGAGATGACCCGCAACGGCTATGATATTGCCGTGCTGGAAGCCTGCGCCGACCGGGACGATGGCCCCTTTGGAGACCACCTGCGTCGCCTGCTGGCCGCGCTTTCCCGCGATCCCGAGATGGCCGCCATCGTGGGGATGGTCCTTCACGGCGCGCCCTGCCCCACGCCCGAGAGCTTCTATCGGCTGCGGAGCGCGGGCCTGGTCGCCGGGGAGTGGGGGCAGGACGTCGGTATGCGCTGTCGGCTCTATACCAACTACCTGCGCCGCTACCTCCTCTAAAATCTACGAGGTTGAAACGCCGAATCTGTCACGCAGCCGTCACGCAGGAGTCACGCAAACCAGGGGATAGTAGAAGCGGAGAAACGCATGCTTCTCTCTTCTCTCACCCAAAGGAAATGACGATGACGACCGCCGAAGATCGGTTTTATATAACCGGGGGAACGCTTCCGCTGGATGCCTCTTCCTATGTGGTGCGCCAGGCCGATACTCAACTGCTAAAAAGCCTGAAGCGGGGCGACTTCTGCTATGTGCTGAATACGCGCCAGATGGGGAAGTCCTCCCTGATGATCCGCACGGCGCAGCAACTGCGCGATGCGGACGGCGAGACCCGCACATACCGGACGGCGGTGCTGGACCTGACCTCCGTCGGCCAGAACCTGACCGTGGAGCAGTGGTATTTCGGGCTGGTCGCCCGGATCGGCACACAGATCGGCCTGATGGACCCCCTGATCGACTGCTGGCGCGAGAACCGTAGTCTGGGGCCGATGCAGCGGTTCATGGTCGTGCTGCGCCAGGCGCTGATACTGATCCAGGGCGAAGCCCCCCAGACTCCGGCGGCGCTGACCCTCTTTGTGGATGAGATCGATGCGGTGCGCAGCCTCCCCTTCTCCTCCGACGAGTTCTTTGCCGGGATCCGCGAGTGCTACAATCGACGCACCCTGGACCCTCTGTTCCACCAGCTCACTTTTTGCCTGCTCGGCGTGGCAACTCCCGCCGACCTGATCAGCGATACCCGCATGAGCCCCTTCAATATCGGCGAGCGTATCCTGCTCTCAGACTTCACTCCCGAAGAGGCCGCCCCCCTCGCGCAAGGGTTGTCCTTACCTAACCCACCGGAGGGCTTGCTCTCCCGCATCCTCTACTGGACAAACGGCCATCCCTACCTGACCCAACGCCTCTGCCGCGCCCTCGCGGAGGCTATGTCCGACCCGGCATCCGGCATCCGAACCCCGACACCCGAGAGTGTGGACCGGCTGTGCGAGCAGTTGTTCTTAACGAAGACGGCCCGAGAGACGGATGACAATCTGGCGTTTGTGCGCAACCGGCTGCTGCGCAGCGAGGTGGATCTGGCGAGCCTGCTCGACATGGTCACTCGCATTCAGAAGGGTCGGAGGGTGAAAGACGATGAGACCAACCCGCTCTCCGGCGTCCTGCGCCTCTCCGGGGTGGTACGGGTCGAACAGGGCGAACTGAAGATCCGCAACCGGATCTACGATCAGGTGTTCGATAAGGAGTGGGTGGCGGCGCACATGCCGAACGCCGAGGTGCGACGCCAGCAGGCAGCCTATCGCCGTGGAATGCTGCGCGCGGCAGCCATCGGCTTGCTGGTGGTCGCCGCCGTCGCCGCGCTCGCCACCGTTGCCATCATGCAGGCGAACCGCGCAAAGCAGGCGACCGCAAGCGCCCGGAAGAATCTTTGGATCGCAAACGGAGAAACGGCGCGTGCGGAACGGTTGGCGGGGCAGTTGTCGGCGGAACTGAACAAGAACGAGGCCGCCAGAAAAGCGTTGAAGCAGAGCCTCGGTGAGGTGGACAATCAGAAGCGAGCGGTAGAGCAGGCCCTCACGCAGGCCCGCGCCTCGGAAGCCAACGCCAAAACCCAGGAGGCCAGGGCGCAGACCCTGGCGCATGTGGCACAGAGCGCACAGGCCGATGCGCAACAGCAGCAGGCGCTCGCCATCACGCAGTGGAGCAAGGCCAATGTCTCACAGGCGATGCAAGATATGGATCAGGGAGATCGGCTGGGCGCTCTGTTGCCCCTGACGACAGCCCTCGAGGCGGATAGGCACGACCCGCGCCGAAGCGATATGGATCGGTTACGGCTGGCGGCGGCTCTCCGGACGATCCCTCGCCTCACCCAGAGCATTGCCTGCGGGACGCCCATTTCCCAGGCGGCGTTCAGCCCGGACCACAGGTCGGTCCTCACCTGCGACCCCGAGGGAACGGTACAGATCTGGGACCTGGCGATGGGCAAATGCCTCCACCGTTGGCCCCACTCGGGGGCGGTGACGCACGCCGCGTTCAGCCGGGACGGGCGGCGGGTCGTGACCACACGCATGGATGGAACCGCCCAGATATGGACCGTAGCCGCCGACCGGTCCCTCTCTCTCGATCTCAAAAGCCCCAGACCCATCGAATATGCCGCATTTAATCCGCAGGGCAATCAGGTGGTTACCGCCGGGACGGGCAGCACCGCGATCTGGGATGCAGATACCGGACACAGGATCCTGGCAATCTCCCTCCCGAGAGCACACGACACCTTTGTGGATTACAGTCCGGACGGCAGTTTTGTCGTCGTGCTCTCCATAAATTTTCGGGCGCATCTGATGGATACGCACACCGGCGATCTCGTGATGTGGCTTGGCGAATGTTATAGCGGACGCCGTGCGGCCTTCAGCCCGGACGGGCGGCATCTGGCCGTAGCAGGAACTTTCGGGGGGACGGGGGCAAACCGAGGGGCGTATCTCTTCGATCTCACCGCGCTCTACAATCCGAAACACGCGGCGGCGGCCCCACGCTACCTGCCACATAGCAAGGTCGCCGACGATGTGAACTACAGCCCGGACGGACGCTCCATCCTCACCGCCAGCGAAGACTACACGGCAGGCGTCTGGAGCGCTGCCGACGGCGCGCCGATCCCGCCCTTTCAGGAGCACCCTATTCGGCATAGCGCCGCCGTGAGCAGCGCCGAATTTAGCCCGGAAGGGCAGCGTATCCTTACGGTCAGCGACGATGTGGCGCAACTCTGGGATGCCGCGACCGGCGCCCGGAAGGGGTCCCTCTTAAGGCATCCCGGTCACATCGTTGCGGCGACGTTCGACCGGCAAGGCGATCAAGTGATAATCGTTGGAAGCGACGGGATCCTCCGTAGCTGGGACGTCCGCTCCTCCTCCCATTCGCAACTCCTCGTTCAGGCTCCGGCGACGGGGGGAATGCAGAGCGAATTCCTGCGGAACGGAACCCGGCTTTTGACGCTCACCCCCGGCAATCCTCAAAATACCTTTACCATCGCGCTATGGGATACCGCAGACGGCAGGAAGCTGTTCACTGTGGATGGGCAATTGGCGCACGACCTCTACTATTTCCTCTCGGAAGAGACATCCGTCCTCTCAAAAGACCAGACCCGAATCGTTCTGTATTCGCACAAGACGATCCAGGTTCGGAATCTCGTAACGGGAGAGAAGGTGAGCGAGGTGGCGTTCCCGGCGGATGGGCCTGTCGGCGCCCGAATCAGTCCGGACGGCGCCCTTTTCGTGGCCCGTCGTCCGGATCGAACGCTACAGGTATATTCGGCTGCGACAGGCGCTCCGTTCGGGGAGCCGTTCGGCGAAGAGTCCACCGACTGGACCTTCAGCCCGGATAGCAAACATATCGCGGTCCTCTCCGCTCTACCGGAAGATCTTGCCTCCCTGGCGCATCGAGCGCGGGTATGGGATCTTACCATACACAGAGCCAGCCCGGCCATCACCTATGCGGAGCAGATCCTGGCAACGTGGTTCGCTCCGGACGGACGCCTCCTGTTTACTTCGACCTGGAATGACTCCAGCGTCCATGTATCCGGCGTCGAGACAGGCAAACCGCTCTCCTCCATCAACATTCAGCGCACCGTAGAACCACGGCTCGTTCCCTATATCGTCTATAGCCCCCGCCACGACCGCGCGCTGATCACCGGGGCCGGCAATCACCCGAATACGCTCTGGGATCTCCACACGGGGAAGCCCCTATCGCAAGCCCATCCTTCTATAGTAGATGCACTGCGCACGGCGGTCAGCCCGGATGGGCGGCTCTTTATCACCATCGGCCCGGAACCCAGGATCTGGGATACCTGGACCGGAGAGGTCGTAACCGCACTCAAGACACACGGCATCGGGATCCGGACCGCCGTCTTCAGCCGGGATGGACGCCGTGTCCTCACCTCCTCAGAATCCGTCAGCGCCCAGATCTGGGATACACGCACCGGGGAGGCGATCACGCCCCCCATGCTTCACTCCGACGTCGTGCGGTCGGCAATCTTTAGCCCGGACGAACGCTGCGTGGTCACGGCCAGCGAGGATGGTACGGCGCGGGTCTGGGATGCCGAAACGGGAGAGCCGGTCACCCCCCCGCTTCCTCTGATAGGACAGGTTCAACGTGCCGACTTCACCCCGGATGGGCGCTCTCTCCTCACCATAACCGAAAGCGAGATCCGACGCTGGAACTTCACCCCGGAGACACGCCCCCTCGCCGATCTGGTCCAGCAGGCGCAACTGCTCTCCGGCAGACGGATGGACCCCGCCGTCGGCCCCGTCGCCGCCGCCCCGACCCATCTTCAGGCCGATTGGAACGCCCTGCGTGCTAAATATCCAAACGATTTTAAGCCATTTGGAGAGTAAAATTCGAGAGGTTACTCGTGGAATTCGATGCCCCGCGACCACCAGCGGCAACTGCCGAGGAAGTGCAGGAGGTGGAAGTACGCCGCGTAGGGGTAGGAGAGGCGAGCCAGCAGTGCGGCCCGGCGGCGGTGGCGAGGGGTGTCGATGGAGTGGATGCGAAAGTCGTTGTCCACGATGCGAGAGACGCGCCCCAGCACCTGCGCCCAGATGACCGGAGGATCGGCCCAGAGGTTGGTATCGCCCTTGAGGTAGAGCAGGCGATGCGCCTTGCGGATCAGGCGGTGGCAGACGATCTTCTTGCCATCGTGAAAGACCACCAGGTCGCCGATATGCAGCTCATCGTAGGCGACGGGCTGCACCTCGACCCGAACGCCGTGGCGGAGGGTCGGATACATGCTCCGCCCCTGAATACGCACGACCGTCCGCCCGCGCCGCTGCAGCGCCTCCATGACGGCTGCGGTGAAGTCCGGATTAGCAGCCATGCGGACCTCCCGGCAGAGGGGAGGGAGGTCTCCTTCGCGTCCTGAATTTCGGGGCCTGTTCCAAAATCAGCACTCCTGGCGCAGCATGGTTCGCAGATGCATGACGGGGACGATCCTGCGCTCGATTATATCATAACGCCTCTCGATGCCACAAGCCTTTTTTTGCCCTATCCTGTTGTGACCCGCTCCCACCCGGAAAAAATTCCGGAAAATACCGCTTCGGTGTGACGAAAAATACGATTCCTTCCGTACAAGAGGAGGAAGTGTCATTTCCCCAAGACGGCTCGTGACGGATTTTCCCGTAGTTGTAACACGTTGACACTCCTCGACAGGAGCAGGTATACTACGCCCCGGCGTGGCACGCACTCGTCCGTAGGAGACTCGCTGCGTCGGTTTAGTCCGCTCTCTTTTCCACATTCGTAATGCAAATTTCCGCCCCAACGCGGGCGGAGGGAGGTACCCACATTCATGGCTGCTGCGATCTCGATCCAGGGGCTAACCAAAAAGTACGTGGATGTCTGGCAGAACCAGCCGGTCGTCGCCGTCAATAACCTGACGCTGGATGTCGAAGAGGGCGAAATCTTCGGCTTCCTGGGCCGCAACGGCGCCGGCAAAACCACGACGATCAAAATGCTGCTCGGCCTGATCTTCCCGACTGCCGGAGACGCCACCATCCTCGGCAAGCCGATGGGAGACAATGGCGTCAAACAAGAGGTCGCTTACCTGCCCGAAGAGACCTACTTCTACGATTCGATGAGTGGTTGGGACATCCTCGACTACTACGGACGCCTGTTCCGCATCCCGGAGCCGGAGCGCAGCCGTCGCGTTCAGATCTGCCTGGAGAAGGTACGGCTTCAGCCCGACGCCTGGAAGCGCAATATCCGGGGCTACTCCAAGGGTATGCGCCAGCGCACCGGCATCGCCCAGGCGCTGATCAACGATCCCAAGCTGCTCTTCCTCGATGAGCCGACGAGCGGCCTCGATCCCATCGCCCACGCCGAACTGCGCGATATCGTCGCCAGCCTGAAGGAAGAGGGCAAGACCGTCTTCCTCTCCTCCCACCAACTCGCGGATGTCGAACTGATCTGCTCCCGCGTCGCCATCATCCACCGGGGCAAACTGCTGGCCGTCGGCCTGATCAAGGACCTGGTCGCCGGCGACAACTCCGAAGTCGTGGTGCAGGGGCCGACGCTCACCAATGGAACCCTGGGCAAGATCAAGGAGATCATTCCCAGTGTGCTGCCCGGCGACGACAATACCCTCCGCTTCACCTCCAATGATACGGAGAAGATCAACGCCGTGGTGGATCTCGTGCGCAGCGCCAATGGCAAAGTCCTTGCGATCATTCCGCACAAGC
>DATGIG010000121.1:0-2455 GCA_035295825.1 Chthonomonadaceae bacterium | reverse complement strand
CGAAATGCGCAACCTGGAGACCGTCCAGTATGCCTTCGCGCTGGCGGAATCCGGGCATCTGGTTATCTCGGCGCTCCATCTGGAGCGGGCCACAGATGCGGTGCGGCGGCTTATCGATGTGTTTCCGGAGCCTCGGGATCTGATCCGGCGCACGGTGGCCCGCAATCTGTCCGCCGTCATCGCTCAGCGCCTCCTGCCCCGTGCAAACAAACCTGGACGGGTGGCCATCAATGAAGTGATGCTGGCCACCCCGCGCCTCCGGCGGATGATCGCGGAGAACTCGACCGAGCTGCACGTGGCCATCGAAGCGGGCCGAGACCAGGGGATGCAGACGATGGACGATTCGATCCTCGCCCTCTATCGCAAAGGCATCCTCAGTTATGAGACGGCATGGGCGAACGTCGAGGATCTTGAGCGCCTGGGGCCACAGATCGCAGAGGGCGGAACGCCTGCAAGCTGAAGGGAGCGCTGCAAGCGCGTGAAGAGCCCCTATCGCCGAAGTTTGTTGCGGTAACAACGACGACAAGAAGCCCGTATTTCTACAAACTCGTATTTCTGCTTTCTCTCTCCCTGGTAGCTATGCGGAAGAAAAGAAGTGTTCGCTCTGGTAAGCAGCGTTCTCTTTTCTACTGCCGGAGCCATAGCTAGGAGATAGAAGTTACGATGAAACTCTTCACGCGCTTCGCAGCGCTTCTTGTTCTGGGCACGCTGGCGACGGCGAGCCTGGCCGGACCGCCCTACAATATCGACGACCCCGGTACGGTCGAATTTCGCCACTTCAGCCTTATCACCTACTACGCTTCCAGCCACACCGCCGGAAGCGAGGCGCAGGGCACTCCCTCGTTCCTGCTGGCCTATGGCCTACGCAACAATGTTGAGCTGGATCTGGTGGGCGGGGTAACCTCGGCGCGCACCACGGGCATCGGACGCAAGACCGGCTTCGGCGATCTTAGCCCGATGGTCCGATGGCGCTTTAAGGAAGAGACCAAAAACTGCCCTCAGTTTGCGCTGGGCTATCAGATGAAGATTCCAACCGCCAGCGCCTCGCAGGGCCTCGGTACGGGTGCCATGGATCACGCGTTATGGCTCAGCAGCGCCAAGTCCTTTAAGCGCTTGCAGGCATTCGGGAATGTCGGCTACAACTTCCTGGGCGGCTCCGATGGCAAGAACAACCTCTTCTATGGGGTGGGACTGAACTACCAGACGACGGATAAGCTGATCCTTGGGGCGCAGATCTACGGCAATTCCGCCAATGCGCCGGGCAACACGGACGATCTCTCCTGGGGCATTGGGGCGATATACATGTATCGCCCGGATCAGGCGCTGTTGTTGCAGGCGGGCCGGAGTATGAAGGGATATTCCGATCTGAACATCTACGCCGGCATCGGCTTTACCTTCAAATAGTCCCCATCGACGCAGGAGCCTGCGCCGAACCAGGGCATAAACGGAGGGCGCGATTCCCGATTCGAGGATCGCGCCCTCCGTTTTGCCGGATCGGTTTATGTCTCCTCGCGATTTTGGGCCCCCATGCCGAGGAATTGAGCCACCTCTTTTGCGGCGGCATTCGCACCCTTAAAAGAGGGCAAGCGTAAGGCCTGCAGGGTGCGGGCGTTCTGACGGAGGGTGAACTCCAGGCTGCTGGCCTGGTTGCGTTGAATGACGGTAATGGTGAGAATGTCATCCAGAGAACAGAGGCGCTGATTGCCATGCCGAAAGGTTCGGTCGCGCAGATCGAGCGCATAGGGACGCACCCGGTCCAGGATCCTTCCGACGAGGAAGATGAGCAGGACCGCTTCGATGAACAGGCCAAGGATCAGCGCGCCCGGTGGGATCGTACCTCGCGCAGAGTGGTCGGGTTGGAACAGCGGCCATGCCAGGGCATAGCCGATAAACGGGATGAGCAGGAGATAGAGAAATGTTTGCAGCAAGAGCGTCGGCCAGGAGAGGCGGAAGCACAGCCGCTCTTCGTCCCGGACAAACTCTACCCCGCCGATGCGATATGTACGCTTCAACGGCTGCTCCCTGCCCTCCGAAACGCGAGCGCCGAACCCATGACGCACCTCATTTTTCGCTTTTGTACACGAACCAGGTGATCCCGCCGACCAGAAGGATCAACGCCAGCATGGACAGGACTTGAGGCGCGACTTCCTGATTGAAGCCGATGGAAAAAAGCAGGTAAATGGCATAACCGCCCCCCAACACAACGCAGACCGCCAGCAAAATCAGCATCAGCCTCGTTTTCGACATCGCACTCTCCTTCTATTTCGGCCGCATCCGGACGGATATCCACGGTGTTTGCGGTTCATTCCCCAAAATATGCGGCTGCTTCGCGTCCTCTCATTACCGATTATACCCTATCCGCCTCCGGCTTTTGGAGAGGCGCTACAGGGCGAGCGTCAGGCCGTCATAGGAGAGTTCCACGCCTGGCGGCAGTTGCGCGTTGGTGGCATCATGG
>DATGIG010000120.1:0-7364 GCA_035295825.1 Chthonomonadaceae bacterium | reverse complement strand
ATGCACATCCAGGCCGGGACCGTGATGGGCGGAACCGTGCTTTCCAGCGGGCCGTAGAGGCCGGCTGCCATGATGCGGCGCAGGTTGGGCAGCCGGTCGCGCCAGCGGTCGAAGACCAGCTCAGGCGCGGCGCAGTCCAATCCGATCACGCAGACTTTCACCCCTCACCCCCCGCCCCCTCTCCCTCAAGGGGCGAGGGGGAGTTTTGTATGCGCTCTCTTGCCGTCTTACGTATTCGCTCCAGTACTGATAAGGTGTCCATTAAAACCTCATCCACACTGATGCGCAGAACCGAATAGCTGTATGTCTTCATAATGTTGTCTCGAATATTATCGTACTCTTGCCGATCTATTCCTTCATGGATAGCCCCGTCTATCTCAACAACCAGCTTAGCAGCATCACAGCAGAAATCGGCGATATAGCGGCCTAATGGGCGCTGACGCCGAAATTTCAGCCCATCAAGCTGGCCGGAACGCAAGTGCTGCCAGAGAAGCTGCTCGCTTTGTGTCTGCCGCTGGCGTAGCTCCCGTACCAATTTTAACCGATAGTCTGGCATCCTACGCATAGCGCTATCCTGTCAAAAACTCTCTGCTTGATAATTGTGAGGCCCTTTTGGTAAAGGCGATAATCTCACAGCCAAGCTCCCCCTCACCCCTTGCGAAGCTTCTAGGAGAGGGGGCGGGGGGTGAGGGGTGAAGAAAGTATAAACGTTGAAGTCACATCGCGTCAAGGCAGAAAGAGAAAAGCTGTGGGATAATAGGAAAGGCTGGCAAGCTGCCGAAACCGGCGGCGGGCTGGTTTCGTAGTCGCAGCGGATGGGAACGCGCGCCAGGGCAGCAGCGGCCCGCGCCCACGCATTTTTTGGACGGGAGCCAGGGACATAGCGCATGGGAAGAAAACTACTATTGGGCTGTGGGTTGCCGGTGGTGATCGTGGGCCTGCTCTTTATTTTGAGCGCCCGCGCTCTGCTCAAGACGCCCCCCAAGACCGAGCGCAGCGAGAGCGTCTCGAAGGGCGACGTGGAGATCAAGGTCGTCGAGAACGGCACCATCGAGCCGCTCAAGAAGGTCGAGATCAAATCCAAGGTCGGTGGCCGCATCGCGCATCTGTTCGTGGACGAGGGCATGCGCGTGCGCAAAGGCCAACTGCTGGCGACCATTGACCCGCAGGAGGTCAACAGCCAGGTAGCGGCCCTGCAGGCGCAACTGGCCTCGGCGCAGGCAAAGCTGGCGGAGGCGCGCAAGAACGCGGTCTACCAGCAGGCGCAGACCAGCACCGGCATTGACCAGTACCGGAACAACGTCGCCAACGCCGCGGCGCACCTGCGGGAGCTGGAAGCCGAGGCGGAGGCGCAGCCGAAACTGACCCAGCAGTCCATTGACATGGCGCAGGCGAACCTGGAGGCGGCCCAGGCCGCCCTGAAGGCCCAGCAGGACAGCCTCAACTTGATGATCCAGTCCACGCACCCGCAAGCGGTCGTGTCCGCGCAGGCGGCTTACGATCAGGCGAAGGCGCAGTTGGAGAACTCCCACCGCAATCTGCAGCGGGAACAGCAGTTGCTCAAAAAGGGCTATGTCCCGCAGAGCGACGTGGATACGGCCGACACGGACGCCCAGGTCGCAGAAGCGCACCTGCGCGATGTCAAAGAGCATCTCGACCGCATCCGGCAGGCCAATGCCCTGGAGGAAGCGAACGCCCGCAGCCAGGTCGCCAACGCGCTCGGCCAGGTGCGCCAGATGGAGGCGGCCCTGGCCCAGGCGAAGACCAGCGTGCTGCCCATCACCATGCGCCGCCAGATGGACAGCGCCCGCGCCGCTTACGAGCAGGCGAAGGCGCAACTGGCCGCCGCCAAGGCGGGCAAGACACAGGACCTGATGCGCGGCGATGATATCAAAGCCGCCGCCGCCGATGCCCGCCAGATCCAGAACCAGCTCGATCAGCTCCTTGTCCAGCAGAACGATACGCGCCTGGTCGCGCCGATGGCAGGCGTGGTCACCAAGCGCTACATCGAGGTGGGCGAGCTGGTCACGTCCGGCATCTCCTCGTTCTCCTCCGGCACCCCCATCTATCAGGTCGGCGATCTGGCCACCATGCTGGTCACGATTAATGTCAATGAGGTGGACATCAACAAGGTGCGGCTGGGCATGCCGGCGGAGGTGACGATTGACGCGGCGCGGGGCGTCACCTTCCTGGGCCATGTCCACAAGGTCTCGCCCGCCGCTCTCACCAGCGCCGGCAGCTCCTCGGATAGCAGCTCCAGCAGCGCCGCTACGACCAATACGGTCATCCGCTTCTCGGTGGAGGTCCAGGTGGATCACGCCGATACGCGCCTCAAGCCCGGCATGAGCGCCCATTGCGCCATCCTGGTCGCGCGCCACCGCAATGTGCTGCGCGTGCCCACTAACTGCGTGCAGGGAACGGGCCATGAGGGGAGCGTGCAGATCGTCACCACGACCGTCAAGCAGGGACAGCCTGTCGAGACGACCGCCTCCCGCCCGGTCACGGTGGGGCTGCGCGGCGACGACTACGTGGAGATCACTTCCGGGGTCCAGGAAGGCGAGAAGGTGCGTCCACTGCCCTACACCGGGCCGCCGCGCAAAGCCTTCGACGTCCGCGGCGGACCTGATTAGGGAATAGGGAAGAGGGAAGAGAAGGGAAGAGTGAAAAGTCATCGGCCTGTACCAGCTCTCCCTGTAACCTGTTACCTATAACTTGTAACCTCTGGAGTTCGCGTGAACCTCTGGTATTCCATACAAACGGCCTTCGCCAACCTGCGCGCCAACAAGCTGCGCTCGGGCCTGACCATGTTGGGCATCATCATCGGTGTCAGCGCCGTCATCATGATGGTCGCCATCCTGCAGGGGGCATCCGCGCGGATCACTAATGAGTTCCAGAAGATGGGCTCCAACGTCATCATCGTCGCCTATAGTCCCAACCAGCAGGAGCGCAAGCAGACCGCGCGCCGCATTGACGGCCTGACGATGGACGACGTGCGCGCCATCCAGAAAGAGTGCGACCTGGTCAAGAACCTCTCGCCCCAGGCGCCGCTGCCCGGCAGCTCCACCGCGCAGTTCGCGGGCCGCGATACGGACGTGACCCCCAGCGGCGTCGAGGCCGACTATTCCCGGCTGCGCAACGTGCCGGTGGCCCGCGGGCGCTTCCTCTCCGAGGACGATCTGGAGAATTGGGCGAAGGTGTGCGTGATTGGGGACAAGGTGCGCCAGGAGCTGTTTCCCAACGAAGACCCGCTCGGCCAGGACATTGACATCAACGGCCTGAACCTCACGGTCGTCGGGGTAGCCGCGCCGAAGGGGCGCACGTTCGAGGGGGACGCCGATAAGAACGTGTTCCTGCCCTTGACGACGGTGCAGAAGCGCTATACCGGCCGGGAGAACGTAGACGTCATCTATGCGGAGCCGAAAGACCTGCAGCACATGGACCAGGCCAAAGACCAGATCTGGCAGGTGCTGATGCGCCGCTACAACGACCTGCCGGGCTTTCGCGTGGACAGCATGGACAGCATCCTCAACAGCATCCGCCAGGTCTTTGCGATCTTTACGCTGGTGATGGGCTCCATCGCCGGGCTGGCGCTCTTGGTGGGGGGCATCGGGATCATGAACATCATGCTGGTCTCGGTCACCGAGCGCACCCGCGAAATCGGCCTTCGCAAGGCGGTCGGAGCCAAGCGCAAGGACATCCTGATCCAGTTTTTGATCGAATCAGCTACGATCTCCGGGGTGGGGGGGCTGACGGGCATCGGTATCGGCACCGCGACCGCCTACGCCATCGGCTACATCACCCAGTTCATCCCTGCCCTGTCGAACCCGCAGACGGGGACCAAAGGCATGGGCATCTACGTGCCCCCGGTCTTCTCCTTCGGCGCGTTCGCCTTCTCGGCGTGCGTGGGCATCTTTTTCGGCATCTACCCGGCCATGCGCGCCGCCAGCCTCGACCCGATCGAGGCGCTGCGGCATGAGTAGGGAGGAGAAGGGAACAGGGAACAGGGAACAGAGCAGAGGGAAGAGAAGGGAACAGGGAAGAGGGAAGAAAAGGGAAGAGGGACAGATTCAGGGCTGAAGCCTGGATCGCAGGACTATAAGCATTCGATCAATTTCATGTATGAGAGCCAGGCAAGTTTGAAGATCATCGGTATGTAGGTAGTCCAGGCGGGTTGCCAGGATCAGAAAGGTTTCGGTCTCCATAAGCGACCCGCGAGCAATGGAGAGGAAATGCGCATAGTCTTTGGTGCTGCCACGCGCATTTCCTTCCGCAATATTGGCCGCTACTGAAGCTGCGGCTCTGGTCAGTTGAGACGTCAATCCGAACTTTTCATGGGAAGGGAACTTTTCGGTCAGCCGATAGACCTGAACTGCCATGTCTATGGACTTCTGCCAGACAATCAGGTCTCGATGAGACTCGATTTTTCCCACCTCGTTCCCTCCTGCTGCTCTATCTTGCCTGTTCCCTGTTCCCTTAGTGCGTCATCTCTTTCAGCTTCGCGGCCATCGCGTCCACGCTGTCCGGATTGGCGACATAGCGGTCGTTTTTGTCCAGGATGACGTTGGAGGGAATGCCGTCGAAGCCGAACTTTTCGATGATCGCCCCCGGCTGGTCCGAGAGGATCGGGTAGGTCAGGTGATGCTCCTTGCGGAACGCCTTGATCTTGGCGATCGGATCGCCCTGCTCTTGAATGGAGAGGGCCAGCACCTGCACGCCTTTGTCCTTGAACTTCTGCCAGATCTCTTTCTGTAAATGAGGAGCCTCCTCATTGCAGCCGCCTCACCAGGAGGCGAAGAAGTTGAGGACGATCACCTTGCCTTTGTACTGGGATAACTTGACGGTCTTGCCGGTATCGTCCTTCAGGGTAAAGTCGGCGATCTTATCGCCGATCTTATAAGCGGTCTTCCCGCTATCCTGGCTGTTCTGGGCGGTGAAGGCCGGGAGCGAGAATGCCAGGAGAACGGGAGCCGCCAGGGCCCATCGCGCCCTGTTGTTCATGGATCACTCCTTGTCTGAGGGCGTGGGCGCCATGTGGCCGGCGCCGGCCCGTCAGGATGTTCTTCTCTAGTATACGACGGAAGCCGCCCTCTTGCGTTCCGAACCGGCAAATTCTTTGCCGGGTGCGCATGACAGGCGGATTTTATCAGATACCGGCTATTATACGGCAAGCACGGTAGCAATCAATCATTGGTTGATGTCTGACTCAGTGGCTGCTTTTAAATTGGAATAAATGTCAAATAACTCCATCAGTCGGGCATAGGCGTTAACCCCACCACGAACGGTCACCTGGTTAGAATTCCTGTCATATTCAATAGTGAGTGTGGATCGCTCCTCGTCATAATCATAAATAGCCCGGCAGTTGGATCGTCTCATGGGATGCTCCTTTGTCTAAAGCGACATCTTACTCAATGAGGTTATCGGTGCGCCCCCGCCTTTTTGAGGATCGCTGCAATATCGGGGTGTCGGGTCACTGACGCAAAGGAGAGCGCGGTGAAACCACGCCTATCGGCCATGTCAGCGCGTGCGCCCCTGGTTAGCAGCAAGCGCACAATATCCGGGTAACCGTTGGTGGTCGCGCACATAAGCGGCGTCGTTCCATACAGGCTTGCCTTGTTCACGTCTGCACCCCTGCTGATGAGTAACCTGGCCGTATCCAGATGGTGATAGCCGATCGCATAGATCAGGGCGGTCTCGCCGTATTTGTTGGCGGCATTGACAGCGGCGCCCCGATCGAGCAATAGGCGCGCACAATCGGCATGGGCGGAAACGGCAGCCCACATTAAGGGCATCGTCCCCGCTCTGTCCGCCCCGTTGACATCGGCGCCGCGGGCTATCAGCAGCTTGATACTCACGGGGTCCGCCCGGCTTGCCGCCCAGGTGAGCGCGGTATTTCCTTTATCGTCCCTGGTGTTTACCGCCGCGCCCCTAGCCAAAAGGAGGTGCTGTATCCCGTGTGCCCGAAAATAGACGGCGCTTGTCAGTAGAGGTACACCGTGCCATCCATGAGAGAGGGCCTGGAACTGCTTCCCAATGCTTGCCTTGCCGGCAGACGTCAGAGTCCTTGTATTCGGGTCGAGTCCTCCATCCAGCAGGCGACGCGCCGTCGTAACGTCGTCACTTCGCAATGCCGTCATAAACATGAAGACTGCACGGCGCTCTGAGAGGGAGCGATTGACGTACCACACCATTAAGCCGAGCGCGAGAACGCTCCCCGCCAGACAGCCGAGTAGAAGGCCGGCATTAGGTCGAACGTTTCTCATGTCTCTCCTGGTAAGCACGGCAGTTTGATTGTCTCATGGGATGCTCCTTTCGTTTGGAATAAAGTTAAGCCGGCATTATCACTGTGCCAGGGCTTTGGCATGTGGAGCGGGAACGGGCAGGAACTTCTGGATGCGCTTGCCGTTGACTTCGGCCACGTAGACAGCGCCGTCGGTGTCTACACAGAGCATGTGGGCGCGGCGCATCTGGCCCGGCCGGCGGCCGGTGCCGCCAAATTGCGCCAGTCGCTGGCCTTGCAGGTCATAGATGGTGATGGTGTTGGCGATGCCGTCGGAGACGAACAGCCGCTGATCGGGGGTCAGAAATAGGCCGAAGGGATGGCCGACATGCCGCCACTGCGCCAGAAACCTGCCGTCCGGGGTGAAGACCTGGATGCGGTCGTTGGCGCGGTCCACCACATAGGCTCGGCCCTGCGCGTCCACGGCGATGGAGTGGACCAGCCGGAACTGGCCCGGCCGCGTGCCGCGCTTGCCCCAGGCGCCCAGATACTGGCCCATCGGGGAGAGGCGCACCACGCGGGCGTTGCCATAGCCGTCGGCGATGTAGATGTCCCCGAAAGGCGCGAAGGCTACGTCGGAGGGCTGGTTGAAGTGGCGGCTGTCGCTGCCGGGCCGGTTCTTGACGCCCCAGGTCGCCAGCAGCTTACCCTCCGGCGTGAACTTCATCACCCGATGGTCCCCCGTATCCGTGATCCAGAGGTTGCCCTGCGGGTCCACGCGGCAGGCGTGCGGCGCGGTAAAGAAGCCTTCGCCCCAGGCGCGCAGGAAATGGCCCGCCCGGTCGAAGACCAGGATGGGATGCCGGGCGCGCTGCACCACGATCACCTGCCCGGTGGCGTCTACCGCGACACTCATCACCATCGCCGTGCCGTAGTCCGGGACGCCCCGGCCGTGCGCGGCGGGCCAGTTGGGATCGGGTTTGTAGATCACTTCAGGCGTTTTCTTTGGAGTGCGGCGGCTTGCCGCCGCTTTCTGCAAGGCGGCTTGCCGGCGTAGGTTGACGCGGTGGCAAGCCCCCGCGCGAAAAAGCGGGAGCAAGCTTCCGCACTCCAAAAAGGATGGCGCAGGGAGCAGGATCGTCGCCAG
>DATGIG010000119.1:0-5218 GCA_035295825.1 Chthonomonadaceae bacterium | reverse complement strand
TTCTTCTGCAGATCCTCCAGCAGATTCAGGATCTGCGCGCGAATGGAGAGATCCAGCGCGGAGATGGGTTCATCCAGGATCAGCAACTGGGGATCGGTGGCAATCGCGCGGGCGATCCCGATCCGCTGGCGCTGCCCGCCGGAGAACTCGTGCGGATAGCGGAAGACAAACTCCGGGCGCAGACCGACGGTCTCCAGCAGTTCGCGTGCGCGCCCCATACTGTCGTCCCGGTTTGTCAGGCCGTGTGCGCGCAGCGGCTCTGCAACGATCTCGCCGACCTGCATACGGGGATCGAGTGCCGCGAAGGGGTCCTGGAACACCAGGCTCATATTCCGGCGTAGGCGGCGCAACGCCTCTCCACGCAAGCTCCGTACATCCACTCCACCCAGCCGGATCGTGCCCGCTGTCGGCTCGATGAGGCGCAGGATCGCCCGCCCCGCCGTGCTCTTGCCGCATCCGCTCTCACCGACGAGCCCGACGGTCTCGCCTTTGCCGATGCTCAGATCCACGCCGTCCACGGCATGCACCGTCTCCCGAATCGAGCGCAAGCCCAACCGGCGCGTTACTCGAAAATGTTTTTTTAATCCTTCGACTTCCAACAGCGTTTCAAATCGCATAGAGAGTACCTTCAGATCGCTAACTCGGCGATGGGCTTTCCGCTTCCCTGTCGCCCCAGCGGAGTAAATCCATGTGAGAGGAAGCAGGGGCATTCGTCTCCATTTCGATACCATCCTTTTCTGGTTCCAGGGCAAACGGATGTGAGAAGAATACCTCAAAACGCCCTCAAGGGTGTGAACCGTATCACAAGAGAAGAACTCTCTCCAATACGGTACGTCATAAAATGTAGGGAGAGTAGGATGCGAGAAGTGAGAGTCCGGTAGATGTGCATATAAGGGGTGAGACACTTCCTCCCTATAATCGGTATTATTCTCCAGATGCGGATGTCGGATACATCGGGATCACGCGGTCTGGAATAGCATATCAAGAGGAGCAAGACGCTTATCCTCCATACCGAGGTGGGCGCAGCCATGGAGGCGCACTTGCCAGGCAAACGAAGCGGTTTGCCGCCACGAGGGCGTAACAGCGACAATGAGCGTCGCCATGAAGGAACATGAAAATGGATGGACAGATACATAGCCTTTGGCAGAGTGAATTGGCGATCAGCCGGGAAGATGCCAAGCGAACCCGGTTTCAATTAGCGGAAGCGAAGCGGCAATTGGAGGCGTTGCGCAGTCATAACGCCCAACTGGAATCCGAGCGGAAGTGTCAAAAAGAGATCGTTGCGAAGGCGTTGGCTGCATTGAGCCATGAGATGGATGCCTCACTGTTCTCCATCGCCGGTAGTGCGGAGAGTGCGCTTGAGCGCCTCGCCGCTTTGCAGGAGGGGGGATGTGCCGAGGCGGGAGACCTGACCTTACGCCTGGAATCCATTTTGGAGGGTGCGGAGCAGATCCGGAAGATCGTCGCGATGCCCCCTGCAACCGGGTTACCGGGCTAAAACAACCTCACGCGAACCCTCTCCTACGAGGACCTGGGGTGAAGCGGAGCCGCGAGGGGTTGTCAGGATATAGCGTTAGAAGTGGAGGCCGACCTTGGCCTCCGCTTTTAGTTCGGGTTTGGTGGGGTCTGCGCCTGACTTGGGGCTGTTCTGCGTCATGGTGCCGTTGACGGAGAAGTCAACGATGGATCCCAGGTGGTGGGTGTAGCCGAGCTTATAGATGATCGTATCGGAAGGATCGCTGCCAAGCAGAGAGTGGCCCTCATAGCCGGTAGTGAGCGTATCCCGGCGGGTCAGGCGCAGATCTGTACCCAGAGTCAGAGAGCGAGATTGGCGTAAGGTGAGGTACTGATCCTCGAAACCGTACTGGCCCGTGACGCTGATGATGCCCAGTGTGGATTCCATACCGACCGTATGCGCTTCTGTCTTGCGGACGGTCCCATCGCTCGCCTCCGGATTGAGATTATAACCGCCGGTCAGTTTCAACTGTTTCCAGGGGGCCAGAGCCAGGCTGATCGTATACGAATTGACGGCGTCGGGGTCGGGGGTGGCGCTGTCTGCGGCGTCATCGCGGAACCGCACCCCGCCGGCAATCTCCAGGTAGCGGAGCGGGTGTGCCTTGGCATCCACCAGGCCCACGTTAAGCTCTTTGCCCGGAGCGCTGGTCTGCCGGAACCCACCGGATATCTGCGCCTTTGCGGGCAGGAGGGTCGGCAGTTCTACCAGGGCTTCCCGATTGCGTTTGAAGCCTTCCGGCTGGTACTGATCTTGCCAGGAGGCGCTGAGCTTCAACTGTTTGAGATTGCTCTTTTTGAGATTGGCGAAGGGCGTCAGGTCGAGCTTCAGTCCCTCCGTGTCGCTCGGTCCGGTTTCCGCAAGGTCGTTGCGGAAGGTTCCGGTCAACGCAATCTGCGGTATGGGATGGCTCTTGACCTCTACGCGGGTGGTCTGGGTATACGTGGACTGATCCTTGTTCTCCTGCCCGGTCGCGGAGGTGGGTGTGGTGGTCAGCGCCTCGAAGCCGACGGTTGCCTGCGTGCCGGGCGCCAGAGTGCGCTGAACGGTTACTGCGTCCTGGGTCTTCTGCACACCGGGGTTGTCCGGGGTAGAGATGTTGGTCTGTGTCAGGCTCGCGTCGATCTTGCCGTTGTTCTTGGGCAGCGTGAGCGCCAGCGTGCCCCCCATCTCCTGTGTGGTCGTCCCTTTTGCGTCCGGGGTCTTGGTGGTATCCGGCAGTTCGGTGGTCTGGCGCAGCGTCCCGCCGACCTGAAGGCCGGTCAGAGGCTTGAGGAGGGCTGTGGCCTCGCGGATCTCGCGCCCTGCGGTCAGGCCGGTATCCTGTTGTGCGAACTGCGCGCCGGCGCGGCTATAGTTCAGGCCGAAATCACCGATGGCGAGGTGCGTTTTTTCCGCCAGGCGGATGCCGGAGCGTCCCAGCCAGTCTCCGCCGCGCAGATCGATGAACACGCCGGAATTGAGTTGTGAATGCGTCAATATCCGTGAGGAACCCACAAACTGCAGCGAGGAGAGCAGAGGAGTGTCCTGCTGTGTGCTGGAGGCGTTGGGGTCCGGATGGTACAGGGTACGGAAGGAGAACCGGCTCTGGCCCGCCTGCCAGAGATCAAACTGGAGCGGGAGCGCAAAGTTCGCACTATTATGTGCGGAATCCACGGTATCGCAGCGGTAGGAGACGCGGACGATCTTCTGAGGCCCAATGGGACCGGAGAAGGTGATGGAGCCTGCTTTGACATCGATGGTATAGTCTGTGTCCCGTTTTAGCAGAAGGCCGTCGCATACCACTTCCTCACTGCCGGGGCGGATCCCTTTCCACGTGAGCGGGTAGGGGCCTTTCAGATTACGGCCAAGGATATAGTCGCACTGGGTATTGGTGTCCGGGTCGAATTGAGAGAGCGTAGCGCTGCCGTTGAGGGCCGGTGTGTTGAGAGCGGACTGCTGCGCACGGGCCGCAGTCAGGCCGGACGCCAGCAGTCCCACGCCGATCCCGGCGCCCAGGATCCGGATGAGGGTATAACGGGAGCTTCGGTAACGAAATGGGGAGCGAGCAGGGCGCTTATGTGGACGTGGACCGGGATGGATTGTGTTCATAAGTTGCTTCTCTCTCAAGGGATCGCCGATTTTCGTCGCCTGTCTTCTACACGCGGGTTTGACACCATCGTGACAGCGAAGTTGCGGGAAAAATGCACGGTTGCGGCATTTTATGGAACATGCGTGTAGCGTCGCGGCCATGAGTTTTGGGAACTTTCGTCTCGATATCGTTGTCGGCTATGTACCTGACACCCGCTAGTTGGCTCATGGAAACGGGTGAGGGCGGCGTCTGAATGAAGACGTTCAGGTTGGTCCTTGAGGTCCGGGAGCGAAGGAACAGAGGCCGATTAGAATGGGTCAAATTGAAGAGAGGAAGCGGTGAGAAACAGGTACTTTTTGCTGTAGTTTCCACCGAATTCCGCCGATAATGAATGTATTCTGCATACCTGTCAAACGGGAGATCACAAGAATGGCAACGGCGCAAAATGAGATGACATTGCACTTGCATAGCGGCATCCCGGTCGTGGATATCGAAGGCGTATGGAGCGAGAAAACCGAGGGGGCGCTGGGTGAGACCGTGCGCTCTCTGCTGCGCGCCGGGCATTTCGATATCATTGTGAACCTATCGCATTCCGTGGGGATTCCGTTGCCGGAGCGCCGATGGCTAGAGAGCCTGGAGCAACTGGCGACATCGCTGCGAGCGCGCTGCGGTCGGCTGGATGTGGTGGGAACCGTGGATCAGGTGCGGGAGTGTTTACGGCGTCAGGCCAGGACCGGCTTGCGATGGGCGACTTCCGAAGAGGAGGCCGTCTGCCGCATCAAGGGGATACCCCTTGCGACACGTGGGCCGATTGTCAGCGCTCGATTGAAATCGGCTTGACAGGTCATACCATTATCAATGATCGGACGCGCGTCTTGAAACCGGCCCCGGCTGGAGCAAGGACCTCCGCGTTTGTTATACATAACTGAATATCTAAGGATACACCCATGCAAAATGAGAATACAAAATTGCGGATCGTCCGACTTCTGGAGCCCTCCCTCTGCCTGTCGTGTCGCCATGCCGCCATCGCAACGGTCGAGATGGAGAATGGAACGAACCGACGGATGCTCCACTGCAAGCGGTTAGACTGCGATAACTGGCAGACAGAGGAGACGACCGAGACTCCGAAGAACATATACGACAGCGAATAATCGAGCCATTTCGGCTCAATCTATATAAAGCTCACTCCTACCTTTATGCCATATGAGCTGCTACCATGCGGCGGGCGACCTATCCGGTTCGCCCGCCGCACCCTTTTTGCTTGTCCTCCCTCACCTCCAACCCCTCTCCCTCCACAGGGTCTATCCGTTTTCCCTGTTCCAACGCGTGAGGCCGGGTACAGAACGTACCCGTCTGATGTGGCGCTTAGCGCCGCCCAGGGTCCGGCCCTCTGCGCTCCGCGCATTCACCCGCCTCACGGACGCAAAATGCAGATTTCTTCTGAAAACGGATAGACCTTGGCGAGGGAGAGGAGTTGGGGATAGGCGGAGCCGTGGGGATCGAAACGAATAAAAGAGCCGCGTCTCTTTGTCTGGGAGACGCGGCTGGGGCGAAGAGAACGCGATGGCTGTCGCGTTGGTGACGTAGGGTGCTATGTTTGCGCTATTGGGTGGCGAATGCCGTGAAGTAGATTT
>DATGIG010000118.1:0-3112 GCA_035295825.1 Chthonomonadaceae bacterium | reverse complement strand
AAGGGCATCCCGGTCATATAGATCGTCGCAGTCTGTAGCCTCTAATCCGTCTGTCTTATAGCTGGTAATCACTCCCACCTCTTTTAGACGATACAGCGCCCGCTCGAACTTTTGTTGATATTGGGAAGCGCGGCGCCGCAGATCAGTGGTCTGGGCTAAGTTCGTCTGCCTGAGAACCGTTTCAATGAGCAAGCGACGGGGACGGTATTGGTTGGCACGCATGATGAACCCCAGGTAGCCCCCGATCAGAATAGCCCACTCGTCTTCGTCATTCGCCAGCTGCAACAGTCCTGCGCTAATCTTGCCGATAGCCTTATGATACTGCCGCCACTCCTCATTCGCATAATAGGGACCGGGCATATAGGAGAAGGCAAATGGCCGCAGGCGATCCGATGGTCCTTCCCATACGATTAGACCGCGAGCCCAAATCGGCCCTTGTATCTTTCGGAAGTTCTTCCCCGTCAAGCTGTAGGAGACTTCTAACTGCAGAGAGGTCATGGCTTCAAATAACTCGCCGGCCTGTTGCTTATGTTCGAGGCGAAAGCCGCCTCGAACGTGCTTCTTATAGCCAAGATCGGAACAAAACTGGTCAATGGTGACATTCAGGTATTGGCCTGGCTCCTGTCCTTCCTCATACCAGCGCGCCCAAAGCGCATAATGCGCTTTCACGGCCAGCACTCCTCGCCTACGGAAGAAGGAAAGCAAAGTCTCGGTCTTGTCACTGGAAGGTAGCCCAATAGAAATGAAGTATTGCTGGTTCTGAAAGGTCAATGCATGACCGATCGGAAATGCCTCTTGCGCCGTCCAGTTAGGTGCAGCAAACAAAGCGAGAATGAAGGCCGTATTGATGGGATCGCTTTTATGTAGGAGAGCAAGTGGAAGGGACTTTGTTGGTACTGGAAGGTTGCGCTCGATCTCCTGCCGGACGGCTTCAGACAGGGACTCATACCAGGCTATCAGCTTGCCTACCCACTCGTTAAAGCGTGGCGCGAAATCATCCGGCTGAGTGAAACTATCCTTGACGATCTGCAGATAGTCGTCCCGCAACGCAATAGCGTTCGGGTCGCCCTCCTCAACCCTACGCTGCAGGCCCCCGTGTGCCGTCTCCATGCGGATAATTCCCTCGATGAACTCTTTCGAGGGTCCACCTCCGACTAGTGGCTCTACGCCAGGGCTGGGGCCTGGGTTGGCCCGCCATGCCTGACTCCGCTTGAAATCCTCTTCACGCTGTTTCTGGCTCATCGGTGGCTCGCAACTCCTAACGCGCAAATGAAGCAGGGCAGGCTTGATACTACTGGATGCCTGCCCTTAGTATTTTACCTGACCATCAAGCAAAAAGACCGGAGGCATTTCCGCTTTCCGGCCTATCTGCGTAGTTACTCTTTACTGGTGACGTTGCGGGTTAGACCAGACGCTCTTACCTCCGCTCCTGTGGGTAGGAATAAAGTGCTCCTACCCACTGAAAGTATCAATAACTATCAACAATAGCGGAGGTCAGACTCGAACTGACGACCGTACGGGTATGAACCGTATGCTCTGACCAACTGAGCTACTCCGCCGCAAGCAAATAAATTCTACCATAGCCCTGCCGCCTTGTCAAATGGCAAAAAGCTCGTTTTGCGAGCAGCCGGCAGGAGTCCGGCGGGCAGCTCGCGAATTCACGGAGCGGAGGAAGGAGATGCGCGCTCGCCCGGTAGGTCAACTGCTGCTGTTCGCGCTGGCCGTCGTGCTGCTGGCCGGCTGGGGCGTTTCCCGGCGGGCGCCGGCTGGAGAGCTGCGGGTCACCTTCCTGGACGTGGGGCAGGGCGACAGCGCGGTCATCGTGGTAACAGTTCCAACCCCCTCCTGAAGCGGGCGCAGGTAGAGCCGGTAGCCGTCCCCTTCCGGGCGAATCTCTTTGATGAGCCGGCACAAGAGGTCGTGCTTCTCAGCGGGCGTGAGATAGGGGTCGGTCAGGGCCACCTCCAGGTCCCCCAGGGCATCGGCCAGAAGCTCCGAGTCGTCTTGCGGAAGGCGGGCAGCCTGCCGGGTCCGTTGCTCCTCCAAGGCGCGCAGCCTGGCCTCAAGATCGGTGCGTTTAGTGTGCAGGTCCCCCAGAATGCGCTCGTAGACTTCGGTGCTACGCCCCTTCGTCATAGCGTCCACCTGGGCCTCAGCAGTCGCACGCTCCTTCACCTCGATGGCCCCAAGCTCGGCCTGGACCTGCCGAAGCGCCGTCTCCGAGAACGCATTCGACTCTGCCTCCCGATAGACGGCGAGGGCCGCTGTCAACATCGCCGGCCGACGCGCCGCTGCTCGCACCCCCGTCAACACTAGCTCCTCCGCTTTCTCGCCATTGTAGTACTTAGGGTGGCAGACTAGGCCGGCCGCATTGGTGGAGGGCCGCGCCCTCGGGCAATAGTAGCTGACACCCCGTCTAAACGGGGTGCGCGGCTTCTGGACGTTCTTTCGGCTGCGGTCCCGGCTATGGGCTACCATCGAGCGTCCGCACACCGGGCAACGCAATAGCCCCGTCAGCATCTGTTTGCGCTGTGGGTTGCCCCCATAGAGCCGGCGCCCTTCCTGCAGGCGCTCCTGGCAGGCGTCCCAGAGTGCCTCCGAGACAATGGGCGGACTATCCACAAAAATCCATTCGGATGGGTCCCGGAAGCACATCGTGGCGGGCCGCTTGAACCCCTTCTCCAGCCGCGCTTCATCGTAGACCAATAGCCGTTTCCCGAAGGTGGCCTGCCCCTTGTAGACGGGATTACTGAGCATCTGCTTGATGGTCTTAGGCTTCCAGAAGGCCCCGCCGTTGCGGGTAGGAACGCCGCTCTTCTCCAGCCAGCGGCAGATGTCCCGAAGACTGTCACCGTCGCGATACCGGGCAAACATCTTCTGAACGATAGTCGCTTCCTCTTCCATCACCAGGTAGCGGCCGAGGGCCTCCGGCGGGAACAAGCCTTTCAGAATGTCTGCTTTAGTCGGCACGGCGTAGCCGAACGGCGAAGTCGAACGGCAGGGCTGAATACCTTGTTCGGCCAGAGACCGCTTCCCGTCCATGCTCTTCTTGCGGAACAGTTTCCGATAGTAGGCTGCCACATCGCCGGTGATGTTGAACATGAACTCGCCT
>DATGIG010000117.1:0-3870 GCA_035295825.1 Chthonomonadaceae bacterium | reverse complement strand
GGTAAGCCGGCTCCAGGGGATGTCCGGCTCCGTGGCGCGCTTGGTATGGAGGCCGCGCAGGAGCGCGAAGAACTCGGCGTAGTAACCCGTCTGGAAGAGCCTATCCGCGCCGTCCAGCGCCCAGAGGAGCGGCCCTTCCGTCCCGGCCAGGAGGCGGCGGCGCAGGAAGCGCTCCAGGTTTCCGTTGGCACCCATGTGGGTCTTCCAATCGGTTTCCGGGGCGAATTCGAGGCCGCACCGCTCCGCGAGCGAGGCAGCCAGGCGCAGATAGAAGGCATCGCGCGAGGCCATGTCGTCGGGGCCGATCTGCTCAAAGTCGGTATGGCAGACATACCCGCCCCGCCCGTGTACGGACTGCAGTCCTCGGGCCAGCAGGGAGGATTTCCCCACCTGTCGCGCGCCCTTGATGAGGACGATGCTCTCCTGGCGGGCAAGTGCGGCGCACACCGCTGCGTCCGCGGGCCGCGTCACATAATACGAGGAGCCGAGCGGAACGGCCCCGCCCTGCGGAACGGCTTCCTGCCCATGCTCTGATTCCAGATGCGGAACGGATGGGATGTCCGGGGGAAGGGAAGTGGGAAAAGCGGCGCTCTGGGATTGCGCCTGCAGGCGCTGCCCGGCATTCTCCAGCTTCTGCGCGAATCGCTCCCGGAACCTGCACACCCAGTTATCGCCCCATCCTGCCAGCAGGGGATCCTCGAGGAGCTTTCGCGCCTGTGCCAGGGAAGCCCGGTCATCTCGCTTACATGCGGCCTCGAACTGCAGGGTATCCGCCTGCTCCTTCCGCAACGTCAGGCGTATGGCTCCTGCCCGGAACTCCAGGCAACTGGCATCCTGCCCGAGCCGCTGGCGCAGGAAGGCGAGGCTCTGGCGCAGATTCGACTCCGGATCGTTAATGAACTCCTCGTCCCATAAGTCGTCTGCAAGGGACTCGCGCTCCACCCACTGGCCTGCGTGGAGGATCAGGTACGCGAGCACGCGTTCCCCCTTGCGACGGTTCAGGCCCTCCAGGGGCTGCCCGTCAATACGGGCTTCAAAAGCTCCGAACAGGCGAAACAGGAGTCGGGGCGGCTCTCCGTCGGTTTCCATGGTCTTCATCCCTCCACGAAGTACGCTCAGGGCTATTGTACCTCTGCCATGCGATGTTCGTAGACCAATGGATGGCGGTCACACAACATTTACACTCTGGTTACGGATTGGTTACGCAGCATCGAAGTATGATTGATTATATCGTTATATCGTTTCGGGTCGCTTCCTGAAATCGTCGTCAGGCGAGCTTCAGCCCATGCGGTACATCCACGATGTCGGAGAGGTCGCTTCTATTCCTATCGTTCATGCGCGATCTCGAAGACGATTTGCGATCCAGGCCGTCCTCATGAAGAGATTGGCGCGACACGGACGACAGGGATACATCCTTACGAAGGAGACAGGACGATGGCAGAAGATTTCGTAAAGTGTCCGGATTGTCAGAATGGAGAACAGAGAAACGAGTGTTTTGTCTGCGAAGGCGCCGGCAGCGAAACCTGTTCCGCGTGTCACGGGAGTGGGGTTGAATACGACTATATGGAAAATCGCCGGGAGTGTTCGTCCTGCCATGGTCGCCCCCGGCACACATGCGATCATTGTGCAGGGCGCGGTTTCCGTTTGAGCAGATGTGAAACCTGCCATGGAATCGCTCAACTGGAACGGTCTGTCGCGTTTCGCATCATACAGGATCGACAGGCAGCGGCGAAGAAGGCCGAGGAAGAGCGCCTTGTTCAGCAGCAGAAGGCGGAAGCCGAGCGTCAGGCACGCGAACTCCAGGCAGCTATCACCAAACGTCAGTCTGAGGCGGAAGCGGCCCAGCGTTGGGCCGAGGAAGCGTCAACGCATCTGGCTGCTGTGACCGCCCGGCAAGAACAGGCGGCTGCCGCTGCTGTGCTTCAGGCGAGGCATAAACGATGGCGTAACATGGCCTTTGGGTGTGTGGCGGTATGGCTGCTGGTTCAGATCGGCGTTCCGTTCTTAGCGTCTCTGGTCATGCGAACGCTGCACAGGACATCTACCGCGTTGAAGCCGCATATCAGTCCTGCGGTCTCTACCCCCAACGCTATGGATCGCATTGTACTTTCGGCGAGCGAACGGGTGTTGGTACGCTCCGATCTTGCAGGGAGATCCCAGTGGGAACTCACCCTGATGCGAAATGAACCCTTTGCACGGCATGGATTTAAGTTCGGACAAGGCAAAGCTGACGCTCCCATCTATACCTATTTTTGTCGATTTCCCTGGTATCAACCCCGGACCGGTTCGATAGAGGATGTATCTGCAAGATTAAGCAAGACGGAACAGCAGAATGTGAAGCTCCTTCTGGATTATCAGAACAAGTGATCTTGTATCCAAAAACAGGAGGTGCAATTCTATCAGGGATCATATCCGAAACAACGGCCTGGAACATATCCAAGTATTGACAAACCCTGTCGCTTCTGAGATATTCAGGACATCAGAGAAGTAACAAGACCACATGACACAGCAAACCGGTGCGATATTGCGGAGAGAGGCGAAGCTGATCGTTTCGGCGGTCTCCGTGGAGTTCAAGACACTGGGCAGTGAGTTCCTCCGATCCTGGCTTCCGGAGGCGCTGCTGCCCCCGCGCAGAACGGTTCGGAGGGCGCGCGGAACGGATGGGGTTCGTCTCGGACGCATCCGATTATCGCGTCTGGCGCCTCTCCTCGCTGCCGGGATGCGGACGTATCCCTCCGCCCAGTAGGCATCTGAGACGAAAAGCGTTCCTTGACAAGTTGACGCTCACGCCGGGATGTGAGACGCTCCTGGCACAAACAAGTAGCGCGTGGGCGATATCTGCCCGACGGACACCGAATGGACCTCCGAATCCGCAAGCTGTTGGAATCCCGAATCCTGACGACGCGCGAGCTGTCAGGACTGACAGGTATCCCGGAAGTGACGATCAAGAAACGCGTTGAGCGCGGGCAGATCCAGTGTGTGAAGAAGGGAAGGACCTATCTGTTCGACAGCGCTGACTTCGAAGTGCGGTCGCGCTTATCTGAGAACAGGTAAGCGCGAAACGCACCGGTTTTCCGCCGCGCGGGACCTGACGACGACGATGCGGGATCCAGCAGAGGAGAAGGAAGGTAGTCCGGCCAGCGGAGGCGCAGAACTGAGATGGGAGCGGAGGGAATCCAGGTATTCCCCTGATTTCCCCTCCGATTGTCCCTCGGAAATCCTCCCGCGAACGGTGCAGGGCGCTTGCACGGCCGCTCCTTCCACCGACAACGCGCATTAAACTGGCTGCTGCGCTTGCAAGCCGGATGGGGAGAAAAATGCTCCCGGGCGACTGATAGCCCCTGCACTATTCGGCAAGTGTCTGGGTGCATTTGAAAGGAGGGCGCGATGGGTGGAATCATTGCAGGTGTAATTAGTACATGCCTCTCTTTGCTTTTCTGGGCCTTCGCAATCCAGTTTATTGCCCGGCGAGTATTCAAGAAGGAGAACCAGAAGCACCTCCAGGCGACAGAACAGCAGCAAAATGAGTTCTTGATTCAGATTGCAAAGAGGGAAGTGGAGACTGCCCGCCGCGCTGCCGCCGCCGCGGAAGCTGCATGCGCAGCGCAACGCAGGGCGGATGCTGTCATCGCTGCCACCCTCCCTGCACCCGGGATGCCCCGAACTCTTTCCGAATCGGTCGATATAGAGGCGGTGGAAACCGCCGCGTACGCCATCATCATGCAGGCGCACGAGGAGGGCTGGATAGAGGGCGATGACTTCGCGGACCGTGCCGCTGACGAGGCCCGCAGGTCCGAGCGGGATGGCGTCCCAGCCGTCGCCATCGCCCAGCAGGCTGCGGAACTGAGGCGGCGCGGCGGCTTCGGAAGG
>DATGIG010000116.1:0-2457 GCA_035295825.1 Chthonomonadaceae bacterium | reverse complement strand
TCAAGCGCAGCATGATCTCTCCTCGATCGTTCTTAACGAATGTCGAGCAGTTCGACCTCGAAGACCAGCGTGGCGTTCGGAGGGATGACGCCGCCGCCCGCTCCCCGCTCTCCGTAACCCAGGTGGGAGGGAATGGTGAGTTTGCGCAGCCCGCCCACCTTCATGGTGGCCACGCCCTCGTCCCAGCCCTTGATAACGCGCCCCATGCCGAGCGGAAACTCGAATGGCTGCCCCCGGTCGCGGGAGCTGTCGAACTTGGTCCCGTCCGTGAGCGTCCCGACGTAGTGCACCACGGCCTTCTGTCCCACTGCCGGGCTCTCCCCCGTGCCTTCTCGAATATCCTCGATCTCCAATCCCGATTCGGTTATCATCCTCTTATCTCCTTGTGAAAATCTGTTCCAAAAACTACCGGTGGAAGAGCCATCGGTAAAAGAGAGAGAACGCCAGCGAAAAGCCGATGAGGATCACCACGCGCCTCACGTTCTTCTGCCCGATGCGCTTTGCCACGCCCGCCCCGCCGTAGCCGCCGATAATGGACCCCGCCGCCATCAGCAGGGCGAACCGCCAGTCTACCAGACGGTCGTGTGTGGCCCCGACCCCTTCGCCCGGCAGCGTGCGGTTGAACAGAAACATCCCGATTGCCACCGCATTGATGCACAGCCCATTGATATTCTTCAGGCCGTTCATCCGATGGATGTTCGTAAAACCCATGTAGCCCAGCGCGGCCAGCATCAGGATGCCGATCCCGGCCCCGAAGTAGCCGCCATAGATCGCGACCAGAAACTGAAACCCGATGACCGCCGCCCAGGCAGCCGGGGGCTTCTCCGTCTCTGTGAAAACCGCTCCGCTCTGCGCGGCCTCCTCCCTGGCCTGCTCGATCCGGGCGCGCTGGGCGCGGGCCAGCGGCTCTTGAGCCATAAACAGCCCCGTCGCCAGCAGGATCAGCCAGGGGACCAGGCCGGCAAACACCGCGTTCGGCGTATGCAGCAGCAGATACGCGCCCAGACCCCCACCCAGCAGGCTCGGGACCGCCAGACGCAGGATCGCGTCGCGGCTCTCCCCGATCTCTTTGCGGTAGCCCAAAAGGCTGCTTAGCTGCCCCGGCCAGAGCGCGACGGTGCTGGTCGCATTGGCGATCTTCTCCGTCATGCCCACCCAGATCAAGGAGGGAAACGTGATCAGCGTCCCCCCGCCCGCCACCGAATTGACGGCCCCCGCCAGGGCGGAGGCAAAAAAAAGAATCAACGCCTGTTGCCAGGTCATACGTATCTCATTCCTCGCCCGCCTCTGTGTGCGGGCCTATGGGGGATTCCGCCGGAATACCGTAATCCCGGCAAGCACTGTCGGTAAGTACGAACGGGAGACACCCTCGTTATGCAGGAACGTACCGGAACGTATGCACAAAATTCCCCGGACGCACCGTGCATTCCTGCAAGAATTCGCTGTGCGTCCGGGGATTCCGTTCTCGACCCTGGCCCTGCCCGACGGTCAGGGCTGACCTACAGGGTTATCGTGTCTGGCGCATCTTGGCGGCGAGGAGAAAGGTGCCCACCACACACGAGAGCATCGCCATCGCAGGCACTCCCATCGGAAGCGAGCGCTGCCCCTGCCGTGAGGAGATCGAATCCCCACTCTGTTTCTGCTCCAGAGCCGCGCGCAAAGAGGCCAACTCAGCGCTCTGCTGTTGCATGGTTGCTTTGAGAGCGCTGAGTTCCGAATCCTGGGTCTCGGCATGCTGATGCGCCTTTTGCAGCTCATTGAGCATCATAGGCGTAAGTTGCTGATAGAACACCGTGAAGGGCTTGCCCTGCTTGTCGTACTGAACCATCTGAGGATAGACTTTCGCCACCTCCTCAGCGATCAGACCATATTGGATCGGATGCGAACCATCCTCCGCCGCCTCTTTGTAGCGGAAGGAGACAGGACGCAAATCCATCAGCTTGTCGGTGACGCTTCCCAGGGAGTGGATGTCGAACTTGAAGCGAGCGGAGGAGGTGAGGGTGCCCAACTGCCCATTGGAGTTGATGTAGACCTGCACCGCGTTGCCGACGTTGGTTCCACTGACCCCGGCGAGGTAGACAGCCTGATGGATACCCTGAGTGCCGATGCGGATCACTCCGCTGTCGCTAGACGCTCCCCAGTTGCCGATTTCGATATTGTGGCTGCCGGTGGTGAGATACTGCCCGGCGAGATACCCCACTCCAATGTTGTAGTCACCCGTGCTGTTGGAGAGGGCTTGGAACCCCAAGGCGTTGTTGTAATTCCCTGTGGTGTTGTAGAGCGCCTGGCCACCTACAGCGGTGTTATTGTTCCCAATGCTGTTGTAGAGCGCCTGGTAACCTTCGGCGGTGTTGTCGCTGCCTGTCGCGTTGTAGTAGAGCGCTCCGTAACCATTGGCGGTGTTGTCGTCGCCCGAAAAGTTGTAATAGAGGGCCACGGCGCCGTTTGCGGCGTTGT
>DATGIG010000115.1:0-9757 GCA_035295825.1 Chthonomonadaceae bacterium | reverse complement strand
CTGGTTCGGGACCTACGCCTATGTGGTGACGCAGGCGCTGATCTGGACGCAGACCTCGCTCTTGCGCGGGCCGCTGGTCGTGCTGTTCTTCCTGGTGCTGGTCAATATGGGGGCGCTGCGCTTTGCGCGGAGGTATGCGCTGCGGCAGGAGGAGTTGCTGCTGCTCTATGGGATGCTCTGCCTGGGCACCTGTGCGGCAGGATATGGGTTTGTGCAGATCCTCATCAACCAGATGGCCGCGCCGTTCTACTATGCTTCGGGGAGCAACGGTTGGAAAGAGAAGCTCTGGCCGCATATCCCGGAGTGGCTGTCGCCGCGCACGCCGGAGGTGCTGAACGGGTTTTTTCGGGGGAATGCGACCCTCTATGATGGGAAGATCCTGGCGGGGTGGGGCATTCCGGTGCTGGCGTGGAGCTCTTTTATCTTCGCCATCTTCTGGACGCTGCTCTGCGCCTTCACCCTGTTTCGGAAGCAGTGGGTGGAGGAGGAGCGGCTCACCTTTCCGCTGGTCCCGTTGCCCCTGGAGATGACCGAGGGCGGGGGGGCGACGCCCTTCTGGAAGAACCGGACCATGTGGATCGGGTTCCTGGTGGCCGGGTTGCTGGAGAGCGTGAACTACTACAGCTTCCTGCACCCCGCCTTCCCGTCGCTGCCGCTGAAGCCCATCGGCCCCAACCGGCTGGACCAGTACATGACGCACTATCCCTGGAATCAGTTGGGAATGGTGGCGATCGCGTTCTATCCGTTTGTGATCGGGGTCGCCTACCTGCTGTCGCTGGATATCTCCTTCTCCTGCTGGGCGCTCTACTGGCTGACGAAGGTGGTCACGCTGGCGACGGCTCTGCTGGGTTTCTCGGAGGGCGGCGGAGGCGGGGTAGCGAACCGCGCGCCCTATTTTCGCGAGCAGTCCATGGGAGCCTTTATCGGGATCGCCCTCTTCTCCCTCTGGATGGCGCGGGGGGCATTGCGGAAGGCATGGCAGGAGATGCGCTGCCCGACGGGTGCGGATCGCAACGAAGTGATGTCGTTCCGGCTGGCGATCCTGGGCGGCCTGGCGGGGCTGGCGTTCCTGCTGGTGTTTCTGGTGGCGGCGGGGATCACCTGGCCGGTGGCTACGCTGTTTCTGTTCGCCTACTTCTGCGTCGCCCTGACGCTGGCGCGGACCGTTTCCGAGGCGGGTGCGGGGTGGGCCTGGGCGCCGCAGTGGACGCCAGCGACGTTCGCCACGGATGCTTTCGGGGCGAGCCATCTGCCGGTGAAGACGCTGACGGTGCTGCAGGGCTACACCAACTGGGCGATGGATATGCGCGACAATCCGATGCCCCAACAGGCGCAGAGCATCAAAGCGGGGCAGGCGGCGGGGATATCGCCGCGCCGGTTCCTGGGGCCGCTAGTGTGGGCGATGGCGTTCGGGGTGTTGTGCGCGTTCTGGGCGCACCTGCACATCTACTATACGTATGGGGCGGCCAGCGCAAAGGTCCGGCCCGCCCTCATGAATGGAGCGACCGGCCCGGCCCGGCAGACGGCTTCCCTGCTGGCCTCGCCCACCAAGCAGGATTTCGCCGGACTGATGGGCGCGTTCGTGGGCCTGCTCATCGTCTTGCTCTTCTCCTACCTGCGGCAGCGCTTCGTCTGGTGGCCCTTTCACCCACTCGGCTACGCCATAGCGACCACCTCGAGCATGGACTATATGTGGTGCCCCTTCTTCCTGGCCTGGCTCGCCAAGACCCTGACGATACGCTACGGGGGCATCAAGGCGTATCGTCGCTTCCTGCCCTTCTTCCTCGGCCTGATCCTCGGCGACTATGTGGTCCCGACCCTCTGGGGAGTCTACGGCATGCTCACCGGCACGCAGCAGTACATGGTCTTTCCGCACTAAGGAATCCCCACCCATCCACTTTAAGTAATGATTCGTCCAGTCTCACTTCGCGTGAGATTTTGGAGGTGAATGCATGTTGTGAGGAGAGGACATGGCATCCAGTTCATCACCGGTCTTGGCTCCAGCCTTTCGGAGTAATGAGTAGAGAGATTTATCTTCTCGGTATAATGCCCAATCCAGAGGCGTATAGCCCCTTTCATCACGCAGGTTAGGATTGGCATGATGTTGAATCAATATCGGGACGGCCTCATAGTGACCACGACCGTACCGACAAACGACGCCCAACGGCGTGTCGCCGTTATTATCCTGCGAATTGATGTCGGCTCCAGCATCGAGAAGCATGGGAATATCTGCTATATTCCCATTCGCCGAAGCCCAACTTAAGGCTGTCTCTCCATTACTGTCTCTCTGTTGGAGGCTGCCTCCATATTGGATCAGGAGGTGCAAGGACTCATAATGATGCCCAATTGCCGCCCACATCGTAGGCGAACCTGCAAACAAACTACCCGTGAGGTTGGGATCGGCTCCGCTATCGAGCAGAGCCTGGACAAGACGTGGATTGTCCTCACCGGGAAGATCCAGGCAAAGCAGTAAGGCCGTTTTGTAGGCATCGGATTTGGATTTGACTTCCCTATGCAAGAGCCGATCACAGAGTTGATGGATACGCTCGATGAGAGAGGCGGGTTTATCTTTCTGGTAGTCACGAGCATTGGGATCCGCTCCAGCTTTAAGTGCAGCTAGAGCGCTCTCCGTTTCGCCGGCTTTTATGGCGGCAAGGAGGGCATCGGTTGCCTGTTCGTGGCGTAACTCATGTATCAGCAAACCCGTTGGTATGCCGACCACCAGCAATATAACTACAAGAAGATTTGCAAGACGTCTTCGTGTCTTCACATGGTTCGTGTTTGACATAATGAGCAGCACAGATGCTGATACATTGCGTTTAAGCTAAAGAACCGGCTACCGCGATGTCCGATTTCTTAGCGTGAACCGGCGAGCTTGGACAAAATCCAGCCGAGACTATTACAAATTCCCCAGTTTGCAGAATAACCCCCACAGTATGGCGATAAACACACCGAAACCGCAACCTAGTATTCCGCCAGAAAGGGCGATAACCATTCCCCTTATTCCATAAAACGCGCCAAAAAAGCCCCAGATGCCTCCGATCAATGTAAACACTAGTACGATGATGACATATGCGATCGGGCGTGTAAATGGATGCTGATCTGTAGGTTCCATGAGAGATCCTTCGCCAGGTTCATGAAAACTGACCGTACTTGATGGCAGCGACAAGATCGCGCAGGGGCTGTTCCCGCCCCGATTCCAGGAACTCGATTGGTTTATGGTTGTGCAGTTCAGGGTGTGGCGTATTCAGCCAGACTTCCGAATTGACGATGATTTGCTCAATCTCGCGTCTCAACTCGGTATTCTGCGGTAATGGGAGCTTGCCTTCAACGGTGGTAGCAGGCATGTCCATATCCTCCTATTTGAAACGGTGGCAGAGATGCACGGCACTGAAGTGCCGGTCTACGTTTGCAAAGTCCGCCTGCGCGGACTCCACAGAGAAAATTAGCCCACGAAGGTGGGCTTTGCAAACGTAGACAGGGGTTTCAATCCCGTGTCAAAAGGCTTATCAGGCGTCTTCGCGGAGGATGCCCATGAGGACCTGATCCACGTACTTGCCATTGCTCCAGAGGTGGGCGCGTTGGCGGCCTTCCTCGATGAAGCCGCTGGCAAGGTAACAGCGCTGGGCACGTTCGTTGTCGCCGCTGGTGGAGAGCCAGACTTTGCGGAAGTTGAGGAGGCGGAAGGCGTAGTCTACGAGGAGGCGCACGGCGTCGCGCCCATAGCCGCGCGACCAGTAGTTGCGCTCTCCGATGGAGATGCCGAGCATGACGGTGCGGGCGGCAAGGTCGGCGCGCCAGAGACCGCAAAAGCCGATGAACTTGCCATCGGCCTCGATGGCGAAGCCGTATTCGCCCTCTTTGTGCTTGGCAACGTGCTCATCATACCAGGCCTGGTGGTCTTCGAGGGTCCGGGGGCGTGGCGGATCGCCGCCGCCCAGCAACTCCAGCTCCACATCGTTGCTGAAGCGCCAGACGGCCTCCATGTCTTCGCGTTTGAGGGCGCGGAGGGTTACTTTTTCGCCGGTGAGCATAAGGCAGATTTCAGGCGATTACCAGCGATTAGCGCCGATGGCGACGAGCAGCGAGATGACAAAGAAGGCGATAGAGACTTTCTGAATGATCATATTAAGCTGCTCTTCGCGCCCTGCCTTGCCTTTGAACGACGTGGTCGCAGACGTGCCGATCTGCCCTTGAAGGCCCTCGTTCTTGCTCTCCTGCATCGTGACCACCGCGATCAGTCCGACCCCGATGAGAAACTGCAAGATGGTTAGAATGGTAAACACAACACGCATGGGTTTCTGATGTTCCTCTGCCCGCCTCAAAGGGCGGGCGTCCTGATCTATGCGGCGCAGGCAACAGCGCGTCTGCCGCAGGGCGATGAATGGCGGGCGAACCGCCCTTTACTTGGTGCTTCCGCTCCGCATCTCTTCTTCGACGCGGCGGCGAATTTCGGCCTCACGCTCTTTTTCGCGCTGGAGTTCGGGGTCTTCGTCCTCTTTCATCCCCTTTTTGAACTCGCGCATTCCCTGGCCCAGTCCCTTCATCATTTCGGGGATCTTGGCTCCGCCAAAGATAACCAGGGCGACGATGGCAATCACAATCCAGATCGTCGGATTGGCATTGGCTAGTGTGTACATAACGATCGTATTCCTTCAGAGTGTGTACGTGGCGAAGGATTCGTCAACAGAAGGAAACCGCACCCTCCGCCGGGCGCGGCAGTGGTCTGTATTCGCCTCCTGTCGGCAGGAGGTTAGCTCTTCCCGGCGTCCTGTGGGGACGGTGCGGGCGATACGGCATAATCATCGGCGGCTTCGGAGAAGGCTGCCGCGGCGAAGTCGCCCATTTGTGGCTCCGGCTCTGCGGAGGGCGTTGTCTCGATACCGACGCGCAGATCGTCCTCCCCCACGCTCGAGAGAGAGTTATCGCTCTCGGGATGGTAGCTGTTCGTATAACTGTCGTAGTGCGACGGCGTGTAGGGCGTCTCGTGGTCGTCCATGTTGATGGTGCGGGAGAACTCGCTGGTCGCACGTCGAAAATCGCGCAATGCGCGGCCCAGTTGCCCTGCGATCTCCGGCACTTTCTTGGGGCCGAACAGGATCAGCACCGCGACGAAGACAACGGCGATTGCCAGCGGGTTGTCCAGAAATGCAAGCGTCATGAACTCACCACCTCTCTCAACGATCTCTTTACAGGGCGCTTCCCGACAGATCGAGTATAAAGGACGCGCCCCCTTTTAAGCATACGGCTGAACCTGCGCGCGCTCTGCCAGCGCGAAAATGGACTCCCGGGTACAGAAACCGGCCCCGATCACGGCGGCGTTTGCGGCGCCGGCGCCGGTCGCCAGGCGCAGCGCATTGGCCGCATCTTCCGGTCTCTCCCCCTGCCTCCAGGCCCAGAGAAAAGCTGCCAGGAACGAATCGCCCGAGGCGACCGCACTGGCAAATTCGATTTTCGGCGGAACAGCCTCCCAGGCTTTCCCGTCCGCGATCAGGAGCGCCCCTTCGGCTCCCAATGTGGCGGCGACCATAGTAACCCCGCGCCGCTGCAACATACGGGCCGCCTCTACGACATCCGCACGGTCCCGCACGGGCGTTCCGATCAGGCTCTCCATCTCGGCCCGGTTCGGTTTGACCAGAAAGGGCTTCGCCTCCAGCCCGAGGCGCAACGGCTCCCCACTGCTGTCCAGGACGGCCAATACGCCTGCCTGCCGCGCGATGCCGATCAGTTCGGCGTAGAGCGCTGCGGGCACGCCGGGCGGCAAACTCCCGCTCAATACGACAAATTCAAATGTCTGTTGTGACAGGAGGCGGGCTACACATTGTACCAGTTTTCGGACCGAACGCGCCGAAACCTCGGGGCCGCCCTCATTGACTTCCGTCTGTGTGCCGCTGTTGGGATCGATGACGGCGATACAGAGGCGGGTCTCACCGGAGATCCGCACAAAGGCGTCCGGCAGGCCCTCCTGCCGCATGGCCTGCGCCACGATCCGCCCGTTCAGCCCCCCCAGAAAGCCCGTCGAGAGCGCCGCGCCGCCCAGCGTCTGATAGACGCGCGCCACATTGATCCCTTTGCCTCCGGCGACGGTATAGGTCAGCGAGGGGCGGTTGACACGATCCAGGCGAAAGTCTTCCACCCGATACGTCTTGTCTACGGTCGCATTGGGCGTGACGGTCAGGATCAAACGTCGCTTCTCCTGCTATCTGACTCTACGGATGGCGACGCCAAAAGTTTTCCCTGCCGCCGGACTTGACAAATTGTACCACAGGCCGTATAATTTGGCAAGATTTCGGGCGCTCAACGGGCAACCGTTTTGGCCTAAAGCCTGCCCAGGTGGTGAAATGGCAAACACGCTGGCTTCAGGTGCCAGTGCTCGCAAGGGCTTGGAGGTTCAACTCCTCTCCTGGGCATTCTCCTCCTTATCGTACACCATCCGATAATCCGAACGGCGGCGCGGACCCTGTGTCCACGCCGCTTCTCCTTTCTGCGCGTTTCCTCTCAGACGCACTGAGATCGTCGTGGCAAAAATCATCGGAGATTATGAAAAAGTAGCAGGAATTGCGCACACAAGGCAGGAATTTATGCCTGCCGGGGTTGGCTCAGACCTCCGGCCTGCGCTCATTTTTCATTATGTGTGGGAGTAACCGGCCTTCAGCGCTTCCATTGTGCGGAAGCGCTCAGGAGACGTCAGTACGAACCGGGGGGAATCGCTTGGCAGGACAGGGATTTGTTCGAAGGCGTGTGCTGGGATATAGCGGAGTGTGGCGGGGTATCTCCGTGTTGGCTCTGCTTGGCAGCCTGTTTGTCGGCTGGGTCGTCTTTGGGGTCATCCGCACATGGCGGGCGTCCCATACGGCGCAGACCTCCTGGACGGCGTCCACCGTCCCTGTCGCGGAAGGCGTTATCTACCACTACTACCCGGAGGGAGATGCCCTGGTGCAGGGCATGAACTCCGACGCGCTGGCGCTGGACGTGGACCTGAAAGCTCCGGGGATCCGTGTCCGCGCGGTCGCGGAGAACCCCACTCTGCAGAGAGGCCGTGTCTTCGCCGAGGCACATAACGTACACGATTGGTGCCTGCGCCGGAACGCGCTGGCGGGCGTCAACGGCGGCTTTTTCGGCGCGACGCAGGGGGAGATCAAGCAGGCGGAGGGCCTCCTCGTCACGGATGGTAAGGTCCATAACGCGGGCCGCTGGGTGCGCTCCTCGGCGCATCCGGATCAGCCCTTCTTGCGCAGCGCTCTGGGCTTTACTAAGGAGGGGCGCCCGCGCATCGGCTGGGTGGTCTCCAATGCCGACAATACCCTGCTCGCCTACAATCGCCCGCAGGCCCCGACAGCGCATCGCGGCTGGTCGGTGGACTCTGCGGTCGCCTGCGGTCCCCGCCTGATCGCCGAGGGCAAATGCTGGATCACCGACCACGAGGAGCGCCTGGTCAGCCCGTTCACCGTGCCGCGTACCTTTGTCGCCTACGACCTGGAAGGCGCCGGCTCGACCGCCCGTCCACGCCACCTGCTGCTGGGCATCGCCATGGAGATGACCTACCAGGACGTAGCGGATTTCCTCCAGCGCTACTTCCGTCAGAACCACCACTCCGAATGCGCCGAGGCGATGTGCCTGGATGGCGGCTCCTCCTCACAACTGGTCTTCCGCGATCCTGCTTCTCCTACCTCCGCGCCCGATCCCTATATCAATACACGCCCCTCCGGCGTCACCGTTCCAACCGCCGTTCTCATCGAATCCTCCTCCCGATAATGCGCCAGCTCAGTTATTCATGGAGATGCGATAAGGGGATTATCTTGATTCGTTAGGATCCTTCTCTCATGGTGCTGCTCTCGCACGACCATTTCGACCACTTCGACCGCGCCTTTCCCCGCTTTTGCCGTACGGAACAGCCCGATCCACCAGCCTCAGCAACGGCGGGGCAAAGAAAAATAATGTTAGTATTTTCTGTCATAGTACTTCAAGAAGGAAATTTTAATAAATTAATTCAACTTTACTCTACAACAAAAAATACACTATAAATTAAATTTGCTTGACAATAGTCTATTTATAGTGTACGCTACTCGCAGGTTCACATAAATTGCCCTATCAAGAGGTAGGCAGTTTTTTGATCGTGGGATCGGGTTCCTTTCTTGCTGAAGGCATGGTGTTCCCTATGGCTACTTTACTTCGTTCCTCCGTTTCTGTGCTGATCCTGCTGTTCATCACTCTGTTTCTGAGCGGCTGTCATTCGTCGGCTCCTGCACGGGTCTCGGCGTCTGCAGTTTCTGTCCGCGCCATGTCCCCGACTTCACCTCATCCGGATCCACGCCTGCAAGCCATCGCCCGTGTCCAATCCTTACCTCTTTACTTACAAGCAAAATCCTCATGCCAGCAACATCAGTACAAACAAGCCGCCGACCTGCTTGACCGTCTTGCCTCCACCCCCGGTCTCAACGCAATCGAACTCAAGTTCTGCCGCGAGCAACGCGACCTCTGCCTGGCCGATGCCGGTATGCCGGTCTCACTCCAGGACGCCAAGACGCCGAGCAGAAGCCACGAAATCCGCGGAGGAAGAGCGGATTTGGGCTGCACGAAGTGCGACCTTGCAACACAAAGGACGCACCAAGAAAGCGTCGCTGCTTCTGCGGATTGTGGACCTCGCGCGTTATTGCTAGCGTGTGATTACTTGGATATTAAGGCGGATCTTCCGACCTTGAGCAAGCAGGCAGGCATGACACAGAGGGGAGTCAGTTTTCAAGGGCTGGCACAGGCAGCATTGGCGACCGGTCTTAAAGCAGAAGCCGTGCAACTCAGCCGAGAGGCGCTCTCGGATGCGCGCATGCCAGCGATAGGTTGGGTCAACGGGAATCATTTCATTGCGATTTTGCGTTTGCAAGGCAGCGGAGAGAGCGGCACGGCAGTCATTCACGATCCCAACCAGCCCACCGAGATGACAATCTCGCAGGAGCAATTATTGCGTATGAGCAGCGGTTATTTATTGCTGCTGCACCGCTGAGGAGTTCTCCGACCGATTTTCGCCGGGAACGCTTGGGTGTTCCCCGACAACAGAAAAGCCGCCCGCTCCCCCTTTACTCTTTGGCGGAGAAAGGGAACGGACGGCCCCAAAGGCCCCGAAGGACTTAAGATGCAGTCTACCCTACTTCCTTCGGGCCTGTCAACCAGCCATTTCTTCAGAATGAAGAAAACGGTCCCTTGCCTGCCCCGGATCGGCAGGAAGAAAGGAAGCTCGAAGTATGCCATGCACCCGTGGGCGTCCCACCTGGCAGCGCGTGCTCGCTGCCCTCAGCCTCGCCTCCTTTAGCTGGAACTTTGTGCTGGCTCAACCGGTCTCTGCCCAGACCCACCAAACGCCCGACAAGCATCTGGGAGTAAGGCGCCTCTCTGCGGAAGAGATGAAACGCAAGGTCGGAGCGAACACCCATACGCTCTCCTACGCGGTTGCCTCCGGTCCCACCTACGGCTGGGAAGGCGCCGTCGGAGGCGTCAATAGCGGAAACGGCAATAAATTGACCTCGATTGATTTGGTGGATTGGACCCAACGAGGAGGATTGCCGGTCAGTCTGGTACTTTACCACAACAGCGAAGGCAACCATAACAGTGAACTGGGCAACAAATGGTGTTTCAGCTTCGACTTATACCTGGTAACAGGCAGCGGAACCCATCCGAACCAGACCATCCACTGGGGCAATGACCTGGCTTACCAGTTCACCAACAGTGGCGCTGATGTCTTCTCCGCTCCCACCGGCATCCA
>DATGIG010000114.1:0-11936 GCA_035295825.1 Chthonomonadaceae bacterium | reverse complement strand
GCGAGGCGTCGTATTCGCCCTCCTCCATCAGCTCCTCGACCGTCATCAGGAAGCCGTCGGAACTGCTCTCCCGAATCGTCTGGCGCAGGTTGTCCTTGAACATCTCCCGTCGGCGGTGCGCGATGTCGGAGGAACTGGGGACGCGCGCAGGCCGGATAGGGGCGTTGATGGCGCGTTCGATGAGCCGGAGTTGGTAGCGTTCGCGAGGAGATACCAGCGTAATCGCCTCGCCGCTGCGTCCGGCGCGCCCGGTGCGCCCGATGCGGTGGATATAGGATTCCGCGTCCCACGGAATATCGTAGTTGATGACGTGCGTTACCTGGTCAATATCGAGGCCGCGCGCCGCGACATCGGTGGCGATGAGCAGGTCGGCCTGCCCGGCCCGGAAGCGGCTCATGACGCGGTCGCGGGCGGCCTGGTTCATCTCGCCATGGAGGGTTTCGGCTTCGTAGCCACGGGTCTGCAGCGATTCGCCCAGCTCATCCACCTCGCGGCGGGTCCGGCAGAAGATGATGGTGCTGCCCGGCGTCTCCATGTCCAGAATGCGGGAGAGGGCTTCGACCTTCTGGGACGGCACGACCTCGTAGTAGGTCTGTTCGACCTGGGCGACGGTGCGGCGTTTGCTCTCGATGGAGACCCGCTCCGGGTCGCGCAGGTAGGTTTTCGCCAGGGCGACGATGCGGGGCGGCATGGTCGCGGAGAAGAGCGCGGTCTGTCGCTCGGCGGGCGCGTCCTTGAGGATCTCCTCCACGTCCTCGATAAAGCCCATGTTGAGCATCTCATCGGCTTCGTCCAGTACCACGCACTTGACGCGGGTGAGATTGAGCGTGCCCCGGCGGAGGTGGTCCAGCACCCGGCCCGGCGTGCCGACGACGATCTGCGCGCCCATGCTGAGGGCGCGGAACTGGCGGTCGATGGGCTGCCCGCCGTAGACGGGCACAACGCGCAGCCGGTGGTACTTGCTGAGGTTGTGCGTCTCCTGCGCCACCTGGATACAGAGCTCTCGGGTGGGCAGCAGGACGATAGCCTGCGGATAGTTCTGGGTGGGGTCCAGCCGCTCGGCCAGGGGCAGGGCGAACGCGGCGGTCTTGCCGGTTCCAGTCTGCGCCTGGCCGATGAGGTCACGGCCTGCCAGTAAAATCGGGATAGACTGCTCCTGAATGGGCGTCGGGACCTCGAACCCGGCCTCGACGATGGCCCGCATGGTCGCCTCGCTCAAATTCAGGGCGCGGAATGCGGCGGCAGGCGCTTCCGTCTCCCCAGGAATCTCCTCGAGGGCGCTCTCCGCTGCATCGGTCTCTGCAGTAAGGGTCTGTTGGGTCTCCTTCTCGGGGGACGTCTCTTCTTTTTTTTCAGTTGCCTTCTTTTTCGTCGCTTTTGTCGAACTCATTCATCTCTCTCTTTCTTGATTGCCCCTATAGTATACCTCATGGCGGCAGGTCCGACCCCTCTTCCAGCCATGCTGAAAAGAGTTTCTCTTTTACCCGACAAAAAAAAGCAGAAAAATATCAACAACGCCCTTGACTCTCCCGTTACAGGAGACCCTATAATAGACAGGACATGCTTCCGAAGCGTGACCGCCGGGAGGGATAGGAGATGATTCGGATCGGAGACTTTTCCAAGTTAAGCCTGGTGTCCATCAAGGCGCTGCGGTATTACGACGAGATGGGCTTGCTCAAACCGGCCTATGTGGACGAGGCCAGCGGCTACCGCTACTACACGGCGGCGCAACTGCCCCGATTGAATCGCCTGCTCGCCCTCAAGGATCTGGGGTTTACGCTGGAGCAGATCGCGCCCCTGCTGGATGAGGCGATTTCGACGCCGGGGCTGCGCCGCCTGTTCGAGAGCCGGCAGGCGGAACTCCAACAGCGTATCCAGGAGGAGCAGGAGCGGCTCATACGTGTCGAGGCGCGTTTGCGCCAGATCGAACAGGAGGGAAAGATGTCCCACTACGAAGTCGTTTTGAAAAAAGTAGATCCGCTGCGGGTCGCCTCCGTGCAGGAGGTCGTGCCGAACATGGCGGCGCTCGGGCCGACGTTCAACCGGCTCTTCGATGAGGTCATGGCACACATTCAGCAGCATGGCGGGAAGTTCGCCGGGCCGGCGCTCGATCTCTACCACACGGAAGAGTACCGGGAGACGGACATTCCCGTCGAGGCGGCGATGCCTATCGAGGGGCCGCTGTCGGATGGGGAGCGCGTGAAGGTGACGACGCTGCCCGGCGTCGAGACGATGGCCTCTACGATCCACACGGGGAGCTTCGACGGCCTCAGCGGCGCTTTCAACGCCATGATGCAGTGGATCGAAGCGAACGGCTACCGTATCAGCGGCCCCGGTCGTGAGGTCTACCTCCAGTACGACCGCAACGGCGACCCGGCCCACTACGTGACGGAGGTGCAGTTCCCAGTCGCCAAAGCCTGACGGGCGGATTTTCACCACCCGCTACGCTAGAGGGCACAGAGGTCCACAGAGAAAAGCAAGAGAGCGATCCACAGATTACCGCAGATTACAAACCAGAGAAGAGGACCATCTATCTCTCCCAATCAGGACGCTGGTTGCGCCTTCTCTCCATGGCTTTTAATCTGCGGTAATCTGCGTTAATCTGTGGATCGCTCTTCGTGTTCCTTCGTGTCTCTTCGTGGATTCTGGGTTTTATGGGTGCATGGGGTCGTACCAGTCTACTATCGGTGGATTACCTGGGGATTGCTGGAAGGTCTGGCTGAAGCGCTGGAACTTGGCGTGGCCCTCGGCAAAGACGTAGTTGGCTCCGCCCTGATGGCGCCGGATCGCGACGCTCATCGGCGCTTGCATGGTGTCGTCCCACTCCATCATCTGCATGGGGGGATTGTTTACCTTCGGCGGGTTGCCCCAGTACATGGGCATAAAGAAATCCTGCGTCCAGGCATCGGCCAGTTCGGCGACCAGCACACACTCCGCCGGCTTGTTGATCTGGGCCATCTGGACCCCGAAGTAGGGCTCCTGCACCGGCATGAAATAGGCATTGAAACCGTAGGAGGTGGTCCGAGGAGTCATCATGTTATTCCAGAGCGGGCTGGTATCCGAGGGGCAGCGAAAGATCGCTGCGGATTTGATGTAGGGCTGCACGGTGGTGATCCAGTCCTGCGGATCTACCGTCATCATGCCCATTCCCTGCATACAGGTGCAGGGGTAGCCTTCATCATGGTCGTCGGCATACATGGTGATCGCCATCCCGAGCTGACGCGTGTTGGACAGACAACTGATGGCGCGGGCTTTCTCCCGCGCCTGGGAGAAGACGGGAAAGAGAATGGCGGCGAGAATAGCGATGATAGCAATGACGACAAGCAGTTCGATGAGGGTGAAGCCGCGATGCATTTTCATCATGAGTTCGGTCCTTTTCGAGGGAGTCATTTTAACCCATCCACTGTAGCATGCGCACCTTAAGCGCAGCTTAAAGCAACCTTAAAATCAGTTAATCGCATCTCGCCTGGATGGTCGCATCAGGGTTCACTCCTTCGCCCCGGCCTGTTTGAGGATTCGGGCAACGTCGGTAAAACCTTTTGCTTCCGCCAAGCTCAAGGCCGTTTCGCCCATTGGGGTGCGGGCATTGACTTTTTCGCCCCGTTGGATCAGGTAGGCAACGACCTTCGGGTTTGCCGGAGCCGATTTTCCATTGTCATCGACGTGATTGCTGCCTTCACAGGCGCACATCAAGACTGTTTTGCCGTCCGGCCCTGGCAGATCACGCCGCGCTCCTCTTGCAAGCAGCAATTTGAGCACATCCAGATGGCCTTCGCGGGCTGCCAGTGTCAATGCCGTATCACCAGGCTTTTCATCCTCATCGTGGCTGCGCACGTTGATTTTTGCCCCATGCCGCAGCAGGTAATCTACTGCAGCATAGTGTCCATATTCAGCAGCGGCCATTATCGCCGTTCTGCCCCGCCAGTCATCATTGTTATTGACATCTGCACCATGCGACACGACCAATCGAACCATCTCGACATTGCCCGAAAACGCCGCACTAGAGAGTGCAGTAGCTCCAGCATGCCCTGTTGCATGAATATCTGCCCCAGCATCCAACAGCAACTTCATGATCTTGGTATCTCCTTCTGAGGCAACCAGCATAGGCAGGGTTTCATGATAGTCGCCGATATTGGGATCAGCTCGATGCGCCAAAAGAAGGCGGACTATTGCGATGTTCTTATTCAATGCGGCATGGGTCAGAGCGCTGCCGAAGCGTGCAGCGGAGTTCACATTGGCTCCATGATCCAACAGTAATTGGACCATTTTCAGGTTTCCCTTATCTGCTGCCATACTCAAAGCGGCGGAGTGTTCGAAATCCCAATCATTTTTGATGTTGACATTCGCTCCATTTGCCAACAGAAGTTTTACCATGGGCAGGTCGTCTGCTTCAGCAGCAGCAAATAGAGGGGTTGTCCCTTCCAAAACCCTGCTGTTGACGTCGGCACCTCTTGCTAGGATCATCTGAGCCAGGTCAATCTGACCGGAGGCAGCCACATAGGTAAGCAGAGAACAGTCACTATCGGGGGCTTCTGCCCTTACATCGGCATTGTGTTCGATCAACTCTCGGACGATGGCGAAATTATGTTGTTTCGCTGCCATAATCAGCAACGCCTCGCCATTCTCCATTCTGGCGTCTACCTCCCGCGCTCCTTTTGCCAAAAGGAGTTTGACACTGTCTATGTTGTCGCTCTGTACCGCCAGCAATAGGGCGGGCGGGCCATCCGAAGGAATAGGTGGTTTGTGACCACGCAACTGCTCGAAGCGGGCGCGTAAGAACTCCCAGAAAGTCGGCTGTCCGGCGAAGTTATCGTGGATATTCGGATTCGAGCCCTGTTTGAGGAGGATAGCCACATTCCAGGGTTCTTTGTTGCGGATAGAAGTGAGGAGCGCATAGTCGCGCTGTTGTTGCTGGGCTTCCCTCCATAACATGCCGAAGGGAAGTCCGAGTAACACCAGAACCGACAAGATAACCAAAAGAATACCAGAGATACGATGTTTCATCTTGATGAGGCAAGCGACTTGGCAAAAGCCAGGGATCTATTCTGTGTTCAAAAGCCATTAATCTTGGCGATCAGAGTGGTAAATAGACGATCACAGTGGGGCGCACGTGAACGGACTTTGCCAACATTCAACTTTCTGAGTATCTTGGGTGCATCCGCAAACTTATCGTAGCGTCTCTTTGTCGTTCTTTGTTGCAGCCTTCAGACTGTCCAGGTGTTTTGACTTTGGAATCTCCTCGACGATTTGCGTTCTTGGTAGTGCGTTCTGCTTAAATCCCTGACCATAGTGAGCTGCAAGTGCTTCCGGGTCGGCAAAATACCAGGCTTCCATAGCCATCACCATAAGGTGACATTGGGTGGCATCTGCGCCTGCGGGACAATTCCATCCATCCGCTTCTTTCAGATGGTCCCAGCATTTGCCAAACTCTTTGACTTCCGTCTCAGAGTCCACAAGCAGTACATGAAAAGTCTGCCTATCTCTTCCGATCTCGAAGCAGAATTTTCGATAGGTATCTTCACGTGAGCCGACCAGCGTCGCTTTGAATTGAACGCTGCGCTGCTTCGCCAGTTCGATCACGTCTTTGAAGAATTCACGAAATGCTTGTCTAAATTCGACATCAGCGGTATGATTGCTTCCTCCTTCAATGTAGACAACAATGCTTCTCACCACCGGACTCCTCCGATTGCACCTTTCAACCAGATGTCGCCGAGGGTGTAATGTTCGGGCCAGCCTTCCAACTCCTGGGGAGTAAGCCGCCGCATCGTCGTTCCGCGATCCTCTCGTTCGCAAACAATAATGGCTTCTGGCACATCGTACATTTTCGATACCAGCATATCGGAGTGTGTCGTAATAATGAGTTGCGTCCGATGTGAGGCTTCTATCAACAGTTCGGCTATCGCAGGGATAATGTCGGGATGCATTCCTAACTCCGGTTCTTCGATGCATACCAGTGGCGGCGGCTCCGGATGGCAAAGAACAGCCAATAGCGATAGGAAGCGCAATGTTCCGTCCGATAACCGCGTCGCAGGAATCGCATTTTCCAGTCCTGATTCTTCCAGAATGGTAAGCGCCATACCAAAGGCGACACGAACTCCGAAATCTTCGATACGCGGATTGAAGATTTGAAGGTTGTCAAGAAGAATTCTTTTGAAGCTTCGGCGATTTCGTAGATCGCTCAAAATCAATGCCAGATTGCTGGAATCTTCCCGTAAGAAATCTGTCTCCATATCGGCAGGCTGGGCTTGGCGTGCTGGATTATCCTGTCCAAAGTAAACCCGAGAATAAAGGCGGATTTGCGAATATTGGATTTGTAAAAAAGAAATGAAGGTAGAATGGGGAAGATCACGTTGTGCGAGAATTGACTGTGTGAAATTTCGTGTTGCCGGATTAAGAGGCTCTTTCTTTTCTTTGGGATGAGATACGTGAATATAAGGGATTCCCTCTTCAGTACCATATATTAGCAAAGGGCTTTCATTCCGAACACGTCGCAGATTATGAACGGTTTCATCATGAATCCACAGCCTTTCGTTGATTGCTCCGAAAGCAAGCATATGCCTCACATGGAGATTCGGTTCCATGACAGCGTCGACTTTGATTTCTGCATGGGCTTCGTCAGTTCCGCCTTTCCAGAGCCATTCATGAATACCTCCTCCACGACTGATTGGTGCTGTAAGGTCACGAGGGGTGGCTTGAAGCAGGCGGATGACTTCCAGAAAGTTTGACTTTCCGGAACCGTTGGGACCGATGAGGACGTTGAGCGGTTGAAGTTCGATATCAACGCCCTCTGGACCGAAGGAGAGAATGTTTTTCAGTGATAGGGAACGTAGTAGCCGTTTGCCTTCCATGTCAGCCTCTTCATTACGTGTGCCAATACAACGGCGGAAAACCATCAAACCATCGTTGTCTTCGCGTCCGTGAGGACGCTTGGCCGAAGGCCCTCCAGACGGGTACGTTCTGTACCCGGCACTTTTAGCCGGCGTTTAGCCGGCGAGTTGCGTCAGTTCGGTGAAGAGGTCGGAAATAGGGACTTCCCGCTGCTCCTTGGTGGCCTGGTCGCGCAGGCCGATGACGCCCCGCTCCAGTTCGCCGTCGCCCAGCACCAGCAGGAAGCGCGCGCCCAGGTCGTCGGCGCGCTTGGCCTGCTGCCCGAACTTGCGGCCCTTGTAGTCTATATCGGCGGCGAACCCGGCGGCCCGGATCTGCATAAGCAGTTGGACGGCAGCCGGGCGCACCTTCGCCTCATCGCCGAGCGTGACGATAAAGGCCAGAGGCCGTTCGTCGGCGAGGGGCAGTTCGATGCCCAGTCCCTCCAGGGTGAGCAGGCAGCGCTCCATGCCCATGCCGAACCCGATGCCCGGCACGGACGGCCCGCCGCACTCCTCCACCAGGCCGTCATAGCGCCCGCCGCCGACCAGCGTATTCTGCGCGCCCAACTGGCCCCCAGTGATCTCGAATGCTGTTTTCGTATAGTAGTCGAAGCCCCGCACCAGGCGGTGGTCTACCTCGTAGGGCACGCTCGCCGCGCTTAGATAGGCCTGTAGCTTCTCGAAGTGCTCGCGGCTCTCGGGGTCCAGATAGTCCACCAGGCGGGGCGCGCCCTCCAGCAGGCGCAGGTCGTTGGCGTCCTTGGTGTCCAGCATGCGTAGCGGGTTCACCTCGAAGCGGTGCTGCCCCTCCGCGCTCATCTCCGAGAGGAACGGGCGCACGAAGTCGCGCAGGGCCTCCCGGTAGGCGGGGCGCGAAGTCGGTGTGCCCACCGAGTTGATCTTCAACTGCTGCTCGGTGACACCCAGCATACGGTAGTGCTCCATCGCCAGCAGGATCACCTCGGCATCCACGGCGGGGTCGGAGGAGCCGAAGACTTCGATGCCCAACTGCTGGTGCTGCCGATACCGCCCCTTCTGGCCCCGCTCGTAGCGGAAGTTCTGCCCGACATAGTAGAGCTTCAGCACGGGATGCTCCGCGAAGAGCTTATGCTCGATGCAGGCGCGCACGGCGGGAGCGGTGCCCTCCGGCTTGAGCGTCATGCTGCGGTCGCCCCGGTCGGTGAAGGTGAACATCTCCTTGGAGACGATGTCGGTGGCCTCGCCGATATGGCGCGTGAAGAGCTCCGTCTGCTCCATGACGGGCGTGCGGATCTCGCGGTAGCCGAAGCGGCGGCAGACCTCGCGAAAGACCCCCTCCACATAGCGCCAGCGGGCCGAATGCAGCCACGGCTCCTTGGCGGGCGGGTAGGGCAGGACATCGTACATATAGGGTGGCGCGGTGTAGGGCATGGCAACCTCGAAACAGAGATTTGGGAACGGCGTGTTGGCGCTCGCCGTAGATGGCAAGTATTGTACGGCAGGAAGAGACGAAAGTCAATGCAGGTTTCCCCCTGCCTTACGGCGAATCAACTGTCCTAAGATCGGTTAGATTGGCCAGCGGTTGAAAGGATTCTCCGATAAGGATGAGCGCATGATACGAGACAAGAGACTGCTGCCGGTGGCGGCGCTGCTGACCGCTGCGCTGCTGACCGCCTCCGGGGTCGTGCTGAACGGAAAGGTGGGGAGGGCGCAGGAGGTGGTCCAGCAGGGAATACCGCAGTGGGCGCCCCGACCCGACGGCGTCCTGCCTGCGGATATCGAGGGCATGAGAACCCGGAATGTCACGCGGATCCAGCAGGCCGCCGACCGGTTCTCCTGGCAGGAGTTTGTCGCGCTCAACTGGCCTGCACGGGCGGACCAGCGCGGGGAGCAGGACAGGAGCCAATCGCTCAGCGCGGCGGCGACGCGGGTCTGGGAGACCTGGAAGGAGACCCACGAGGTCTATCTGCCGGAGGGCGCCGCGCCGCCCGAATGGAATGCCCCGCAGCCCATCCCGGCCGGAGTACGGACAAACACGCCGTCTGCGCTCAGCACGCATCTCCTTTCGGCGACCCTGCAGGCGACCCAGGCCGATGGCGTCCTACCTGCCACCCTGACGGACCAGCACGGGCATCTGGTGCGCTACGAGGTCCGGATGAACCGCATTCTGTTCGACTATATCCGCCAGAACCGCCTGTACGACGCGCGCCATCTGGCTGCGCTCGATTTTGTCTCCTTCCCCTACGGCTCCATGCTCATCAAGGCCAGTTGGCGGGAGTTGGAGCCGAAGGAGGAGGCGCGCTTCCTCACGGCGGACGCCTGGGTGGCGGACCCGAAGGAGGGCAAGCCGACCCGATGGACCCGCAAGAAGATGGGGCTGGTCGGCCTCCATATCGTCCAGAAGACGCCCAGCGCGCCGGAGTGGGTGTGGACGACCTTCGAGCAGGTAGATAACCTGGCCGGTCCGCACCCCTCATTCCACCCCTCCGCCGCCTCAAAGGGGCCGGTCAACCTGCAGACCCGGCACGGCGTCCCGAATCAGGTGACGCGTGTCACACTGACGCCCAAAGAGACCGGCGGCGTTTGGCACGCCGAGGATCTGCGCTATCTGAACCATGCCATGCAGGAGGCGCTCGCCTATGCGCACTCACCGCTCCAGTACTATGCCCTGGTGGATACCCAGTGGCCCCTGCAGGCGGATTGGAGCGCTGCTTACGGACCTGGCGACACGCTCCATGCGGAGCCGACCTTCGTCAGCAACAGCACCATGGAGACGTTCACCCAGGAATCCTCGTCGTGCATGGGCTGCCACTCCACCGCACGCACCAGCCGCCCGGATCGCTTTGTCTCTTCGGACTTCACCTTCACGCTGAACAATGCCCTGCCGCAGATGAAGAACCCGGCGCTGATCCCGCTGCCCAGCCGACCGGTCACCGCATGGGATAAGGAGACTTGGCGCAGCATCGTTCGGGGCAGGGAACTGACGCAGCGCACCTACGAACTCCTGCCGCAGTATGTCGGCGATAAGCTGCACTGCGAAAGCTGCCATGTGGACGGGGCGGGCAACCCCGATTCGGCCTGGTGGGTGGGCATGATCACAAAGTACGAGTACCCGCAGACGGATAAGCTTCAGGACCGCATTATCCGCTGCTTCCGGCGCAGCATGAATGGGAAACCCATCCCAACTGCGCACGGCGAGGCGGAGGTCGCGCGCCAGGCGCCGGAGATGCATGCCTTTATCGCCTACATGCAGTGGATGGACGAACAGTACGCGCTCCGGAGCAGCGCGCCGCCCAAAACCGGTCTGTATCCCATGCCGAAGCAGGCCGGGAACGCCGAACGGGGCAAGGAGATCTTTCTGCAGAAGTGCGCCACCTGCCACGGCAAGGACGGCAAGGGACGGTACGGCAGCGATGCCTACTACCGCCCGGCGCTCTGGGGGCCGCACTCCTTCAACAAGGGGGCGGGGCTGGCCACCCTGCCGAAGCTGATCCCGTTCATCAAATACAACATGCCCCTCGGCTCCGGCGGCCTGCTGACGGATCAGGAGGCGTGGGACGTGGGAACTTTTCTCTCCACCCAATCGCGCCCCGATTTCGCCGAAGACGGCGCGAAACCGTAGGCTGGGGTTTCAACCCCATGTCATTATGCAACTTTAACGGCGGGAGACCTGTCTGAATAAGGAAGAACTGTTATATCCGACAAAGCGAGGATAGAGATGAGTAGCAGGAACCTCTAAAGTCCAGAGAGCCGCTGTTGCTGTGATAGCGGCCTTTAGACCCTGTGAAGACCCTCTGGAGCGCGAGAAGGAACCGCCGCAAGGCCCAGTAAGTTTCGCCGGTCCGCCCCCGTTATCGGGCTTGAGGCCGCGATTCCGCCCGGAATCGCGGCAAAGTGCGGTGGCACCACGACGCCCCTTCGTCCGCATAGACGAAGGGGCATATTCTTTGGGAGGTGTCACCTTGCAACGTATCGGAACGACCGAGATCGGTCGGCATGTGGGAGAGCGCGTTCTCCTGGCAGGTTGGCTGCATCGCCTGCGCCAACTCAGCAACGTCTGTTTTCTTATTCTTCGGGATGGCAAAGGGGTCGCCCAGATCATCCTGGAAGACGCCGGTCAGATCGAAATGCTGGCGGCGCTGCACCCCGAAACGGTGCTGGAAGTCGAGGGGTCGGTGGTGGCGGAGGCGCAGGCTGCCGGCGGATTTGAGATCCACGCTCCGCGCATCGAGATCATCGCCCCTGCCGTCGCGCCGCCCCCCTTCGAGATGTTTCGCCCGGCTCTCAAGGCCCAGCTTCCTACGCTGCTGGACCACGCGCCTCTGGCGCTGCGGCATCCCCGCCAACGGGCGATCTTTCGCCTGTCGGCGGCCTCGATGTCGGGGTTTCGTAAGGCATTGGGTCGGGAGGGCTTTGTGGAGATCCAGACGCCCAAGATCGTCGGGTCGGCCACCGAAGGCGGCGCGAATGTCTTTACCCTCGACTATTTCGGCAGCCCCGCCTACCTGGCGCAGAGCCCCCAGTTCTACAAACAGACGATGGTGGGGGTGTTCGAGCGGGTATTTGAAGTGGGGCCGGTCTTTCGCGCGGAGCCGCACGATACGCCCCGGCACCTGAGCGAATATGTCTCGCTGGATGCGGAGTTGGGCTTTATTCGAGACCATACGACGGTGATGGGGGTGGTCGCGTGCGCCCTGCGCGGCATGCTCACCGCCATTCAGGAGGAGGCGTCCGACGCCCTCGCCCTCCTCAATATCACGCTTCCCACCGTGCCGGAAGCGATCCCGGTGATCCACTTTGCGGATGCGCAGGATCTGCTCTTCCGGGAGACCGGGGAGGACGCGCGGCAGGAGCCGGACTTAGCGCCCGCCCATGAGCGGTGGCTCGGCGAGTGGGCCAGGCGCACGCACGGCTCCGACTTTCTGTTCGTCACCGGCTATCCCATGGTGAAGCGGCCCTTCTACACCCATCCCGACCCGCAGCGGCCCCAATACTCCCATAGCTTCGACCTGCTCTTTCGCGGGCTGGAGCTGATCACCGGCGGGCAACGCCTCCACCTGTACGCGGACTACCTCGCCGTGCTGGAGG
>DATGIG010000113.1:0-5784 GCA_035295825.1 Chthonomonadaceae bacterium | reverse complement strand
AAATTCGCGCAAGCGAATTTGGGCTGCGCGAAGCGCGACCTTTAATCGCGCTTCAGAACGATTCATCCCCGTGGCCGCAGCCCTTGCAAAACGCCCTGTCAAGGTGCTACTATAACAATATGAATATCTTGCAACTCGTCTCCAGTTCGCGCACCTCCGGGGCGGAGAAGCATGTGCTGGTCCTCTCCGAGCGGCTGCGGCAGCGCGGGCATCAGGTGGTAGCGGTCTGCCCGCCGCGCGACTGGCTGCCGGAGCAATTGCGTGCCGCCGGGATCCCCACGCTGGAGTTGGATATGCGTGGGCTGAGCGCCTGCGCCGTCCCGATGAACCTGACCCGCTTTCTGCGTGAGCACCGGATCGACCTGATCCACGCCCACCTCACCCGCGCCACCTACTTCGGGCTGCTTGCCGGACGCCTCGCTCGCCTCCCGCTCGTCTCCTCGATCCACTGCCGCACTCATGACGTCGCCTATCGCTATCTGTTTCCGCGCCACAACAGCCGGATCGTCGCCGTGTCGGACTTTCTCAAGAACGGCCTGCTGCGCAAGGGCGTGCCCGAATCCCGCATCCGCACCATCTACAATGGCACGGAGTTTCTGGAGGAGACCGCTGCCAAGTCGGCGGAGGGCGATGCGGAGGTGCTGCCGGTACGCGCCGAACTGAGCCTGCCGCCGGATGCGGAGCTGGTGGGATTGATTGCCCGTGTGGAGGAGTTCAAGGGGCATCTGGTCCTGGCCCGCGCCGTGCAGCGGATCGTGGAGGCGAGGCCGCGCGCTTACTTCGTCTGCGTCGGGCCGGTCGTGCCCCAGGTACAGCGCGAAATCTGGGAGATTACCGGCGCGGCGGGGGTCGCGGAGCGTTTGCGCTTCACCGGCATGCGCGACGACGTACGCCGCCTGATGTCTGATATGGATGTGCTGACCCTCCCCTCCCGCTACGAAGCCTGCAGCATGTCCATCATCGAAGGCATGGCGATGGGCAAACCCGTCGTCGCGACCCGCGCCGGGGGCAATCCCGAGCTGATCGCCCACGACGAGACGGGACTGCTAATCGAGCGGACCCCCGAAGCCCTGGCCGACGCTCTGATCGCCGTGCTCGCCGACCCCGAACGCCGACAGCGCATGGGCGAAGCGGCCCGCGAACGCGCCCAAACGCGGTTCTCAGCGCGCGTTATGGTGGACCAGATCGAAGACCTCTACTGCGAGATACTCCAGAGCCGCGCCGCAGCCTGACGGCGGGCGCGCGCCGAACAGGGAAGATAGGGATGCCCGAACGCCCCCTCCGCCTGCCCATCCTGATGTATCATAAAGTCGGTCAGCCGGTCGTCGCCCGGCAGGACGCCTTCCTGAACGTAGCCGCGCGGGACTTTCGGCGGCAGATGCGGGTGCTGGCGCGCCTGGGCTATCGGGCCATCCCCTTTGCCGAAGCGGTCGCCGGCCTGGCCCGGCAACGCCCCCTGCCTCCCCGCGCCTTCGCCATCACGTTCGACGATGGCTACGCCTGCGTGGGGGAGCACGCCGCGCCGATCCTGGCGGAGTTCGGCTTTCCCGCGACGGTGTTCGTCGTCTCCTCACAGGCGGGAGGCAGCAATGCCTGGGATGGTCCCGAGGGGCATCCGGTATTGCCGCTTATGGGCTGGCAAGAGCTGCGCGCATTGCAGGCGCGCGGGTGGGAGATGGCCGGGCATACGCGGGCGCATCCGCATCTCAACACCCTGAGCGATGCGGAGGCCGCGGAGGAGATCCGGGAGGGCAAGGCGGAGGCGGAGGCGGCGTTGGGCTGCGCTCTGCAGACCTTCTGCTATCCGTTCGGACACTACGACGCGCGCACCCCCGCGCTGGTGCGCGCCGCCGGGTTTACCGGCGCCTGCACCACCCGGAGCGGAATGGCCCGCTCCGACCACGATCCGTTTCTGCTGCCTCGGATCAAAGTGGCCTATCGCGACGGCGTGTTCGGGCTGCTCTACCGGCTGCTCTTGCGCCCTCATCTACCCGACTTACGCCCCCGGCGGCGTTGAGCCTCCTCCTGCGCCTGCTCCGTATAGAGTTCGGCCAGGGCCGCATAGGGGTTGATCGGGCCGGACTGCTTTGACAGGGCCTCCTGCTCGGCTTTGAACTCCCGAATGCGCGTATCCAACCGGCGCGCTTTGCGGAACGCATTGGCTGCCAGATAGATCAGCAGGACCAGGGAGATGGCAAAACCGAACAGTTTGAATAGCATACCGAACATTGCTGCGCTACCGCCTTTCTACCTGTTTGTGAAATAGTACGCGAATCCCTTGACAATGGGCGCGATTTTGACCTATCATAATTCCGATGAACGCTCTCCTGGAGGAGCTGCCGACTGCGCGGATCCTCCGGTTTGCTTTCTCTGCATATTATACAAGAAACAGAATAGGCTGCGCCGTTCGTCGCAACTTCTTTCTCCTCTGCCGGCCCAATATTACCGGCTATGTCGCAGGGGGACAGCAGATAACCCACGCGGACGTGGCTAATGTGTTCAGGAAGGATACCCTCGTGCGTAAGTGGAGCAAAGAGACCATTGGCCTTGAGATTCGGAGGATGTTTGAGATCGGTGAAAATCTGAACTATGCGCATATCGCGCAGGAGCAGGTGGCTCTCCTCCGGGCCGCGACACGCTATTTCGGCTCATGGCGGCTTGCTGTCGAGTACGCCGGCCTCAACTACGAGGATATTCGACGCTACAAGACCTGGACCCGGGATCGCATTCTGGAGCGTATTCGGGAGCTGTATGACAAGGGCGAGGATCTGAGCTGGCGCCATGTCAGCACCAAGGTCGATCCTCAGTTGGCTGCCGCCGCTACCAAGCACAAGCACTTCGGCTCCTGGCGCGGCGCGGTCTCCGCGGCAGGGTTGGATTACGCCCAGATCCGACGCTATCGGGAGTGGGATGAGGATACCATCACGACCCGGTTGCGTGAACTCCATGCCAAGGGAGTGGATTTGAACGCGAAGAGCATGGAGGACTTCGACATCACGCTGATTACCGCCGCCCGCCGTCGCTTCGATAGTTGGGACAAGGCGTTGACCGCTGCCGGCCTGGATTATAAGAAGATCGTCCTGCGCTCACCCTTCAAGCGCCGCCGCCAGGGAGTGGCGCATGAAGCGGAGAACGGCCATGCCCATGCGGGAGGTCGCTCCAGCCGTGAACCGCTCTCAGGCAGCCGGGAGGGTAAGCTGGTCAAGGCTTAAGAGCTTTGTCCCACCCCGATGTGTCGGGAGACGCCACACGAGCAACTGCTCAGGCCGCTGGATGAACCGCGTCAAAAGGTTCTGCCCTGCCAGCGGCGGAGGATGGCGTTGGGAGCGGTCTCTACACCGGAAGTTTCGATGGCGCGCCTTGGCGGAGGTGCGCCATTGTCGTTGCCGTTGGGAACCGGGCGCTCCTCTGAGGAGGGTAGGGGCGGGGGCTCCTCCGACGGCGGAGAGTGGTGCAGCAGGCGGACCTTGGTGATGCGGCGTCCGTCGGTCGCCTCCACGACGAACTCGAGGCTGCCGTAGTGAACCCGTTCGCCCTGCGCCGCCTGATGCCCCAGCAGGCCAAAGACGAACCCCCCGATCGTGTCCGCCTCATCCTCCGGCAGTTCCAACCCCATCCGGTCGTTGACTTCACTCATCCCCATCAGCCCATTGAGGATGGTCGTGTGCCGGTCAATCACCTGCAGCATCGGCTCCTCTTCGTCGTACTCATCCTGAATATCGCCGACGATCTGTTCGAGCAGGTCTTCAATCGACACCAGGCCGGAGGTGACGCCGTACTCATCGCGCACGATGGCGAGCTGCTGCTTACTCCGTTTGAATTCCGCCAGGAGTTCATCCACCTTCTTGGTTTCGGGAATGAAGTAGGGCGGGCGCATCACATCGCGCAGCGAGACGGCATCGCGGTTCGCGTCCACCGGTAGGGCGAGCAGGTCCTTGGCGTGGACGATGCCTAGAATATTGTCTAAATCGCCCTCATAGATCGGAATACGGGAGTGCCCTGAGTCGGCGATCTGACGGATGATCTCGGAGACCGTCGCGTGGATGTCATGCGCCGTAATATCGATGCGCGGGGTCATGACTTTCCGCACGACCGTATCCGCAAAGTCCAGGATAGAGTGGATCATCTCGGTCTCCTCCGCCTCCAGCACCCCCTGCTCCTCACTGGCCTCCACCATCATTTTTAGCTCCTCTTCGTTAACGGCGGGAGTCGTGAAGCTGGCCGTGCCGCCAAAAGGCCGCACCACCAGATTGGAGAGGAGAGTCAGCACACGGACAATGGGCGAGAGCAGGATCTGCATTACATGGACCGGATAGACGGAGAGGAGCGCAAAGCGTTCAGGATGACGTATGGCCAGGCTCTTGGGGGCGATCTCGCCGATGACCAGCGAGAGGACCGCGACGGGCAGCGTGACCATCAGCAGGGCGAGGGTAGGGGCGGAGGCGCGGAGCAGGCCGGGCGGAAGCGCGCTCTGGAGCCAGAGCGTCAGGGGGCCGACGGCGATGGTCGCCGCCAGGGCGGAGGAGAGCGTCGCTACCAGGGTCAGGACCGTCTGGATCGTCGCCTGCATCCGTGTGGGATGTTCCAGCATCTTTTCGACGAGTTGGGCGCTGCGGTTGCCCTCCTCGACCAGTTGTCGAATACGCGTCCTGCGGACCGTGATAAGCGCGATTTCGGCCAGCGCAAAGAAGGCGTTAACGAAAATCAGAACGACGACCAGGATCAGTGACAATACAGACTACTCCCGCAAGACGGGGCGGCATGCCCGACCCGAGCGGCCGGCGGCCGGCCGGGTTCGGGGACTGGAGGGCGTGCTGTTCCACACGTCTGCCAAAAAAAGCGCGTACTTTGGGCATGACCCAGTAGACCAGAGACGTCAACAGGATCGCCAGTACCGCGCCCAGTACCACTTCTTGAACCGAGTGAATGCCGGCTTCGACCCGGCTCTGCGCCACCAGGATCGCCAGCAGGATCGCCAGAAAGGAGGCGACCGGGTTGTGTGATGTGAAGACGATGGTCATGGCCAGCAGAAAGCCGATGGCGCTGTGTCCGCTGATAATACCGCCATGCCAGGGCGACCCCGTACCGCTCAAGAGTTTCGATATGATGACGATCAGGGTCAGGAGGACGATGCCGACGACGACAAACTGCGTCACCTTGGTGACATCGGACTGGATCTCTCTCTGAAATCCCTTCTGGATATCATCCAGGCGATGCTGGCCGAAAAAGATCAGGACGCCCGCGATGATCGCATTCATGGAGGCGAGCAGCACCGCACCCGCCGTGACATCCTTTATCAGCTTCGCCGCCTGGCTGTAGTTCTCCGTCACCATGTCTACCAGGGCCTCTGCCGCCGTATTGATCATCTCTGTGATAATCACCAGGGTGATCGCAAAGACCAGCGCCAGCATGTCCCGGTTGTTGAGATCGAGCAGCAGTCCGGAGAGCAGCACGACCACCAGGATAAAGAAGTGGATCCGCATATGCTGCTGCGTTCGAAAACAGTGCAGGATGCCCTCCTGCGCGTATTTGAACCCGGATAGCCCTTTCTTACGCACACTTCCTCCATTCATGACGCGGGGTAGGCATAGCCCAGGATCTCTCGCTCCCGTACCCGCATCCGGGCGGTTCCCGCTTCGGTCTCGTCCTCATAGCCCAAAAGATGCAGGATGCCGTGTACCGTCAAGAGCGCCAACTCCTGCTCCAGCGATACGCCATGCGCTGCCGCCTGTCGATCGGCGGTCTCCACGGAGATAACCACGTCGCCCAATAACTGCGGCATTC
>DATGIG010000112.1:0-2531 GCA_035295825.1 Chthonomonadaceae bacterium | reverse complement strand
CAGGCTCCACTTTCCCCTCACCGCTCTCCCAACCCGTTTCCCGTCGCCGAATCCGCCACTGCTGCCGGGCATAGGTATAGGTGGCCGCTGTCAACTGCCGTACCAGATAGGGGCGCAGCGGGACCCCCCGTGTGGGATCGTAGGCGTCCAGCAGGGCGCAGAAGCGGTAGTATATCTCCCCCACCAGATCCTGCCGCATCTCCGCGTCCTGTCCATATTGCCGCACCAGGCGGCGGACGAGCGGAGCGAATTCGGCATACAGCCTCTCACGATCCGTTGCATTGCCGCCATAACGCGCGAGCACTGTTCCGTGCTCATGTAGGAACATCCTGATCTCCTGGATTAAAGAATAACGTCGCTTCTACCCCAATACGGTGCGAAAGGCCAACGCTCACCGTTGCTTGCGTTGCGATAAAAGCGCCTCCTATTCTTTCCACATACCAAGACCAAAAAGGAATATTCCGACAGCCCTTACGTAAGATACAGTAATTCCTGAAGTGGAGCCGACCGGGATCTCTTCAATGGAAGCGGGGCTGACGCAACGTTCTCAGAGTACTCTCCGGCCGCTCCGCCGGAAGCGCGCGATAGACCGGCGCCCCCACCACAGCGGATGCCGATCCCAGGAGTAGGATGAGATCCGAAACTGTCCGTAGGCTCGGGATTTGCGCCGTGGGGCAATCCACTTCCAGGCCGCACTGTACAGCGATCATCTCCACGAGTTCGGCTGTCTCCGTACCGCTGAACCCGTCGATACCGTAAATGTCCCGTAGGGAATCCGAGGGCCGCACCGGCAGGGCGCGGACAAAGGAGATATCGCTGGAGAGCGTTCCGTAAACTGCCTCCAGGACGCACTCCGAGATCGGTTGCCCGGCGAATGCGGCGCAAAATTCCGCATAGCCCTCGCCCTTGCGCGCCGTTTTAATACGGCGCTGGGCCAGAATGATCCGAAGGGCTTTCGCGCTCATCAGAACGAGCAGCGCCAGCGTCGCTGCGCCGATGATCAGCCCGACGGGAAGTAAGTCCCGCCAAATAGGTTCTATGCTCATCTGGATCTCCTTTCATGAGGAGTCCACTTGCGTTCAAGCGACCAATATCGCGCCGGACGCACGCGGATTGAAATCTTCCGGCCAACGGGTATCGCCGTCATAGGAGGCGCTGCGGAGGATCGTCTCGGAGAGGTTGGCCTCATCCAGATCCGCACCGCCCAGCCAGGCGCCCGTCAGGTTTGCACCGGACAGGTTCGCGCCATACAGATCCGCCCCGAACAGATTGGCGCGTCGTAAGTTCGCGCCGCTCAAATCGGCAAGGGTCATCTCGGCGATGGTCAGGTTCGCCTCGGCGAGGTCCGCCAGGCGAAGATCCGCCCCCGTCAAATCCGCATAACTCAGGTCCCGCCCCTTCCAGGAGACCTGAGCCAGGCGAACCCCTGCCAGAGCGGCTCCCATCAGGTCGCTATCCCGCCCACGCATCACGTGATCTATGAGCTCTTTAAAGCGCGTCTCGGACGATATTGCCGGACCGGCTTCATCAAAAGCGCCATTGTCATCGTAATTCATTGTTCGATCTTTCCCAGTGAAATAGAGAACATCCTTGAGAACATAAGTAAGCAGGATATTCCGCCTTATACCTCGTGATAAAGTCGGTTACCAACAGGGAAATGTTCCCAAGGCGGGTCTGCGCCTCCGACGATAGCAACCTACATCCCTATATACGATTTATACTGTCTATAGGTTTTGACGTGACAGAATCCCGAAATATATTGAAGAACGAACAATTCGAGGCAGTATCGGCCATCCTACGGGAGCGCAGAGGGGGTGTCGAGGACATACAGCGTGCATCGTCGCATCCGGGGAGGATGTGCGTTGCCGCGTCAGGAGAAGTGCCTTCTCCATAGAAAGCAGGCGCTCTCATGCATCCAGCGGGCGCGGCGACGACTGGCGATACGGTCGGTGGAGGTATGGGCGTTGTGGAGCACACGTGCCGAGGGCAGGTAGGCGACCTTCAACCCGAACGCCCGCACCTGCTCTGCGATGAAGATCTCCTCACCGAACAGGAAGGTCGGGTAGTCCAGCGTTCCGCCCCGTTCAAAGAAGTTCGGACGCAGGAAGAACAGGCTGCCATGAGCGGCATAGGGTGTGTAATCCGGCGCAAGGGAGCGTTGCCGGGGTGCGCCTACCTGGGGTTTCCCCGCACGGCGCAGCCTGTTTTTGCGGCTGTGAAGCCACTGCCAGCAGCCGGTGAGCAGCGCGCTTCGATAGAGGAGCGTGTAGCCGAACATCCGGGCGCGGTTGGGGCGCACCCGCAGGAAAGGGTTCTGAAGCGTGCCGTCCGGCAGGGTGATACGGGGCGCGAGCACCGCGACGCGCTCCGGCAGCGCCTGCGTGAGGAGTTGGACGAAAAAGTCCCCTGCGAGCGCCAGGTCGGTATTGGCGATCCCGACCAGCGTGGGTTGGAGAGCGTGCTCCTCCAGCCACCGGGCGCGAGCAAAGGCGCAGCCACGGAGGTAGCCTCGATTGGCCTCCGAGGTGTAG
>DATGIG010000111.1:0-8351 GCA_035295825.1 Chthonomonadaceae bacterium | reverse complement strand
TTGCTCCTGGATCGCTAGATGTGGCACACAGCCTCAATAACCTGGGCAAAGTCGCCTTGAAGCGCGGTGATCTGGAGATTGCACAGGACTATCATATGGGCACTCTAGAGATCTATGAACGCCTTGCTCCTGGATCGTTGGATGTAGCAGACGTTCTTAACGGTCTGGGTAATGTCGCTTTTAATCGCGGTGATCTGGAGACAGCACGGGACTATCACCTGCGCGCTCTGGAGATCCGCGAACGCCTTGCTCCTGGATCGCTAGATGTGGCACACAGCCTCAATAACCTGGGCTATATCGCTTTTAATCGCAGTGATCTGGAGACTGCACAGGACTATCACACGCATGGTTTGCAGATCCAGGAGCGCCTTGCTCCTGGATCGCTGGAAGTGGCTCGCAGCCTCAACGACCTTGGACGTACCTTCCTCGCCCGCCAGCACCCTCAAGCCGCTCTTACCTACTTCCAACAAGCCGTCGAGATCCTCGAACAGCAGCGCACTCAGATCTCAGCGCCTGAAGCGCGTGCACTCCTCCTCGCCCAACACACTACCGAGTATGCCAATCTCACCCAATGCTATCTCACACTCCAACAGGTCGAGTTGGCGTTCGCTACCCTCGAACGCATAAGAGCACGAAGCTTCCTCGAACTCCTCGCTGAACGTCGCCTTGACTTCCAGGCTCAAGCCCCTGCCGACATGCTGGCACAACAGCAGAAACTCGACCGACAACGTGCTAATCTCTATGACCAATTGGCTCAACTCAGCGTTACAGCCGCCGAGGAGGCTAACATTCAAGTGCTACAACGCGATCTGCGCGATGTTGAGCATCAACAGCAAGAACTGGCCGCCGCGTTCCGCAAAGCTTCACCTCGTTATGCCTCGCTCCAGTATCCTCAACCGCTGAACTGCAGGCAGGCACAAGCCGCTCTGGATCCCGGAACCCTTCAGCTCTCCTACTTGGTAGGTGATGAACAAACCTTCCTTTTCGCTCTCTCCAGGCGAGGTCTTCATGCAGTCACCTTACCCATCGGGCAGAAAGTCCTGGCGGAGCGGGTTCAGAGCTTTCGGGAAACCCTGGATCTATTCAACCTCGAGAGCCGATCCGGACGAGCGCGTGAGCAAGGGCAGGCGCTCTATGAGTTGTTGCTCGCTCCCGTACAAACGGACATCCGCAAGGCCAAGCGCCTCCTCTTGTGTTTGGATGGTCCGCTACACAGCCTACCCTTTGCTGCCCTTGTCACCAACTCCGACGAACCAGCAGGTTACCTGGGAGTGCAGAAACCGTTGCATTCTACCTTCTCCATGACCGTCTATGCCCAGATACGAAGCCGACAAGACACCCCGACGGCTCAGAGCCCATCCCCATCAACGAGACCGTCCGAGAGGGAGGGGCGGCAAACCCGGCAAATGGTGACTTCCACGCTGCAACAGGTGGGCCGCCTGCTGGCGCTGGGAGATCCGCTCTACAGTCTTGCCCCCGCCCTAGCAGTCAGTCGTTCGGGCAGCAAGAAACGCCGGAGAGCCACCGCATCGGCAGTCAACGCTTTCGAAGTCCACAATCCCGAGTTGGCCGCGCTGCACCGCCGGGGCCTCTCGCTGGACCCCTTGCCCCACACGCGTGCAGAGGTCGAGGCGATAGGTCAACTCTTTCCTCAGAACGCCATCCTCCATCTGGGGGCGGAAGCCACTAAGATTGTGGTCAAGCAGAAAAGCGCTCAGGCAGACATCCTCCACCTCGCCTGCCATGGCTGGCTGGATGCCAAGATGCCGTTTTCATCTGGACTGATCCTCAGTCAGCCGGAGATGTTAGGCCCTTCCGCTCCAACCGACGACAATGGACTGTTGCAGGCGTGGGAGGTGTTCGGTCTGAAACTACAGGCGGATCTGGTGGTTTTGTCATGTTGTGAGAGTGGGTTGGGGCAGGCGATGGCGGGGGAGGGATTGGTCGGACTGACGCGCGCATTCACCTATGCAGGAGCCAGAAGTGTTTTGGCAAGCCTTTGGGAGATCCACGATGCGAGCACCGCGGCGTTCATGACGTATTTCTACACGGCATGGAAGGAGGGAGCGAGCAAGGATGTGGCTTTGCAGCAGGCGATTGTGCAGATGCGCGCGCATCCGCAATGGAAGCATCCGTTCTACTGGGCTCCCTTCCTCCTCAACGGTGATTGGAGCTAGGGAGAGGTCGTTCACGGTCCGGCCCTACCGTGGAGAAATATCTATAGAGGGTAATTGCTCCAGCAGTGCCTGCACCAGAGAGTTGCCTGGATTTAGTTGCGCCAGAACCTGGGCTTCCGACAGGGCTTCCTCGTACAATCCATAGGCTTCATAAATTCCGATCCGCGCCAGGGCAGAGGTCTCGAAATCCCTCTCATGGGTCTGGATCTCCTGCAAGTCCGTTTCGGAGAGCGTTAGAAACCAGCCGAACTCGGAACGCCGCGGCTGCCCCTGTACAGTGGCGGTTACCTGCCAGACATAGCACTGATCGGCTTCCAGAATACTCTCCGGCGGCAATACGACCTCTGTCGCCTGTCCGACGTTCTGTTTCCACACCACGGTGCGTTCCGTATCATCGTCCTGCCGGGCCACCACGGCCGTATATTCTTGCGCGCTCGGAAGCTCAGCCCAGCGCAATCGAGGCAGGCGGGAGCGAATGGCAGTGTTCCTGGGAGAAACCAGCACCGGACCGGAACTGCGGAGAGCATGCGAAGGGAGCAGGGCGAACATCCGATGCATCCGCTCCAGACCTTGCTGGACGGAGATGATTGGCGTTACGATGCCCTGCTCCAGAACCTGGCGAATCCAGGCGGCGACCCGATCTGGTAAACGGTCTCTGTTCGCCAGAGCGAGTTCCTTTTCCTCTTCCAGAACGAGCGGGCCGGAAGTATCCATCAGAACGGGGGAGGGGAGGGGAGCGAAATCGAGCGGAGGGAGTGAGGCCACCATTTCACGAGCGGCCTGCGCCTGCTGGATCTCAGCGCGGCTCTCCGGATGGATCGCCAGATGGCTCTCTATGATTGCCCGCTCGACGGGATCCAGGGTGTCGTCCAGATAGGCCAGAACCTGCTCGTCAGATAGCAGTTCGGGATCCCCCACCGCGTCCAAAAACATCGCAAGTTCCAGATCGGCAGTCGGCTGGCTTTGCCTGCGTTCTGTCAGTTGCTTCTGGGCTTCCGGATCGAGAGCGAGGCGCGCATAGGCGTCGGGGATTGTCTCCGGATCCAACGCAAAACTCAGAAATCGCTCTCTCTCATCTTCGGGCAATGGGGCATCGGACATTATGGCACCTCATCAGGTCTCATCGGTGAGCTTCATGTTCGTCACGGACGCTCGCAATTGTGTACGGGCTTCGTCGTAGAGCCGAACTACTACGGGAATGGGCTTCTGTAGGAGGTCGGCGATCTGGTGGAACCGCAGCGGAAGTTGATCCCATACCCTCTCGGACATCAGAGGGGGTAACTGAAGTTCCCTGGATATCGTGTCTCGATTCGCATACCCTTCACGCGGCAGCAGTTTCAACAGGCTGGCTCCCTTCTGGTCCCTTACGTAGAGCATGTAGACGGCAGGCCGTGGAGGATCCAATTGGATCGCCGCCCGCCAGAGGCGGTTCAGAGAGCCACGACTAAAGGGGCGCATTCGCCAACTCAGCGTTCGTGACGCGGATTGGCGCAGATTCTTGACTTGCGCTTCTGTGAGCCCCAATTCGTGAGCAATGACGGTATCGTCCAGCGGTAGAAACTTCCACTGCCTTGCCAGTGCCTCCTGGAATCTCTCCAACGCCGCGGTGATTTCCGCGAAACTGGCGATACCCATCTCCGGAAGGAGGCGAATATCCGCGCCCGGAAAGTTCAGCAGGAGTGCGACACGCTGGTTCAGAGGTAATTGTACGATTTGCGGCCACAACTGTCGCCAAAGATCCCGCTGGCTGGCTGCGTCAACCGTCTCCTTTTCGATATCAATGTCAGCCTTCAGTTCTGTCTGTAGCATGTCCCGCGCTTCTTCCCCCTCTTTTTCCACTTCCGTGATGGAGATTTCGCGAATGGGAGGCTCCAAAGCGCTTGCGAGTGCAGAAAAGGCGGTCACCAACGTTGAGAAATCCAATGGGGCGCCGGCTTGATCCAGCAGGGCTCTCATCCATTCCCGGAAAGTGCAGTCGCGAAGCTTTTTGCCGGGCGAGCGTCTGTGAAGACCGGCGAGTGCAAATCCTTCCGGGTCGCGTAGTAAGGCGTCCCGTATGGCCGCGGAGGCTTCCTCAAGTCCTGCCTCTCTCCATTGAGTGTAGCCCCCAATGCGTAATCCCCCCTCCTCGTGCCAGAGGGCTAATCCCTTCTCTCTTGTCAGCAAGGTATAGACTTTGAACCTGGAATCAAGAAGGGAGCGGGAATACCCTTTCTTACAGGCATGCGAGGCAACCACCGCGACATAGTTCAGAAATTTATCGGGGGGAAGCCTTTCTCCCTTGCGCCAGCGGTTTAGTTGCTGATAGATGGAGAGAAGGATCTGACCATGAATATCGAGCGCATTCTCCTCGCGTATTCCCTGCTGTTTCAAAGGGCGCCTCATGTTTACTCCCAATTCGCGGCGAATAATTATCATTGCCAGGGGGTCCACATACTCATGGATTAGCTGTTCGACAAGGATTTCACTTTGTCTGTCGTCTGCGGAAAGATAACGCTGGAGAAGAACTTCTGCCTGGATGCCCTGGGAGGGATGTTGTTCGGGATGGAACTGAGCAGTCATCGTGATACTCCAGCGAAATGTCCTTACAGTGTGCTACCAGCGGGCGGCCAGCCGCGTACGTAAGAGGTAGCAGAAGACGGGCGCACCGAACAGCGAGGTGATGACGCCGACTTCCAGTTGGTGCAGATAGACGCGGGAGAGCCAGTCGGAGGCGACCAGAACGAGGCCCCCCAGCAGCATCGCGGTCGGGATCAGCCGGACGTGGTTGGGACCGACCAGTCGCCGGGCGATATGGGGAACCACCATGCCCACAAAGCCGATGATGCCCGCCACGGCGACCGTTGCCGCTGTCACCAGCGAGCCGGCGGCGATGATACGCCTCTTAAAAGCCTCGGTATTCACCCCCAACCGCGCCGCGCTCTCCTCCCCCAACGCCATCATGTCCAGTTCGCGGGCGCTGGTCCAGAGCAGGATGCCGCCCAGCACCCCGAAGGGCAGCAGCAGCAGGACGCTCCGCCAGTCCACCAGTTGCAGGCTCCCCAGCAGTTGGGAAAGGATCGCGCCCGCCCGGCCCGTGTCCCCGCTGCGGTTTGCCAGTGCCACCACCAGCTTGGTGATGGAGTACACAAACGCCCCCATAACGAAACCGGCCAGGAGGAAGGTCTGGGCGGATAAGCGCCCGCCGATCCGCGCGATGCCGGCGATGAAGAGCATCGCCAGCATGCCGGCGACAAAGGCCGCGAGGGATTGGCCCAACCCGGCCAGCCATCCGAATCCGCCCAGAAGGATAACGATAGCGGATCCGAGCGCGGAGCCTGCCGAGACGCCCACCATATAGGGGTCCGCCAGGGGGTTCATCAGGAAGCTCTGAAACGCGACGCCGGCCATGGCTAGCAGCATCCCGATGATCACTCCCCCCACGACGCGCGGCATCCGAATCCGCCAGACCAGATTATCGAATTTCGCCTCGGTCCGGATCTCGTCGGGCGTTTGCGGAGCGGGGACCGTTCGTGCCAGGAGCGGCGTATGGCGAAGAATGACCCGCCAGACCACGGCGGGCGTCACAGACGCGGCGACCCCCTCCTCGCTCATTCCGACATCGAACAGGATGAACCCCGCCAAAGCCAGGGCAAGGATCATCGGAACCCATCGCCAGGCGTGCCGAGGTGCCATCTACTTCCGGCTTCCTGCGCGCGAGGAGGCGGGAGCGGCTGCATCGGGCTGGATGGGGTCGAGGGGAATCTCCGGATGGAGGAAGCGGGCCAACTCCCAGGCTGCCAGGGCATTCCGGGGGCTGGGCCGTACCAGGGTGGCGTTGGGAGAGGGTTCAAAGAAGGCCGTATTGCGCACGGCCGGTACCGAAGCCCAGCCTGAGATGGCCTTACAATGTTCGCGCTCGGATGAGGAGCCGTAGGGAAAGATGATCACGTCCGGCTCTTCCATCGCAACTTTCTCGATGGAGAGCGGATCGTTCGTCTGGGCGATATTCTGCCCTCCTGCCAGCGTAATCAGGTCGTCAATGAAGGAACCCTTCCCTGTGGTATAAACGCCGCTCCCCGAGAATTCATGGATGATCAGCACCTTGGGACGACTGAGCGCCTTCGACACCGACTTCTTCACGGCCTCCAGGCGGGTCTGCATCAACTCTACGACGGCTTCCGCACGGGTGGTATCTCCGGTGGCACGCCCCAGCAGGCGGATCGTGTCGTACGTATCTGCGATGGTCTTCGCCTGCACGACAAAGACCGGCTGGTTGGCATTCTCCAGGGTCACGATGATCTTCTGATTGATCGAGCCGTCCGCCACGATGAGGTCGGGGTTCTGGGCGACGATGCTCTCCAGGCTCATGTCGAACGGGCCGCCGATATGCGGCTTGCGTTTCGCCTCCGCAGGCCAGTCGCAGGCGGTGGTGTCGGCGACCACTCGGTCTCCAGCGTCGAGGTCGAAGAGCAGTTCCGTCGTGCCGGGGGAGAGGGAGACGATCCGCTGCGGCCTGGCCGGGATCGTGACAGCGCGACCCTGCGCATCGTTCAGAGTGACCGGGAAGGACGATCCGGGCGGAAGCACGACCCCGCTGGTCTCCGGTGCAGCCTGAACCGGTGTGCGCGCTGTTGGGGTGGAGCGTCCTCCTGTGCCCGCGCGGAACGGGTCCGTCTGATCCGGCATACGCACAGGCGGGATGGGGGGGGGAACCGGGGCGAACCTCCCCGTGCCATAGCGAGCGATGCCAATGGCCAGGATCAACAGGATCACGGCGATGAACGCAATGGGGCGAAATGCTTTCATGGCTTGCGGACCCTGCGTGGGCGGGTAGCGGCGGCCGGGTTCTGCGGGGCCTGCGGGGGAGATGGAGCCTCATTGCGGGGGCGGAAGGGGGTTGCGGAGCGTCGCGCCTCCTTCTTGGGCGTCTGCGTCGGTTTGGCAAGCTCCAACAGGCTTGCCACCTCTTCCTCACGGAGCTTACGCCAGGTACCGGGGTTGAGCCCCTTCAGTTTCAGGTTGCCGTAGGCGATGCGCGTCAATTCGCGCACCGGGTGCCCTACGGCATCCATCATGCGACGCACCTGGCGATTGCGGCCCTCGAAGAGAGTGATGTCCAGAATAGTACACTGGGTGGCGGTGTCGTACTCGACAAACGCGAGGTCGGCGGGGGCGGTCTTGCCGTCCGTCAGCTCGATCCCTTCCGAGAGGCGGATCGCCTCCTCGCGCCCCACAAAGCCCTTCGCGCGGACGCGGTAGACCTTGGGAACGTGGTAGCGGGGATGGGTGAGACGGTTGGTGAACTCGCCGTCGTTGGTGAGGAGCAGGAGGCCCGCGGTATCGGCGTCCAGGCGGCCTACCGGGAAGACGCGCTCCTCTACCTGGGCAATCAATTCCAATACGGTATGCTCCGCATGGGCATCACTGACCGTGCACACGTAGCCGACCGGTTTGTTCAGCATGATGTAGACGGGTTTGGATGGGGCGATGGCGATGGGCTGGCCGTCTACGCGGAGCGTATCGGTCTGCGGGTTGACCCGGGTTCCGAGTTCGCGGACGGTCTTGCCGTTGACCTGGACCCTACCCTCCGTTATCAGGGTCTCGCAGGCGCGCCGCGAGGCGACTCCGGCGGCGGCGAGCACCTTTTGTAAGCGCGGCAAATCGTGATCCGTAGCGTTTTCCATACCGTAAGGATACCAGACCGGTCGCGAAAATGCCAACTCCCAGCGCCATCTTTCCCCAGAGGTTACCCCGCGTTGCCGGGATCGGGGAGGGCAGGAACGCCACGTTATCCGCAGTAACGAGGGGCGAAGAGGCGACCAGCTTTCCCTCCGACCAGGCTTCCAGGGTGCCGACCGTGGTTCCGGCGGCCACCGGGGCGTTGATCGCTTGGAGTTTGACCCGCTTCTCGACCGGGGGATTGTCGCCCTTGCGGGTGACGAACTGCATGAGTTTCTGCACCTGAATCGGGACGGAAGGCTGCATACCGGAGGCGACATCACAGGTTCCGGCGAGGTCGCCCGGCTCCGCGATGCGATGCGCCTCGAAGTTCTCGAACCCATACTTCATCAGCAGGGAGGTCTCATGTACGTAGTCCGGGCTCTTGAGGACGACCGAAATCAGCCGCCAGTTGCCCCAGGTGGCCGAGCCGACATAGCAGTGTCCCGCCGGAATGGTCCAGCCGGTCTTCAC
>DATGIG010000110.1:0-4264 GCA_035295825.1 Chthonomonadaceae bacterium | reverse complement strand
ATGTTGGGAGGCATTCTCACCGATGTACCCGCCTCCGTCATCGAAGGGTTCCACAACTACCAGCACTACTATGCCCCCATGGCAGAGGAGCGCGGCAGGGCGGCGACCAAGAGCACCGGAGAAGATCGGATCCAGAACCGGGATCAGACCTGGATCGCGCTGAACAGCCCAGAGGATGACGAGGACGACAACTCCGGAAACACCTCTGCCTAGCAACGGATACGCTATCACATGCAAGGAGGGCAATTGCCCTCCTTGCATGTGAGAACAACACGACCCAAAACCGACAACTCCCTATGATGGAGAGAGGGCAATGACGTATTCGAGTGGCATGCGCTGATTTCATTGCAGTTCGGTCACTTATCATAAAGGCCAAGTTTAGCCTATCACACGAGATGTTATTGAGGATTATGACGATGATGCTTCGAGCTATACTCATACCAGTCGTCGTCCTGGGAGTGCTCAGCTTATTTGCCTTCTTCCGGACACCATCCGTACTAGGCGCCATTGGCCTGCTGGCACTGACCGGCGCCGTCACTCTCAGGCAGGAGAAAACGCGCCACTCCGATACGGCTCAAGAGGTGAAGGACGCGCGTATCCGCGCCCTGATCATCGGAGCAGGGGAAGTCGGGCAAACGCTGGCCGCGCATCTGGAAGCGAGCGGGCGGTATCAGGTCATCGGATTTGTCGATGACCAACTCGATCCTATTGAAGCCAGCGAGATCGAGAATGAGAAACTGCTTGGAACGCGCCGCGATACCGCGCTGCTGGTAAAACAGTATGCTATCGGCGAGGTCTTCGTCGCCTACGCCCCGACCTGGCAGCAACGGCTGGCAGAGCAGTTGGCGATGGAGAGCCCCGATGTCTCCATTCGGGTCGTTCCCTCCCCCTATGAATCCATGATGCATGTGGGCGGTGTGGAGCATCTGGGCGACATCGCCCTGGTGCGACTGCAAACGACGCCCGGACGCTTCACGGAAGTAACCAAACGGACATTCGACATCGTGATGGCTCTGTTCGGCCTCACCGTCACCTCCCCGTTTCTGCTCGTGTGCGGCGTGCTGGTCCGGCTCACGTCGCGCGGGCCTGTCATCTTCGCGCAGGAGCGGATCGGGCGTTACGGCAAACCCTTCTTGGTCTATAAGTTTCGCACGATGCACCACAATGCCGAACAGGCTACGGGGCCTGTCCTGGCGACGGGCAAAAATGACAGCCGCCTGACAGGTGTGGGACGCTGGCTGCGCCTCTTCCGGATCGATGAGATCCCGCAGCTCTGGAATGTGCTGCGGGGAGAGATGAGCCTGGTGGGTCCCAGACCGGAGCGCCCGGTCTTCGTGGAGGAATTTGAACGCCAGATCCCGACGTATTCCAAGCGCCATCAGGTGCGTCCGGGCATCACGGGGCTGGCGCAGGTCTACGGGGGGTATCACACGGATGCCCGTGACAAACTGCGCTTCGACCTGATCTATATCTCCCACCAGTCGCTCTGGTACGACCTTACCATTCTCTTTCGGACCATTCAAGTCGTCGTCTTCCCCAAGCACTAGCGATTAAAAGAAGAGATTATATAAAAGCCGCTCGGTTCATCCAATCGAGCGGCTTTTGTTCTACCACCGCCGCTTATCGGGCCGTAAACAAATTCGCGAGGGAAATTCGCGTGATAAGCGAATTTGGGATGCGCAAAGCGCGACCGATTCCGCGAATTTGGACTGCACCGAAGGTGCGACCGTTCGTCTCTCGGCAGGGGACGGAGCCCCTGCCCTACAAGCAACCGCCCTGCGGGCGGACAATGCATTCCCGGTCGCAGACCGGTTAGCCGAAGGCTCTCTAGGCAGGTCCTTCTAGGGCCTGACCAACACGAGGAGGATAATTACCGGGCGGTTTTTTCTCTGCCCCCCAGAAGGATTTCTACGTGAAAAGGCGAAATCTTCCCCATGGAGGAGCAATGAACAAGCCGATTGAGATTTACACTACAGCGCACTGCCCCCACTGCGCTGCCGCTCGCGAAGACCTGGAATGGCGCGGTATCGCGTTTATAGAGTATGATGTAGAGCAGGATCGGGAGGCCTATGCTCGCATGCTTCAATTAACGGAGGGGGGACGCATCGTACCGGTGATTGTCGAGGAGGGCAAACCGGTACTGGTAGGCTGGATGGGACAGGGCTGTATCTGCTGAGCTTCACAATATTTTAGGAACATTTTGCCGTCTGGTCCGTCATGCCACATTATCCCCAGGGTGAACCCAGAGGTTGCCAGCCATGGACGGATCATTTCACAATGTTGTGGGGGAAGTAAAGCTTACCGCAGGGGCGCGCCGTCGGTCTGCGCTGCGCAATGCGCGCATGCTTTCCGACCTCAAGGCATGAGGCTGCCCCAAATACCGACCACGACCTAGATGTCGTGCGTCGGTTTTCTTGTTGTTTGGAACGGCTGGAATTGGAGAGGCGCAGGCGCGCCCTACAAGGAGGCGAAGGATGGCAAAAGTAGATGAGGTCCATATCGTATGGATCTCCGAATTGTTGGGATGTGATGGGGACTCCGTATCCATCACGGCGGCCACGCAGCCGAGCATCGAAGATATTCTATTGGGCAACATTCCCGGATTGCCGAAGGTGCATCTGCACAACAAAGTCCTGGCCTATGAGAACGGCGGCGAGTTGATGGACTTCTACTACAAGGCGGAGCGGGGAGAACTCGACCCCTTTGTCTTAGTCATAGAAGGGTCCATTCCCAACGAGAAGATCAAGACGGAGGGCTTCTGGGCGGCGATGGGCACCGATCCGGCCACCGGCCAGCCGATCCCGACCACCAACTGGATCGACCGCCTGGCGCCGAAAGCCTGGGGGGTGATCGCCTGCGGCACCTGCGCGACCTACGGAGGCATCCATGCCATGGCGGGCAACGCGACGGGCGCGATGGGCCTCGCGGACTACCTCGGCTGGAATTTCCGCTCCAAAGGCGGCATGCCTATCGTCAATGTGCCCGGATGCCCCGTACATCCGGACAACTTCATGGAGACCGTACTCTATCTGCTCTACCAGGCGGCGGGCCTGGCCCCGATGATCTCACTGGACGATTGCTTGCGGCCCACCTGGCTCTTCGGGCGGACGGTACATGAGGGCTGCGACCGCGCGGCCTACTACGAGGAGGGCAACTTCGCCTCCGAGTATGGCTCGCCGAAGTGCCTGGTAAAATTGGGCTGCTGGGGACCGGTGGTCAACTGCAATGTGCCGAAGCGCGGCTGGATGAATGGCATCGGCGGCTGCCCCAATGTGGGCGGCATCTGCATCGCCTGCACCATGCCCGGCTTTCCCGATAAGTTCATGCCCTTCATGGATGAGCCGCCCGGCTCCAAGGTCTCCACCAGTGCCATCGCCCCCTATGGCGCGATGGTTCGCAAACTGCGCAGTTTCACCCAGGATACCGCCAACCAGGAACCCAAGTGGCGCCATAAAGGCTCCCAACTCGTGACCGGCTATAAGCCGAGGTGGTAGAGGAGGAATAGGAATGGCAACGCAAGTCGCGCCTTCAAAGCGCGCCGAAGGACTGTCTTCGGATGTACGCGAGATGAATTGGGACCCGATTAGCCGGATCGTCGGCAACCTGGGCATCTACACCAAGATAGACTTCAGCAACCGCAAGGTGGTCGAGTGCCATAGTACCTCCTCCATCTTCCGCGGCTATAGCATCTTTATGAAGGGCAAAGATCCCCGCGATTCGCACTTCATCACCAGCCGCATCTGCGGCATCTGCGGAGATAACCACGCGGTCTGCTCGATCTATGCCCAGAACATGGCTTACGGCGTGTCCCCTCCCCCGCTGGCCGAGTGGATCGTCAATCTGGGCGAAGCCGCCGAGTTTATGTTCGACCACTGCATCTTCCAGGACAACCTGGTGTTCGTGGACTTCTGCGAGCAGATGGTGAAAGAGACCAATCCCGGCCTGCTCGCCCGCGCCGAGACCACCGAAGCGCCCCATGCCGGCATCCACGGTTATCGCACCATCGCCGACATCATGCGCGCCTTCAACCCGTTCACCGGAGAGATCTACCGCGAGGCCCTGCAGATGAGCCGCCTCACGCGCGAGATGTTCTGCCTGATGGAGGGCCGCCACGTGCACCCCTCGACCCTCTATCCGGGCGGAGTGGGCACCGAGCCGACCATCCAGGTCTTTACCGATTACCTGGTGCGCCTCATGAAGTATCTGGACTTCGTCAAGAAGATCGTCCCCCTCAATGACGATGTGTTCGACTTCTTTTACGAGG
>DATGIG010000109.1:0-7038 GCA_035295825.1 Chthonomonadaceae bacterium | reverse complement strand
CTGCTGGTGGCTTCCGTGTGGCACACGCGTCGCCTCCCCTGGCGCGGCCTGCTGACTTTCGCCGCGCTTCTGGCTCCCTGGCTGCTCTATGCCACCCTCACCTTCGGCTCCCCGGTTCCAGTCTCGCTGCAGGCCAAGCTCATCGTCTATGGGCGGCTGGCCGGGCCGGGCTTCCCCTACCTACGCCCCTTCCTGGAGTTGATGCTCCACAATCCGCTGGGCGCTCTACTGGGGCTGGGAGTGCTGCTCTATCCCGTTGCACTGTATATCACACGTTTTGCGCCGGAAAGAGCGAACCCGCAGGGTGAGGCCGGTAGGGGCGCAGCAAGCAGCGCCCCTACAGGGGACGCCGACCCGATGGCAGTGCAAAACCGCAAGGGCAGAGAGGGCCTTCTCCTCGCACCTCTGGCCTGGCTCCTGCTCTACTATGGCAGCATGGCGCTCTCCAAGGTCTTTCTGTTCGGTTGGTACTTTGTGCCGCCGACGCCGATCTACTACCTGGTTGCGCTGACGGGCTGGAGCCTGACATTGGGGCTTCTGGGGCGTGCAGGCGTCGGAGCGTGGGAGCAACTACAGGCGCGCCTTGCAGAGAGCGCGGCGATGAGTGCAATGGTGACGCTCCTGGCGGGGATCGCGCTCAGCCTGCTGATCGTGCCGCGTGTGGTCGCGACCTTGAAGGTCGGACAGAGCGAAGAAGAGAGCCTGCGCGTCCCCATCGGGCTGTGGCTGCGAGATCATAGCGCCCCCGGCGACAACGTGATGCTGGAGCCCATCGGCTACATCGGTTACTACAGCCGCCTGCCCGTAGTGGATATGGTGGGGTTGGTCTCACCGGAAGTATTGCCCTGCTATGACCGCCGCAATCCCTCTCCCTACCACACCATGTGGACGCAGGTGCAGCCGGCATGGATCCTCTGGCGCACCGGGCAGTTGAAGGAGCTTCGGGACTATGAAGCGACCCTGCTCGCCGGAGAGCGTATGGAGGCGCACTACACCCAGGTGAAAGTCTGGCCCGAAGGCACAGGCAACTCCCGAGAGCCTGCTATTTTTACCCTCTTTCGGCGTAACCCCTGATCCCTCCTTCCTCCTCAAATGGGACGCTGGGTGAAAGGTTATACGGCAAAGATCCTGAATACCCCAATGTCAAGAGTTGTTCGGATGCTTTCTTCTCGCCATAGAGATGATAGGATAAAACCATGTATCATGTCAGAATGCTTAGATGGTTGGTGGTGAAGAACATTTTCTCAACCGTGTTCATGACGGTTAGCATCCTGTGCATCCTAGTCATGGCCGCCTGCCGGGCTGATAATAAGTCCCAGCCACCAGCACAAGTAGATCTACCATCGGATTGGTCGCTATGGTGGTACCAATGGCAAGCGCCGGATCGTCTTCTCCTCCAATATGATTTGCATGAGAATATTGATTATTATGTGAAGTTCAATACGAAAACGAGATCCACTACAGAGATCACTACATCCCAGAACACCAATCGGATGCTCTTTAATTATGGTAGCCCGACATGGCAAATCTCGCCGGATCGCGCCTGGTTGATTGGATATGTGAGTAGTGGCCAACGTCTCGCGATGGAATTGAATAGCTCGAAATGGGTGGTTGGTACCACATTTGCGCCCTGGGCGCGATGGATGCCTGACAGCCGTGGGTGGCTGGAGTGGCAATGGGATGATAATACCGTCATTAGGCTTTTCCATTTGTCCGATGACGAAGCAAGCATCAAGCCTCAAGGTGCAGAGTACACCATCCAGGGACAATGGACCGTTGTTGGTTTCATTTCATCGGACAAAATCCTCGTTCATGGTATGAGCGAGGATGGAAAGGATTGGGTTGCTCGTATCGTTGCGCTTCATCGCGATGCAAAGGTCATCATGGAATGGAGACTTCGCATTCCTAACCTTCATAGTGTCCTTGGCGCAGCCATATCGCCGGATTTGAAACGTGTCTGCTGGCTGACACTTTGCAAGCACTTCCCCCATGCCTCTCGACACCCATCCGAGGAGCTGTCAGACGCATCCGTGACATTGGACAAAAATATCTGGATCAGCACCACTGATGGAAAAGATCAGCGTCTCGTCTACTCGATGGAACTCCCCATAAGCTTTATCTCATATATGGCTAATAGCGGTGGTTTGGGAATACCGAGCGAAAACGATATAGAGTGGGTACCCGGCAGCAAGCAAGTATCGTTCCTTCAGAAGGGGCGGCTGTGGACGGTGGATATTCCCTGATTTGCCGTGGATGTGTGGCCGCTTTTGTTGGAATCATTGCCCGCGCCAATCTTTGTGCTGATCTAGCTTGAAGGTCCAGACAACTCCCGAGAGCCTGCTGTTTTCACCCTCTTTTGGCATAACCCCTGACCCTCCCTCTCCTTTTGAAGAGCAACGGATAGTATAATCCGCCATTTCGCGGATGACGACGGGACGCCACTACGTTACAATAAACTATCTCTACAGGCTTGACCGGCTACGCTTCAGGAGGAAGACCATGTTTCACAAGATACTTATCTGTTCGGATGGTTCCGAATACGCACAAAACGCGGCTTTATTGGGGTCCGAGATTGCCCGGCGTTTCCAGTCGGAGGTTCTGGGTCTCCATGTGTTCGATCTCTCCATTATCACGGCAGGGGATGTGGGCGTGTGTTCGATCCCTGTCTCCCAGGAGGCGATGGACAACATGATGAAAAGCCAGCGCGAGGCTGCCGAGCGTGTCATTACGCCCATTTTCGAGCAGTTGGAGCGCCCGTATCGGATGCTGCAGGAGCTTGGCAATCCTGTGGATAGCATTGTCCAGGTGGCGCAGCGCGAACAGGCCGACCTGATCCTGGTCGGCCATCAGGGAATGACCGGGCTGAAAGAGCTCTTTCTGGGCAGCGTCTCCTATAGCGTACTGCAGCATGCCCACTGTCCGGTGCTGGTCGAGCGGGGACCGGCGAAGCCCTTCGGGCGGATCCTGCTGACTTCGGACGCCTCCGCAGGGGCCGAACGCGCCGCTTCTCTCGCCTTCGCGCTGGCGCAACGGTTTGACGCGTGCCTGACGGTTCTGAACATCGCGGAGCCCTCCGGCTGGTTTGCTGCGGAAGAGCCGAACCCCAACCCGGTGGAAGCGGCTGAGGAGCACATCGCCGCCGAGCGGGGCGAGCGGGCTGTCGAGGAGAGCATACAGGCGGCGGCTAAGGCAACCGGAGTGGCTTACCAGTTGCGCGAGGAGAGAGGGCATCCGGGCAAGACCATCGTCCATTATGCGAAAAACGGCCAATTCGATCTCATCGTCATGGGGAGCCGGGGCCTGGGCGGCCTGGAGAGCCTGCTGCTGGGCAGTGTGTCCAACTATGTCGCGCGCCATGCGCACTGCTCCGTCCTTGTGGCACGATAGCATCCGAATCCGTATGTCGGGCAGGCCCGATATGCCTGCCCGCATTCCCGTAGGGGCAGACCTGTGTGTCTGCCCTTTCATGCCCCAGGGCAACCACACAGGGTTGCCCCTACAACCCGCAATTCTCACCTGCCGAGTATAAACTAAGAGGATATTTGAGCCGCGATGTCGAATAGGGGACCGTATTCCATGTTCAGGAACCGGTCCCCAGAAACTCTCTACCTCTGCCCTGCATGCGTAGGAGAGCAGGCTGGGACCGGGTAGGGAGATTGAGGATGAGTGAAGCGACGGGAGGGACGGTTCGCGTGATGCTCGTAGACGACCACGCGATCTGGCGCGGGGGCGTGCGCAGCATGCTCGAAGATACGGAGTTCGAGGTCTGCGGGGAGGCGGGATCGGGAAGCGAGGCACTGGAGGTAGCCCGCCGGATACAGCCTCAGCTCACCCTCCTGGACATACGCATGGCGGGCGGCGACGGCCTGGACGCACTGGTGGCGCTCAAACACGAGCATCCGCGCATGGCGATCATCATGCTCACCACCTACGACAACCCCACCTATATGGCCCGCGCGGTGGCCGGGGGGGCGTCAGGCTACCTGCTCAAGGGCGTGGAGCGAGACGATATGCTGGAGGCGCTGCGGGCCGTCGCGGGCGGGGAGACGCTGCTCTCCGCGCAGGAGTTGGTGCGTTCGCTGCGCGGCGTCACCGAGACCGCCGGTTCCGAAGACCTGATTATGCCGCTCACGGAGCGTGAGCAGGAGGTGTTGCGCCTGCTGGCGACCGGCCTCTCCAACCGCGATATGGCCTCCATCCTGTTTGTCGCCGAAAGCACCGTCAAGACCCACGTCGAACACATCATCGGTAAACTGGGGGTCTCCGATAGAGTCCAGGCTGCCGTATGGGCGGCCCGGCACGGTTTTACTTCGAAATCGGAATAACCTCTCCTGGGTGATCCGATTGCCCCTCTCCCTCTTTGGCGCCGACCCCTCAAGGCGGATCCCGGCTAAGGCTTATCCCGGCGGATGTTGGCGCGCAGGTAGTGCGCCGTAGCGCTGAGTGCCCGGAGCTTTGCGCGGATGCGCTCTTCCTCGTTCATGGGGCGCGCGGAGAACGTGCCGAAACCGCAGTCGGGGTTCAGGAATAGCTTCTCCTTCGGTATTATCTGCAGCGCCTCTTCCACGCGGGCGAGAATCTCTTCCTGCCCCTCTACCGCATCGGTGCGCGGGTTGACGACGCCCAGTCCAAGCTCTTTATCGTCGAAAGCCATCAGGTCGCCGGCGCGCGGGGTCGCATACTCCAGCACCAGTTGCTGCACCTTCAGCCGCGCAAACCAGGGCTTGAGCGGCGCATAGTTGCCTCGGAGCAGGGTGGTTTCGTCCCGGCTCCAGTTGCCCCTGCAGACATGCAGGCCCGTGCGCACTCCCTCCAACCCCTCCACCACGCGATTGATAAGCCCCACCGCGAACTCCAATTCCTCGGTCGGGTCATTGCGGGCGGCCAGTGCGGCGCACATGAAAGTGCGCGTCTGGCCCTGCGTAAAGACCAACTCGGTAAGGACCGGCTCGTCGAACTGGATAAAGTCCGCCCCTGCCTCTTTCAGGGCGAAAGCCTCTTCCCGAAGAATATGGACCACGTCTTCCGCCAGAGCCTCTTTGTCGGCGTAGACCTTGCCGGTGATCTCAGGGACCCACATGGCGCGGGTGAGCAGATAGGGGCCGGGCAGGGGGATCTTGATGGGCTTGTCCGTATGCTGTTTGAGGAAGGCGACCTCCTCGACGGCGAGCGGGTTACGCCGGGCGATCTTGCCGACGCAGGTGGGGTTGTTGATGGAGTAGGCGGGCACATCGAGGGTCTGTAGGAGCTTCTCGAAGCCCACCTTGTCCTCCACATAATCCAGCATCTCCGCCAGCGACATCAGGCGAACGCCTTCGAGCTTGTCCGAGACGAAGGAGTAGAAGTTGTCGCGGCGCTGTTCGCCATCCGTGACGATGTCCACGCCCGCGTCCTGCTGGAGGCGGAGCGCCTCCAGCACGGCGGCGTCGGCGAGGCGGTCGAATTCCGCCTCGGACAGGGCGCCCCGGCGCTTCGCCCGGAGCGCCCGCAGGAGGGGCGTGGGCCGGGGCAGGCTGCCGACCGTGGTGACGGGAAAGAGGGGTAGGTCAGGCATGGATGAAATCGCCCTCACCCCCCAACCCCCTCTCCCAATGCTGGGAGAGGGGGAGTTTGGAAGAAGTTCTGGCGCTGGACGGCGTCAGCGAGGGCGGCGAAGCCCGTGGTGCGGCCGGGCAGCCAGGCTTTGAGGCCCTCCATATCCATCATCTCCCGGTGGGCCGGGTTGGCGTAGCTCATGGAGGTGAGGGTCTCCAGCCAGGGAGCTTCCAGCGCTTCCGGCAGGTCCTGTCGTACGGTAAAGACGCAGTGGTCGAAGCGATCCGTGGTCGCCAGAACGCGATAGCGGTGGGTGTCTATCGTTCCGTCCGCCGTCCATAGCTGCCAGTTGAGGTCCAGCATGGCGCAGGCGTCGGCCTCTCCGGCCTGCATGCACTGCAGGGCGTTCTTCTCCCCACCGATGTGGTCGCCATGCTTGCCGACCAGCACGTCGAAGCGCTTCACCTGCACATCCCTCCCCGGCTCCAACCCGTTCCGTTGGAGCAATCCCAATGGGATCAGGGTGGACTGGGGCGAATCCTTTGCGCCGGTGGCGAGGGTTCGGCCCGCGAGATCGGCGAGGGATTGGAGCGGGCTGTCCGTCGGGCAGACGATATGGGAGACACGGTCCCGGTCCGTATCGCGCATGGCGATGGCGCGGCAGGTATCGCCGGAGCGGCGCTGGGCGTCCAGCCAGGCCAGAGGCGAGTTCCAGGCGATATGGATGGCCCCGCCGAGGAGCGATTTGACCTGGAGTTCGTAGTTGCTGAAGAAGATGTAGTCCATGGGGCAGGCGTTGGCCTCGAAGAAGTCCTTGATGATGTCCCAGATGACGACGACCTTGGGGTCATAGACGACCGCGCCCACGAGGATCGGTTCTTTCATGGTCAGAATAGCTCCATGCCGCAGAGGGCGCGGCCAATGAAATCGTGCAGGACGTCGGTGGTGGGGGCCATGATGCTGGCGGCGCGGGCATCGCGGAAGTTGCGCTCCAGGCTGAGGTGTTTGCTGAAGGCCGCGCCGCCGCAGGCCTGCATGCCCAGGTCGGTGACCAGCAGAGCGCTCTCCGCTGCGGCGGCCTTGGATTCCAACACAAGGAGCATGGCGTTCGGGGCGGCGGCTTCCACGGCAGTAAGCGCGGAATCGAGGTGGGCGCGGGCGCGGTCGGTCTCGATACGCATCTTCGCCAGACGGGCGCGGAGGTTGGGCAGGTCGGCGAGTTTGCTGTCGAGGTGTTCAAAGCGCTTGCCGGTGAGGTGGCTGGTGGTCGCCTGAACGGCGGCCTCGCAGATGCCGACGGAGATGGCGGCGTTGCCCAGTTGGAAGACCGGGAGTACGACACCCAGCATGGTATCGAAGCCTTTGCCCGGCGGGCAGAGGGCGCGGCTGGCGGGGAGGGTGCAGTCCTGTAGACGCATGGGCGCGCTGGCGTTGCCGCGCAGCCCGAGGGCGTCCCAGGGGCCGCTGGCGGTCAGGCCGGGATCGCTCTTCAGGACCAGATAG
>DATGIG010000108.1:0-5019 GCA_035295825.1 Chthonomonadaceae bacterium | reverse complement strand
TGCGAAACTCGCCCTATGCCGCCTGGTGGTTACGGGCGAGGGGCATCTGGATGGGCAGACGGTGCGGGGCAAGGTCGTGGCTGGCGTGGCGCGCCGGGCGAAAGCCGTCGGGGCGCCAGTGATCGCGCTGGCAGGAGGGATCGCTCCCGGAGCCGAAGCGAGGCTCCGGGAGATAGGACTGACGACGGCGCTGAGCCTGATGGAAGCGCCCGGCGCCGTCGAAGAGGCGATGCGAGATGGCTATCGGTTGTTGAGCTTGTGCTCAGAACGGATGATGCGATTGTTGGAACTCGCATGGTGAGCGAACAGGGTTTCGAAGCGCGAAGGAAACCTGTTCTGGCGCTCCCTGGCAGCCAATGGCGCACACAGCGCCATGAGCCCCCAGCAGACCACCAGCGCCCCGGCAATCGCCCTCTGCCCAATAGCAAGGACGGCCCGCTTGTTCTGCTCGAACTCGGCCACAACGGTGGCGCGGAGCATCCAGATGCCGGTCGCTATCGCCAGCAGCACGATGATGAGTAGGGTCTCCGGATTGCGCGCGTACAGAGTGAGTGCGTGGAGCGCATAGTGTGCAGGTTTATACCCTACGCTGTTCAGGCAGGCGATCATCCCGAAGGCGGTCACACAGAGACCAAGCGCCGTGAGGCTGATCCCCAGCAGGGCGAGGCGGCCCCAACGTTTTCGTTCCAATGTTGCCCAGACTGCCAGTAAGGGGATCAGAGCGACGATACTTACAACCCATTCGCGCGTTACCAACAGCGCGCGCGCCATCAGATAGAAGGCCAATACGGCCCAACTGCCGGCTACCAGGTTGGTGACCCTGGCGTAGACGGACCTTGAGCGCAAAGATACACTCGGCTCGGACATTCGCTTCATTTCTCCTCATCATATAGGAGCGTTCGCGCCGAACTCGGGGGGCAGGCGCCGAACCGGAATGGTCCCGTGCGAAGATACAGGCGAACAGTACCATTCACTACGTTTCGAATTGTGCCAGGTTTTCCTTTTCACTTGAGAGCATGCAGGGGGTGATGGCTTGCGGCAGGAAGGGGATACAGCACCGCAAACTCCCGTGAACAGAGGCTCATTGACCTGGCGACTCCGTGCGTCTGCGACTTACCTCCATGCAAGGCACAGCCGTCTAAGAGTAAATACGCATTCGAGACACAATAGGAAAGAAAGTCCGCAGTGGGAATAGCACTTTTGGCAGAGTATTCCATGTGAGATGGGGTATAGGGGACGCCAAAGCGTTTTGACAACACTATAGTATCAACATTTTGGCTGTTTGTCAAGAGGGAACGAGCGAGGAAAGTGTGAAATATGTCACTACCGCGTGAAAATATGTATTAGGTGAATGGGAAAGTATTACTTTCGTAAGGGTTGGAGGAGAACGGTCCCGGCAATGTCCATCGGAAAACGATTGCCGGGTATGGCATAGGCTTAAAACAGCTTGCGGACGAAGTTGACGACGCGGGAGGCGATCAGCAGCCCCGTCAGCGCCGCACCGACGGCGCCGGCCTGGCGTGTGACCATGCTGCCTGCACTCTGCGCATTGCCCAACAGGTTCTGTGTCTGGGCATGTACGATGCTCGCGGTGTTCGACGCCTTGGCGGCGATGCTCTTGGCCTGGCCGCCGATCCGGTTCACCTGCATCCGGGCCTCCGTCAGGATAGGCAAAGTCTTCTTGATGAGGAGGATCATTCCCACCGTCAGGCCGATAGACCAGAGAATACTGATAACAAAATAGATACCGGATACCCAGAGCCAGTAGGTAGGAACTTCGGTCATGGCGCTTCTCCTCGCAAATCGGGTTTCATACGGCGCAGGGTAGGGGCGCTGCTTGCTGCGCCCTGGGCCAAGGGGTTCGCCCTGGGCAGACACGCAGGTCTGCCCCTACTAATTCTTACCGTGCGTTTCGTTCGGGTTGGGCTTGGCGTTGATCTGCGGCAGGACGGCACGCAGATGGTCGGCCCATATTTTGCCCAGATCCATCGCCTTGGTATGGTTGAATTGCGCGGTCCGGGCGTCCACCGTCACCAGCAGTCTGTCCTTGACCACGATCTTGGCCTCCTCCTTCCCCACCGGCTGGATGGTAATGTCGGAGGGGCGGATGCGGGCGTCGGACAGGATGCTGATAAGGCGGTCTGTGATGGCTGCGGCCCGCTGCTTGATGGTCATATCTCCCGCGGGGAAGCGGACTGTCAGGATCTTGATGCTGCCGATGGAGACGTCGCCATCCTTCTCGTCAGTCGTCTCTTGCGCCTGCATCGGCAGGGCAAGCGCCAGGACGCAGGCGCAGAGCGCCGCACCCGACATCAGCAGGCGAAAGCTCGGCCTTCTCTGCCATGTGGTACTACCTAAAAGAGAGTTCATGTCATCCTCGATAAAATGGGAGTGGAAAATAGGAGCCATCCCGATGGTTGAGATTATCCCTTCCGGGTCTCAACCATCGGGATGACGCGCGTTTGTGGATTGGCGTGCGCCGAGGCTGTAGGCGCCTATGTTGGTGCGTGCGTTCAGGAGACGCTATTGACGCCGGCTCGCGCCGCATCCGCAGCGGAGTCGATCCCGTCCTTGGCCGTCTGCTGGCCCCGATTGATCAGGCTCTGCACCTTATCCGTCGCCATGCTCCAGGTGTCCTTGGTGGTCTGGGCGACGTTGGCGGTCACCTCACCGACCTTGTCTTTGACCTCTCCGGCCTTGTCTCCCAGGAAGCGGCGGGTCGATTCGCCGTCCTGCGGGGCATACAGGAGGGCGATGGCTGCACCGGTCGCCGCGCCCAGCAGGAAGAATACCAGATTCCCACCCCAGTTGTTCTCTTTGCTCATGGTCGTTACTCCTTCTTTACTCTCATTTGCGTGCTGCTCAGACACGGCTCTCTACGCATCCTCTCTATCCCGTAGGACGGAGGCAACGCAGCTTTCGTTTCGCAGTTTCCGTAAGAGACGTACAGGCGGGCGGGTTTGTTCCGAGTTCCGTTTACCGGGCGTAAAGCCAGAGATCGCGCCAGGCGTCTCCCTCCCGGAACTGGTGCGGCAGCACGGCCCCGCGTCGAAAGCCCGCGTTCTCCAATGCTCCGATTTTCGCGGCATCGTTCGGGTCAGCGTAACTCTGCATCGGTACGGAGGGCAGTGCGTGTAGCAGTCCCGCTAGATATGCGGCGCCGACGCCGGGATGTGCAAAGATATCCAGCAGGCGCACGTCGCCATGTGTACGCGGGTCGGGAATAGCAGTGGCAATGGCCGCCACGGCGCCGGTCGCCGATTCCAGAACCAACGCGGAGACCTCCGGGCGCGCTCCGTTCTCGTGCAGGAATTTGCTGTACGGCCCCTCCATCAGCCCGACGCCCCAGAGGTCGAACGTAAAGCTGCGGAAGTAGGCGGGGCCGGGAATGGCGGCCAGCAAAGCGACGAGCGGCCAGTGCTTCCAGCGCGCCGGGGCGACCTGGTACTCCGCCGGAGCGAAGAAGCGCGCCTCGAACTCCGGGTCCGCCGGGTTGTCGTAACGCATGCGGCCGGGAACGTGGGGTTTCCAATCCTGGAAGCCATAGGAGGCGTAGATATAGTAGGGCGCGCTCTGGTAGCCTGTGCCGAGCAGCAGCACGCGCCCATTCCGCTGCCGGAAGTCCTCCATCTGGCGCCGCATGATGGCGCTGCAGATCCCCTTGCGCCGCTGATCGGAGCGGGTGTGGACGTGGCCGAAGACGCCAACGCCGTTCGTCTCCACGGTCATGATATTGCCGACCATCTCATCCCCGATCAGGCCGATGTAGAAGTGGGTTTCGAGGTCGTCGGTCTCCCCGGCGAAGGCGCGGTCTATGTGCCCCCGATAGTTGGGGGGCTTATGCGCCAAAAAAGGCAATATCTGCGCGGCGCGCTCCGCATCCGGCGGCGTCACGCGCTCGATCTCCATCCGCTCCCCGGTTTTCAGTGTCTCCGTAGCCAGTACCTGACGCATCGTCTATTTCCCCTGCCGCTAATTTCCCCACACCGCCCCCAAAACCCTGCTCCGTTTCCAATCCCCATGCAGCGTAATTCCCTCTTTGCAATCCCCCTCGAAACTGATATAATGGGCCATCCTTCACACACGGTTTCGGATCACAAAGGAGCGACCGGATGAAACGTATTTCCATCGGAACGTGGGCCTACACCATCGGCCCCTATGCGGCGCACCCCGTTCCCTTCGAGGAAGTGGTGGAGAAGCTCGCGGCGCTGGGCTTCGACGGCCTGGATCTGGGGAGCTTTCCGCCCCACCCGACGCCCGACGCCTTTCCCACGCGTGCGGCGCGGCAGGAGCTGCGCAAGCGGGTCGAGGAGAAGGGGCTCACCTTTGCCGCCATCGCGCCCGACCTCTGGAGCCTGCAGTTGATCAATACAAGCGACAACTCCGTCTATCTGGACCACTTCCGCACCAACCTCCAGTTTGCTTTCGACCTGGGGATAGACTGCTTTCGCATTGATACAGTCCAGCCGCCCACGATCTTTCAGGAGGTCCCGGAGCCGGTAGCGCGGGAGCGGGTGGTGAACACCTGGCGGGTCGCCAGCCAGAACGCCGCCGACCTGGGTATCCGCGTGGTCTGGGAGTTTGAGCCGGGGTTCGCCTTCAACAAACCCTCCGACATCCTGGGTATCATCGAAGAGGTAGGGCACCCTAACTTCTACGCGCTGTTCGACACCTGCCACGCCCATATGTGCGCCGCCGTCGGCGCGCGGCAGCCGGGAGAGCGGGAGACGCTGCCCGGCGGCGCGCTGGAGTTGGCCCAAAAACTGCGCGGCAAGATCGGCCACATCCATCTCATCGATTCGGACGGCACACTCCACGATGACGAGACCTCGACCCACGCGCCCTTCGGCGACGGCGTGTTGGACTTCGATGCGCTCCTGCCCGAACTCAACCAATCCGGCTGCCCGTGCGACTGGTGGACCATCGACCTCTGCTTCTGGCCGGACGCCTGGGCAGTGACGGAGCGGTGCAAGGCGGCGGTGGACCGGCTGAACGAGAAGTACGGCTGAGCGAGGAGGG
>DATGIG010000107.1:0-2935 GCA_035295825.1 Chthonomonadaceae bacterium | reverse complement strand
AGCGAGCATAGCCAAGATACGGAACTTAATTCTGGACGACTACTAACCAAAGAGGGAGTACCGGGTAGGGATAGCCGCCCGGCTCGGCTGTAAGTTGCTATTGGGAAAGGCGCTTGACGACCTCACGGGCACCTTTCAGGTAGACGCACAGGCAGACTAACTCGCCTGCCTCATCAATGACGGCCCAAAACCAGCCCCGCTTCTCTATTCGCATGACGGTTCCTCCGCGAAGATGCCGGGCAGCGTGTACCAGGGCCGGCTGCCCAAGATGGCACACAGGAGGAAATGGGGATCACAGCCAGGGAAGCGGCGTTCCAGCGACTGCCAGGCGGCTTCATAGCCCTTCATGCCGCCCCGTCTGCATTCCTCTAGGGTGAACTGATGGCGGCGAGGATCGGGACCGGTTGCGCCGGTCCCGATGATTGGTCGTTGTCTGCATGGCCGTCCCTCCGATCAGAGACGGCCAGCGCCGACAATGGCCCGTCCTGCCGGCGTGACTTCGATAGGGAGCGCAAAGTCTCGAACCACGATAAGTTCCTGGTGGTTACATGAACGCCCACGCGTCGAAATGCGACAGGCGTTTAGTAATCACAATCGCTATCTTGCAACATGCATGGTAGCAAAACACAGGATTTTCGTCTGGCTGCCTGTAGTATCTCTACCGGCCAATGTGGTTATTGTATTCGCACGCTCAGACGACTATTTCTTCGGCGTCCTCCAATCGCGTATCCATGAAGTATGGGCACTGAAGCAGGGAACACGGCTAGAAACACGCCCGCGCTACACCCCGACCACCTGCTTTGAGACGTTCCCTTTTCCTGAGCCGACGCCGGCGCAAGAGGCTGCCATAGCAGAGGCAGCCCTGGAACTGGATACCTTGCGTAGCCACTGGCTGAATCCGCCTGAGTGGACTTGCAAGGAGGTGCTGGAGTTCCCCGGCGCCATAGACGGCCCGTGGGCGCGCTACGTTCACCAGCCAGACGAGCGCGGGATCGGAACAGTCCGGTTACCCGCGCCTTGTTCCTCGTGACGTTGATTGCGCCGTGAAGCTGGCCCAACGGACGCTGACCAGTCTCTATAACCAGCGACCTCCCTGGCAGGACATGGCGCATCAGAAGTTGGATGCCGCCGTCTTCGCCGCCTACGGCTGGCCGATAGACCTGACCAATGAGCAGGTCCTGGAACGGCTGCTCAGGCTGAACCTGGAGCGGGCTGCTAGGGGCAGTCAGTGACATCTTCACGTTACCGTGGCGGATGCAGTTCCCTATGAAACGACCAGCTCAGAAGGTAGAGCAGACCAGCCGTCAGTAACGGACCGGAAATGAACAACACCCAGTCCAGGCGACGTAAGGTTGTCAGGCAATAGAGAGCTGCCAGACTGACGAACACCACGCCGCCAATCCATTCTCTTCTCCACGCCAGGATCACCGCCGCCAGCAGAAGAAGGGAGGGAATTAGGTGGATGAACAGGGCGAGCAACCATTCCGCCAGGCTGCGTTTCTCCTCGAAGACGTCGAGCGCGAACAGGCTAAGAAACAGCACGACCAGGATGGCGACCACGCGCGGACTCCAGAGCAGCAGCGTTCGGACCCAAGGAGCCATGATCGTAACCTCCTTTCTAAGGATGCAATCCACTTCTATTCTGAACCATCGTCATGGTTATGGCAAGGGCCGAATGAGAAGAAAATCGAACCCCTCTCTTGTAAATAGGAACGCTTCCAGGCTACCATCGAAGCAGCGCCGAGGCCATCAACGAGAACGGCCAGATCGTCGGAGAGGCCCGGCAAGAATACGGCCCCGGTCTGAAAGCGCGCGCGGTGCTCTGGCAGCAAGGCCATATCCAGCGACTTGGGTCTTATGGCGCGCCAGCGGTATCAACGACCAGGGGCAAATCCTGGGAGATGGTCTCCTCAAAGAAAAGCGGCGCGGTTTTCTGCTGACGCCATTACACCCATGACGTAGAGGCATCCCGCTCTACGGTCCGTCCTGCGTTATTAACAGGTAGCAGCGGATCCGGTTTACAGGTTGGTTGCTGAGCTGGTTTGCCTTTCTCTGAAACCATCACGAATTACCTTCTGGTATAAATAAGGCATGAACTCTGTGCCTCAGCTACCCTCTGCAGACGGAGGCGAATCCTCCCTTCCCGGCGGCACGGTCACGTTCCTGCTCACGGATATAGAAGGCAGCACCAGGCTCTGGGAAGCGCACCCTGCGGCCATGCAGCAGGCGCTCCTGCGGTATGAAGCCCTGGCCGAGAACCTGGTGGTCCAACACCGGGGTCATCTGGTCAAGATCCGCGGGGAAGGCGATAGTCTTTTCTGTGTTTTTGCCGATGCTGCGGATGCCCTCTCGGCCGCCTGCGCCCTCCAGCAAGCCTACCAACAAGAACCCTGGCCGGAAAGCGCTCCGATCAAAGTGCGCATGGCGCTGCATTCCGGGGAGGGGGGCTTGAGAAACGGCGACTACTATGGGCCAACCGTCAACCGGTGCGCACGCCTGCGCGCCATCGGGCGAGGCGGGCAGGTGCTCCTCTCGCAGGCGACCCAGGCGCTCCTCCGCGAGGCGCTGCCGTCAGGATGCCATCTCAAAAGCCTGGGGCGGCATCACCTGCGGGACCTGCCGGGTCCCGAGCACGTTTTTCAGCTCCTGCATCCCTCCTTGCCGGACGATTTTGCGCCCCTCGTATCGCGGGAGGAGTGGCCCTCCAACCTGCCTCTGCCCTTGACCCGCTTCATCGGCAGAGCGCAGGAACTCGAATCCGTCCTCGCGTTGCTGGCGGAAACGCGCCTTCTGACTCTGACCGGCGCAGGGGGTACGGGCAAAACGCGATTGGCGATGGAAGCCGCAGGACGGTTTGCGGACTCCTTCCCGGGCGACGTCTGGTTTGTGCCCCTGGCCGACCTGTCAGCGCCGCATCTCATGCCGGCGGCATTGG
>DATGIG010000106.1:0-9575 GCA_035295825.1 Chthonomonadaceae bacterium | reverse complement strand
GCCATTGGTGATGCCAATGAGGGCCGGATTGGAATTACTTGTGTTGTTGATTTGGAATTCGCCGGCCCCTCCCAATCCAAGTTGGGTGATCCACCAGGCTGTACTGGAACTGTTCACATACATGTGAGTGGGAGGGGAGGTGGTGGCGTCTGGTCCCACAGACTGCGCCATGGCCGGCAACGTGATCAGGCAGTAGAAGAGGCCAGGCAGTGTCGTCAGGGCAAAGAGGTAGTTGCGTTGCATAGTGCTCCATCCTTTCGTCATGAGTTGGATGCGCGATATACAATCTTGCCTGCGCTATCGCCCAAATAGAATCCACCGGCCCGGCGATATTACCGGACCGGCGAGCAATTTCTCGACATTTCTCTGGCCAGGAAAGGAAAAAGCTTCCCAACCCATTAGCAGGCGCTAGGGATTGACCACCAGCGTCTTCCCCTTCTTGATTTTGTTGGCCGAGGCGTAGATAGCGACCGACGTGGCCGCGGACACCGGGTGCGTCGTGATGCTGAACCTGGTGGATTGCGTTCCAGCAGGGATCGTAATGCTATTCACGGCCGGCCTGGCGACGGCGGGGTCGCTGCTGGAAAGCGAGACCAGGATGTTTCCCGGCGCTGCCGGAAACTCCAGCACGGCGGTGCCGATGACAGACTTCCCGCCTACCACTAGGTTCGGGTTGAGCCCTACGCGCGCGATACCTATAGGCCGTACGCGCAGGATCAGGCTCTTCGTCGCGCCATTGAGCGTTGCCGACAGCGTGCCGCTGGTGATGGTCGAAACCGGAATAGTCTGGATCGGGAAGCGCGCATGAACTGAGCCGGCGGGCACTGTGACCGTGGAAGGCACGGAAGCGGCTGGGTTGCTGCATTGGAGAGTGACCACAACCGGCGTTGTCGAGGCAGATGTGAGCACCACATTTCCGTCCACAGTCTTGCTGCCGGGTATGGGGTTGATACCGACAGTCAGCCGATCAAGCGCTGTGGCGCTATGTTGCGTGAGGCGATACACCGTGCCGTGGCCGTTTGCTCCTCCGGAATAGGTCACCCCATAGATGCTTCCGTCTCCGGCCTGGACCAGACCGGCGCAGCCTCCTGCGCCATCCACGCCGCCGGTAAACGAGTAGAGGGTGGTTACAGTTCCGGAAGGTGTCATCCGGAAGATCGTGCCGTAGCCATACTGACCGCCGCCGTCCGTGGTGCCATAGAGATTGCCGTCCCCGCCCTGCAGCAGCACGCAATTGGGCGTGGAGCCGTCTGCGCCATTAAAGGCGTGCAGCACGTTGAAACCGTTGCTGAACACGACGCCATCTCCATACGCGCCTCCCTGATAGGCTGTGGTGTAGAGGACGCCATTGGAGGCGCGCATGGTCCCATTATTGATCGTGCCATAGGAGGTGTCTCCGGTCGGCAGGATGAAGAGAGAGCGATAGCCTGCGCTCGGGCTATAAGAGTAGATGACCCCGTTGATGTCTCCCTCTCTGCTTTGCGGGCACGTTCCATACAAGATCCCGTCGGAACCTAGCGTCAACGGCCCTGACGGATTGGAGCCATCGTAAAATTGCCCATCGGTAAAAAGGATAAGGGACGTGTAGGTTCCAGAGGGAGTGACGTTAAAGAGGGTGCCATAGTCAAAGAGGTAATCCGTGCCGCCGGAGTAGGTGGTCCCATAGAGATTCCCATCTGGGGCCAGGATCAGCCCGGAAGCCGGGATAGAGCCATCGTTGGGGTAACCTTCAAACGACCAGAGGGTCTGGAATGATCCGGTCGGCGCGATTTGAAAGATCGTGCCGAGATTATAGGCACCCCCGAATTGCGTAACGCCGAACAGGCTGCCGTCGGAAGTCTGCGCCAGCGGGCCATGAGGACCGGAGCCGTCCGTGCCGGTGCCGGACCAGGAATAGAGCGTTGTGAGCGCGCCGGCTGTCGTCAGGCGAAAAACCGTGCCTGCGCCATTCGTTCCCCCAGCAGCGGTTACGCCGTACAGAGCGCCATCCGCCCCGATTATCAGCGGAGAGAGCGGCCCGGAGCCATCCGCGCCATGAAAAGAGTAGAGGGTTGTGAATGTCTGGGCCGTTGCCGCCGCGATGGTGAGCGTTAGCGCTGCTATACCGATAGTGAATCTTAGCGCCACTGCTGCGATAACCGATGTGAGCCTGCCTCGCGTTCCTGCTTGCATTGGTTTTCCTCTGTCCCGGAGGGGACGATCCAGGTTGTTCTGCGCGACCATCCATTAGAGAGTGGCGAATGGACGCGGTATTGAAAGCGAGCGGCTTTATAATTTTCATTGGAGACTTTCTGAAGAGGCTGATTTTTGCTATGTCAGCGTCTGGGGGCCTCCTGAAATGCGAGGACGAGTCCGCATCGGAGGCATACGTAGATTTTCGATAAGCCCGTATCGATGGATATTGTATCCACTTGGTCCCTGCTGCCGATCTTCGTCAAAATCGTGTTCATTTTACCGTCCAGGACGACGATCTGATAGCCGGCAGCCACGAAGACCCGGTCGGTCATCGGGTCGACCGCAATCTGATTCAGGAAGGGCCCAATAGAAACCGTGCGCAAGAGGCGATGCGTGGCCACGTCCATGACCGCCAGGCGCTCATCCTGGCTGCCATTGGGGGTGTAGAGACGGCCGGTCACGGGATTGACAGCTATCTTCAGATTCTGATTGTTTTGCCATCTGCGGGGAGCAAAAGGGATGGATGCACGTGGTTGTCCTGTCTTGCAGTCAATGACTTCGACCGCATCTGAACCGCTTAATATGCTGCAGAGAGCTTGCTGCCGGGGACACACGGTCAGGTAGGCGGCCCGAATGCTCCATTGGTCGATCTCATGAAAGGTCTGCGCCGAAAGCACATGGATACTCTGCCCATCTTTATCTAACATATAAAGACGGTCCTTGTCTGGAGAGATCGCCACCGGCGTCGCGGACTGGCAGGCTTGAGTCCTCACGATAGCAGCGGAAGCGCCGTCCATCACAAGGAAACGATCACAACCGTCCAGGACCGCGTAGATGCGTTTCCGCGCCGGATCTGCTGTGAGCAGGACACCAGAGGCAGGAAGAGCATATTTGACCGAGGCAAGGACTTTATCGGTGCGCGTATCGAGTATGGCAAACCGCCAGATATTATGCGTGTGGTCGTCCTCATTTTTTTCATTCGTGGCCGCCAGCCAGGCCAGGTAAAGCCGATGCGCCTGCGAATCAATGACCATCGGCATGGTGCTGCGCACAGGCACAATTCCAATATAGGTCAGGACACCTTTCGGATCCTTCTCTATAAATTGCGGGTGGTGAGTCGCATAGAGAAAGGGCGGAGGAGAAGCCTGCGGAGCCGGCCCCAGCGTCAGGAGAACGCCCAGCAGCCGGCATGCATTTATCAGAGACATGGATTTTCACCTTCCCATCAGCATCATGCCAGCCCAGTAGTAGGGCTTGCGGCGATCACCCTGCTGGCGCAACTGATGCACCTGCGCTATTTGGAGCGCTTTCGCTTCCGACAGGCCCTTCAGCAGGTTCTGATAGAAATCCACGATCAGTCCGGCGACCTCGCGATCGTCGACCTGCCAGCGGGTGGCAATGCAGGTAGGCGCGCCGCCGACAAAGGCGGCCCAGGTCATGCCCAGCAATCCCTGCCCGACCACCGGTTCTCCACGCCCGGTCTCACAGGCGGCCAGGAAGACCAACCGCGAGCGAATGGGCCAGCCAGCAAGGTCCGAGGCTGTCAACTGGCCGTGAGTCAGCGCCAGCGCAGAGCGCAGCGGCTCCGCATCGTTGTAGCGGCCATCGCAGCCGAAATGGACCAGATCGCAGGTCTCCAGGGCATTTCTGGCAGCCTGCCGGGTGGCGCGCGCCCCGACATATATGACCGGGTTGTGGAAGAGGTGGGGAGCCTTCTGCAGCTCCGGCGCCAGGATCTTGTGGAAACCGCCTCCCCGAAACAGGTCGAAGGGCATTTGCTGCGCTTTGTCGAGAAGAGGCCCGCCCAGAAACGCAGCCCGCCAGGCATGACGTGGCGCGAATGATCGTTCGCGGTCGAGCATCATCTGCAGCGCTGCCACCGAGGGCGCGTAGGAGATGGGGAATCGCTCGATCAGATATTGAGGCTGGCTTTTGGTGGGATGCTGCCAGAGCATCTCGAAGGGTACCCGCCATAGGACGCCGTCGGGAATGATGCAGAGCGCGCGCGCCTGCTGAAAGCTCTTCATGCCCTCTAACGGGGTTATCAATGCCTTATAGAGAGACCCGGCAACCGTAGGATGGGGATTGGCGTTCTCCGGATTGCGGCTCAGCTCCTCCATGTTCTCGCGCAGTTGCTTGATTGGCGTTTTGAGAGGCACAACGGATGCGCCTTGAGAATCAATAAGGAATGCGAACGCTTTGCTTTCCGTAAGCACATAGTCCAGGATTGTGGCGTGGGCCTTGGCTGCGACGGCCATTGCCCCCCGAAGATCCAGGCCCGGCATTTCCACCCGTGCCGCTTTCATCTCCGCCTGCCTGTCAGGATGCCGTCGATAGATGGCCTGCCAGAGAGTTTCATATTCTGTTTCCGCGCGATGCAGATCAGCGAGGTTTTGAGCCTTCCAGGCAGGAAAATCCTGCGGGCGTTTTGCCTTTAATTCACGGGCTTCATAACTGGTATTCCGCTGCAATCCGGCATCGATCTCATCGCGTAGATGGTGTTCATAGGCGCGCTCCTGAGCTGTTAGCCATTTATTCAGATCCAATTGGCGAGCCGCAAGTGTCAACAGGCCTGCTTTCTCCTGCTCGCTCAAGCGAAAGACCACGCTCTTGCTACCGCGTCTATTCATATAGGCAAGCATCGCATCATGGTAGGGTTCCCAGAGAGAGGAATCGAGACGGATCGGCTCGGCAGGGGATTGGGGCAGGCCATGCAGCCAGTGGTTGAGGATTTCAATCGCTTTGTTGTATTCCTGTAGCGCATCCGGTGCATGATGCAGGGCCATCCAGGCGAGCCCCAGGCCATAGTGCGCTTTCCACTGCAGGTCAGGAATCGGAACGTTCTCCTCTGTAACTTTGGCGCTGGCCTGGAAACAGTTCAGGGCATTGTGGGGGTCGTGCAGGGCGAGATATGCCGAACCCATCCGATTCAGGCAATCAGCCTCCTTGTCAAAAGTGCTTGCCTGCTTAGCTGTAAACAGCGCTCTGCGGAATAGATTCAACGCTTCCTGATACCGGCCTTTATGGACCAGATAGCCTCCGTAGCCTACCCGCGCTGTAAAGCCGTTAAAGGGATCTATAGGATTCGGCAGGAGCACCATTTCATAATAGGCTTCCGCGAGCGCATCAGCGCCGGGGCGGCCGCTGGCGGCATAAATATCCGCCATGGCGTCATAACACTGGTACAGGTGATCCGCTGTGCCGGCAAGATTGGCCTGGCAAGCCTCGCGATAGAGAACGAGCGCCTTATGTGGGTACCCGAGCCGCTGGTAGATGTCCGCCTGGTCCGCCAGGCAGTCTGCCAGAGTAAGCCGGTTTCTATTCCAGACATCGAAGTCGTTCAGCGTCATGTCCAGCTGCTGCGCCTGATACAGCGCGTGATGCAGGTTCCACAAGCCGCTCTCTTGCTCTCCTTTCTCGAACAACCACATTCCCATATCCGTGCGCGCAGCGGCCTCCATCTGCGCACAATAAGAACTGATCCATTGGGCCCATCTTCCGATAGACTCCTTATCCAGCAGCCAGAATTCCCTGCGCGTATGCGCTACAGCCGCTTTCAGTCTGGCAGCGCAAGATCCGGCCTTGATAGCAAAACGCACGGCGGTCTGCTGCTCAGCGACAGCCTGATTCATCTGCCCACGGAAGTTGTACATGTTTGCCTTTGTCAAATGATAGGCAGCGACTCGTAAGATATTGCCGGACTGCTGCGCCAGGCGGATCGCTTCGTCCAATGTCGCGAACGCAGGGGCAAACTGCCTGGCATTATAATAGGCTGTTGCCAGCATGGCCGTATCTTTTGTGAGGACCGAAAGAGGAGGGTGAAGTATATTTCGGTCAAGAGCCACCAACTGCTGCGCCTCCGGCAACACTTCCTTTGCCGAGTCTGCGTGCCGTATCATCATGGCGCGGAATACTTCTGCCTCTTGTGGAATCTGATGCGCGTCACGATAGTCCTGTGCCGCCTCTCGGAAATACTGTGTCGCGACATTTATATCGTTTGTCTTACGACCGAGTTCGAATTCTGCGGCGGCACGGCGGGCCAGCACCTCGCTGTTGTCCTGGGGCCATGCCGGATGCAAAAGGCAGGCCGGCAAGAGCAGAGACAGAAGAAGAGTAACGCAGGCTTGTCCGTGCATAGAATGTCGCCTCCTGAAGAGCTATTACCGGGAAAGAAACGGTCTGGTCGAGCAAGAAATCGCACGTCTGTGCCGGCGCTTACTAACCGGTGGCCTGCCTGGACAGAAGCTTGCGATATGCCTCATACGAACGCTTCGCCTTCTCCCGGTTTTGTAGCGAAATAGAGCGTTCCTGGCTCAATGCTTCCAGGGCATGCAGTGCGTCGTGATACAGGTTCCATTTTAGGTAGAGTCGTACCAAGCGAGGGTCCGGCCAGGCATACATTTGCTCGGCAGATTTCAACTCCTGCTCCTGCGCGGTGTTCAAAATGGTAAATTGCAGCGACTGTGTGCGGAGCAAAGTGTCGGCGCTGTCTCTGACCACTATCTCCACGTTATAACGTTGCCCCCGATGCAAATTGCGAAGTGTCAGGAATGTCTGAGACAGCGCGCGCCCGGAAACAATCGGGTCTTCCCCTTCAATAGAGACCGTCACGACATATCGCGAAGCGCCTGGAAATCGATTCCATTCCAGTTTCACCGTCGTCTCGCGCATCGCTTCGTCCTTGAGGGGGCTTTTCAAAACGATCGTGCTTTCTGTTTCTCTAGGGCCGCGTGTGTTAGCATCTGTGGATAACCCGGCGATTTCGTTGTTAAGCGCTGTATAGTCTTTTGCAGAAGCAATTTGCAGGGCAGCCGGTTTTACCACTATAGGCTTTGCGCCGGAAGAGGGTTGTGAAGCGATAAGCCGGGGGCCAAGCGGCGGCTGCGTCGAGTGGCCCTTAATCTGATTCGCTGGATGCTGGAGGAACACGCCGAAGCAAAGCGCGGTGACGAGCGCCGTGGCGCCCATAGCCCCGGCATAGCGCAGGATCATGCGAAAACCAGAGGAAGGCGGGGTGACGAGGACCGGCTGGTAAGCGTATTCCTTCGCAGGGCGGTTCTCGGCGGCCTGGCGCGCGGACCGCATCGCCTCCAGCCGCTGCCGGCAGGCGGGACATCCTTCCAGGTGAAGGTCCAGCAAAAGCCGCATCTGGGAGGAAGGCTCGCCATCCAGGTATTGGGATAGCAGGGCCGAGTCCGGATGCTTGCCTTCCAGGCCCACCGTGTCTATCAACACGCGCTCTGCCGCCGCGCTCACGGCGGCGCGGCAGCCGGGGCACTGGCGGGCATGCTGCCGGAACGTAACAAGCTCGGCAGAAGCGGGCTCGACGCGCAGCAGCGATTCTATTTGAGAAGGCGTGAGGCACATGGTCAGGATTTCCTTTCCGTCCCGCGCTTTGTTGCGTGCAAAGAAGTGGAGGACGCGGGGATGGCGGCGGGGATGGAGGCGGCTTCGATACTGCGGCGCAGCAACTGCAGAGCGCGCTGGCGCAGGTTGATGACCGCTTGCTGGGTCAGGCGGCGGGTCTCGCGCTCGAGAGATAAAAACGCGGCGATATGCAGATCGTCCCAGGGAATCTCTTCTTCGAGCGCGCGCTTCAGATCGTTTTCCGGCATGTCGAGGTGGCCTGCGAGCCGGGCCAGAGCATCCTCCGCGCTGCCATCATTCGGGAGGGCCTGCGCCACCAGCCGCTCGGCGACCTCCGGCTGCAGGTGGAACAGAAACGCCGTGCTCTCGCTGCGAGGCAACTGCCGGAAGGCGGCGGCGATGGTCTGCAGCAGCTCCGCCGTCATCAGGGCGGCCGCTGCGTCGGCGACCGGGTCGGAAGACCGGTCCAGGGAATCGACCGGCACGTAAAGCCGCTCCTGCAGCCCGCGCAGGTCGAAGACCAGGCTGGTCAGCTCGCCGACCGGCAGGGGCGTGCCGAGCCAGTTGAACACGGCCGCCAGCAGTGCCGGCAGCTCCATCGCCTCCGGCCGCCCCTGCGCCTGCACGTGCTCGCGCAGGGGGCGCGCGTCCTCCTGCAACTGCAGATACCGCGAGGTCGCCCGCACATGCGCGCCTTCCCAGATCGCATAGCCGGCCAGCGCCTCCGGCGAACCCTTCCAGAGCGCGAACCCAGTCGCGCCTCTGCGCCCACGCAGGGTCTCGACGATCTCGTCCTTCAACAGTGTCCATACCGGCTTGCTGCGGCGGATATGCGTTTTGAAGACATTCTCGATCACGCAGCCGATGTAGGCGTCGAAATCGCGGATGGAGGCGGGGTCGCAAGCTTCGAGCAGGACCAGCAGGTGCAGAAACACCTCGCCGATCCGGTCCTCGCCATCGGCCGGGGAGAATTGATAGCGGCGGGCGCGCGCCCTCGCGCGGGCATAGACGACCGCTTCGATCTGTTCCCAGCAGCGGCTATCTGTGCGATTGGAAAAAAGCCAGCGCCGTATCCATTGGTCGAGCTCGTTGCGGATGAAGGGCAAGCGCATCGGCATCCTCCGGATGCGAGTCACGCCCTCCCCCAGCACGTCCTGCGCAAACACCGGCATGGCGAGCCTCCTGTGCGTCTTCACCCGGTAAAGACTCGCCGCCACTGCCGATATTGGAGGGGAGGAAAATTTATTTTCACGAAACAGGAACGGATGTTGCAGGCGGCCGAAAGGCCGCCAGGATAGCCATTATAACAGATAGCGACAGGGTTGGCAATGGGTATTTTCACCCAATTCTTGCAATGTCAAATACCGGACGTTTGCGCTTCCTGAAGAATGGCGAGGCCGGCGCTGGTCCCCAGGCGGGTGGCACCCGCGTCCAGCATCGCCAGGGCGGCCGGCATGTCGCGGATGCCGCCGGCGGCCTTCACGCCGCAGCGCCCGCCTGCGATCTCTTTCAGCAGGCGCACGTCCTCTAAGGTCGCGCCGCCCGGCCCAAAACCGGTGGAAGTCTTGACGAATGCGGCCCCGGAGCCGGCCACGATCTGCGCCGCCTGGCGCTTCTCTGCTTCCGTCAGATAGGCGCACTCCAGGATCACCTTGACTTCTGCCCCGCCCGCCGTCGCCGCGGCCACCACGGCGCCGATGTCCGCTTCCACCGCCTCCCAGGCCGCCGATTTCACGGCAGAGACGTTCAGGACCATGTCCAGCTCGTCCGCGCCATCGCGCATCGCCTCCTCGGACTCGATGACTTTGACGGCCGTGGCGTTGGCTCCCAGCGGAAAGCCGATGACGGTCCCAACGCGCACGCCGCTCTCTTCCAGCTCGGCCTGCGCCACGGAGACCCAGCAGGGCAGAATGCATACGGAGATAAAACCGTGGGTCCGTGCCTCCCGGCACAGCTTTCGGACCGCCGCTTCCGGCGCATCCGGCTTGAGCAGCGTGTGGTCTATGCGCTGCGCGAGTTCGTAAGGGGAGTAG